>CAZXBP010000124.1:0-8815 GCA_964639015.1 uncultured Nitrosomonas sp.
TCCCGGGGCGAATCTGTTGATGGCTTTTTTCTGGGCGCTGCTCATCAAGCTGGCGATGATTCTGCCCATCACTGAATACACCAAACCGGTGATTTTGATGGGCATTGCCGGAATCGAAATTAATGTCATTCTGATGGTTCTGAATCTGCTGCCTTTGCCGCCGCTCGACGGCGGTCGCATGGCAGTGAGTCTGTTACCGCATCGGTTAGCCTATCCGTTTTCCAGAATCGAACCTTACGGTTTCATGATCCTGCTGGTTTTGCTGATCAGCGGCGTGCTGGGTGTGATTGTCTGGCCGATGATTAAATTGATCAAATTGATGATCGTTTCTTTTTTCGGATTATATGTCTAGGGTGCTATCTAGGAGTCTGGAAAATTGTTGAACATTTATATTTGTGTAGCAATTAACTTTTAGGATTTAAAACACATGTTTGCTGATCGTGTCTTGTCGGGTATGCGTCCTACCGGGAATCTGCATTTAGGGCATTATCATGGCGTACTGAAAAACTGGGTGGCGTTGCAACAGCAGTACGAATGCCTGTTCTTTGTGGCGGACTGGCACGCATTGACGACGCATTACGACGCACCCGAAATCATTGAGAGGAGCGCTTGGGATATGGTGATCGACTGGCTTGCCGCGGGTGTCGATCCTGCAAAAGCTGTTTTGTTTATCCAATCCAAAGTCCCCGCGCATGCCGAACTTTATCTGCTGCTGTCGATGATGACACCGCTGGGCTGGCTTGAACGTGTGCCGACGTACAAGGATCAACAGGAAAAACTCAGCGAGAAAGATCTCAGTACTTACGGCTTTCTGGGCTATCCGCTGCTGCAAAGCGCGGATATTCTGATTTATCGTGCGAACCGTGTGCCTGTCGGGGAAGATCAAGCGCCGCACATCGAGTTCACACGGGAAATCTGCCGGCGTTTTAATCATATTTACGGCAAGGAAGTCGGGTTTGAAGAAAAAGCGCAGGCTGCGATTAAAAAACTCGGTTCGAAGAAATCCCGACTGTATGTCGAACTGCGCAACCGCTATCAGGAACAGGGCGATGAACACGCGCTGGCTGAAGCCAAATCTTTGCTGGAGGAGCAGCAGAATCTGAGCATGGGTGATCAGGAGCGGCTGTACGGCTATCTTGAAGGCGGCGGCAAAATGATACTGTGCGAACCGGAAACGCTGCTGACCAAAGCATCACGCATGCCGGGTCTGGACGGTCATAAAATGTCGAAATCGTATAACAATACCATCAGCCTGCGCGAGGATGCGGACAGCGTGCGCAAAAAAATCCGCACCATGCCGACCGACCCCGCCCGTGTGCGTCGCACCGATCCCGGTAATCCTGAAGTCTGCCCGGTATGGCAGTTTCATCTGGTATATTCCGACGAAGAAACCCGTGACTGGGTGCAGGAGGGCTGCCGCAGCGCGTCTATCGGCTGTTTGGATTGCAAATCGCCTGTCATCGATAAGGTGCTGGCCGAACAGGAGCCGATGCACGACCGGGCTCGCATGTATGAAGAAGATCCTGCCCTGGTGCGTAACATCATTGCCGATGGTTGTGAGAAGGCCAATCAGCTGGCGGAAGAAACCATGCGCGATATCCGTACGGCAATGGGATTGAATTATTCATAAGTTCGATTGAGTCGAGCGGAATTTAACGGTTAAACATCAGGATGCCCGTTGTGACCGTAACTGCCGGTACGCTGGAAAAAAAACCATACGCAAGGATCTGCGGCGAACCCTTGATGGAAATTCCGCAGGATTTGTATATCCCGCCCGATGCACTGGAAGTGTTTCTGGATGCTTTTCAGGGACCGCTGGACTTGCTGCTTTATCTGATACGCAAACACAATATCGATATTCTCGACATACCCATGACGCAACTCACGCAGCAATACATGGCGTACGTGGAAATGATGAATGTAGAGCAGTTTGAACTGGCCGCCGAATATCTGCTCATGACGGCTTTGCTGATTGAAATCAAGTCACGCATGCTGTTGCCCGCGCCCGTCAGTGAGCTGGCGGAAGAAAACGATCCCAGAGCGGAACTCGTGCAACGACTATTGAAATATGAGCAGATTAAACTGGCCGCCGTGCGGCTCAACGAGCTGCCACAGGTCGACCGCGATTTCATGATTGCCAGGGCATGGGTGGATGCGCAACTGCCCGAACAGTTGCCGGATGTCACGGTTGACGATCTGCGTCAGGTCTGGATGACACTGCTGACCCGCGCCAGAATCAGTCGTAATCATCAAATCAGCCGCGAGGCTCTGTCCGTGCGCGTGTATATGAGCCGGGTACTGCGGGCGTTGCAGCAACACGAACAGATAGCGTTTTATGATCTGTTCAGTCCGGCGGCAACAACTGCGGAAGTGATCGTGACTTTTCTGGCCATACTTGAACTCGCCAAGGAAACATTGCTGGAAATCCTGCAACCTGAATTGCTGGGCGCCATTTATGTCCGATCCGTTGATGCAACAGTCTGAACGGTTTTCTCGGATCGCTGTGGCCGATGCAGCGGATACAGGGACGGAGGCGCCGCCGGAATCCTCCGTGTGTTATGAACCGAAACAGATCAAACGCGTGCTGGAAACCGCGCTGCTGACTGCGCAGGAACCGCTGCCCATGGCGGCGTTGAAAAAATTGTTCAACAATACCGTAAATGCCCGGCAGATTTCCGGCGTGATCGACGAAATCGCCGGAGACTGGCTTGACAGCGGTGTTGTACTTGTTCAAGTGGCTAGCGGCTGGCGTTTTCAGGCCAAAAAAGAAATGCAGCCTTTTCTTGACCGCCTTGATCCGCCCAAAGCGCCGCGTTATTCCCGCGCCGTACTGGAAACGCTCGCGATCATTGCTTACCATCAACCGGTCACTCGTGGCGACATCGAGGAGATACGCGGCATCAGCGTATCGTCATCAGTACTGAAAACACTGACGTCACGCGGCTGGGTTGATCAGGTTGGATACCGCAATGTTCCCGGGAGACCTGCGCTGCTGGCGACCACGCAGCAGTTCCTTGATGATCTCGGATTGCAGTCGCTGGAAGCGCTCCCGCCGTTACAGGAGCTCGGTGCGCTGGTAGAGGCGGATGTTGAGCGTACACCATTCACCGAAGTCGAGGCGACGGACGACGATCCCGGAGACCAGGAATGAGGCTGAATTACCACAGGTAAGCACTGTGCCTGTACGGATTACAGCCGCACAAAAAGCAATCCTTGGCTGGGTCGATCGTTACTCAGGTCGCTGATGGCGTTTTTTGCCTTTTACCGGTTATTTTTTTGGCTGAACGGTGGTTGGCTTTCAGTACTTCGGTCAGATGCGGCGTAATAACCTGTAATAACTGGGAAAAAATCTTAGGATTTCCTGCCAGAATCTGACCGCTTTCCAGATAAGTATCGTCACCCTCCAGATCACCGACCAGTCCACCGGCTTCCTTGATCATCAAAACACCGGCAGCCATATCCCAGGGCGCCAGGCCGATTTCCCAGAAACCGTCGTAGCGCCCAGCAGCGACATAGGATAAATCGAGCGCCGCGGATCCGGGACGGCGAATACCGGCAACGCGCGGAATAATATCTTTGAAAATATTCAAATAGGCATCCATGTGCGTCAAATCACGGAATGGTATGCCCGTGCCGATCAGACAATCTTCAAGACGGATGCGTTTGCTCACGCGGAGGCGTTGATTGTTAAGGTATGCACCGCCGCCTTTGCTGGCGGTGAAAAGCTCGTTGTTATTGGGGTTGTAAACAACGGCTTTAGTCAGGATACCCTTGTGTTTCAACGCGATCGAAACCGAGTATTGCGGAAAGCCATGTAGAAAGTTCGTCGTGCCATCGAGCGGATCGATAATCCATTGAAATTCGGTATTTTGAGTATCACCGCTTGCGCCGCTTTCTTCAGCCAGAATTGCGTGATCCGGATAGGATTCACGCAAAATTCTGATGATGGCGTCTTCCGCTGTGCGATCAACTTCGCTGACAAAATCACTGTGCGATTTTTTTGAAACATTGAGTAAATCCAGATTCCGGGAAGCCTGGACAATGATATCGCCGGCCCGGCGCGCGGCTTTAACCGCGATATTCAACATGGGATGCATAATTTGATTCAAGGTTAAGAAAACATTAAAAAGTGTGCGTATTTTGTTTTTATCTTTCCTGGTAACGCGGAAACTTGAAGTTTTGCGTTGAGACGTGATTGCTCTACTGCAATGACTGCATTACGGTGATCAAATCGGCGGCGGAAATTATTCTTTTCGTGCTCCAAGTTTCGTTTTTTTATAATTCTTCATGTTGCCTTATTCCAGCGAATGAGCGCGCAGATACCCAATTTGAAGCGCAATGAATATACGGATTACGATGCATCATTTGATTGATCGCGAAGCAAGCAAAAAGAAAGCAGCAAAAAATGTAATTTTAATATGAATCCGGATTGCTTGCGCGTGTATATGCGTCAAGACATTTTAGCGGCTTGCAAGGATACGCAGTGCGTAGGTCAAATGCTGTATTGCTGCTCTTGCGTGCTTCCAGAGCGGCGTAATCATGCGATATACTGCGTAATCGGTGAACCGGAAACCTACCGGGCGTAGCAGAACGCGATATGACAATAGAAATAACAAATGACCTATCTCTTTAATCAATCGGAAGCGTTTGTAGATGAAATGATCCAGGGCTTCGCGGCAGCGCACCGGAATCATGTTCTTCCGGTCGATGGCGGGGTGATTCGTTGTCACAATGCAAAACCGGGGCAGGTCGTCGTCATCATCGGCGGCGGCTCCGGGCATTATCCGGCGTTCGGCGGACTGGTGGGGCAGGGGCTGGCGCACGGCGCGGCGATGGGCAATGTGTTTGCCTCGCCATCGGCACAGCAAATCTGCAATGTGGCGCTGGCTGCGGATGCAGGCGGCGGCATTGTGTTCTGTTATGGCAACTATGCCGGCGATGTGCTCAATTTCAACCAGGCGCAGGAACGTTTGCGGACACAGGGTATTGATGTGCGTGCCGTGGTGGTGACTGATGATATCGCTTCCGCACCGACAGCGGATCGTCATCTGCGCCGCGGCATTGCCGGAACGCTGCCGGTGTTCAAAGCTGCGGGGGCGGCGGCTGACGCCGGAAAATCGCTGGATGAAGTCTGCCGTGTTGCAACCGAAGCCAACGCGTGCGTTCGCACGCTAGGCGTCGCTTTTTCAGGCTGCACATTGCCGGGCGCCCGGCAACCGCTGTTTGGCGTGGCGCACGGGAAAATGGCCGTCGGCATGGGCATACATGGCGAACCCGGCCTGCATCAGATGGATGCGCTTGATGCCGATGGCCTGGCGGAAATGCTTGTCGACAAACTGTTGCAGGATATTCCGCCAGTTATCGGTCATCCGGAAGGGGCACGTGTCGGTGTGATATTGAACAGCCTGGGCAGCGTGGCACAGGAGGAACTGTTTGTCGTCTATCGCAGGGTCGATCAATGGCTCCACGAACGCGGACTGGTGATCGTCGAGCCGGTTGTCGACCGCGTGATTACCAGTTTTGACATGGCCGGTGTTTCGCTGACGCTGTTCTGGTTGAATGATGAACTCGAACACTATTGGCTTGCTCCGGCGAACACGCCGGCGTTCAGGCGAGGCAGTATATCAAGGCCTTTGGATAATCCTGAACAGATTGCTGCTATACCGTCTGCAATCGCGAAACAGCATGTGGCAGCCGGTTCCGGTGATTCGCAAAAAGCCGCAACAATTATTCTGGCCGCACTTGAGTCGGCCAAATGCCTTATTGATGTGCAGCGGGAAGAACTCGGACGTCTCGATGCCGTTGCGGGCGATGGCGATCACGGTATCGGCATGCAACGCGGACTGACAGCGGCAGTCGATGCCGCCGGAAAAGCCCGTGACGCGCAGGCGGGGGCGGGAACGTTGCTGACGTTGGCCGGGGATGCCTGGGCTGCCCGCGCGGGTGGCACATCCGGCGCGCTGTGGGGCGTCATGCTGTGCAGTCTTGGTCATCAACTGGGTGACGTGAGCACACCCGACACCGCAACCATTGCAGCAGGTGTAGCCGCCGCCTTGCGCGAGGTCAAACAACGCGGCAAAGCGCAAACCGGTGACAAGACACTGGTCGATGTATTGCAACCCTTCTCCGCTGCACTTGACCATGCGGCAGCGCGCGGCGCTTCGATAGCCGATACCTGGAAAGAAGCCGCCGATATCGCGCATGACGCCGCACAAAAAACCCGCGACCTGCTGCCCAGAATCGGCCGCGCACGTCCGCATGCGGAAAAAAGCATCGGCACCCCGGATCCGGGCGCTGTTTCGCTGGCGCTGGTAATTGGCGCTGTGGGTGAGGTGATACGCAGGCAATGCACGTAAAAAAGCGCATTCTCGCAACAGAAGAGGCACTTTGTGCTTCTCGCTGAACAATGAAGTAAATAAAAAACTAACTGCAAGCTTGCCAACCCGGTTTCTGGCCGGGTTTTTTTCTGATTTGGAATCAGTTGCGACTGAATTCGCCCAAAGATGTTTGTCGAAAAATTTGACACCCACAAAATGCAACGCCAGGCCGGGTAATTGCGCGGTATTACATTCATTATTAGCACAAATTTTAGTGATTTAGCGCTACCCGCAAATAAATATCAAGTTGATATTAAGATATTTCTGTCGAAATATTTTACATACCACAAAACCTTCCTGTTTTATCGGCCTAATCATTTTTTATTAGATGGTTATTGAAATATCTGAAAATATCAGGTGCATAAATTGCACACAAATTGAGCAATTTCCTGTTTAAAAGTGTCGGTTTTTTTTACAGTATCTGATTTCTTAAAACAAGACAAATAATCAGTTTGATTTTTTTGCGCCTTGATCCACTGCTTCATAGACTGATTGGAAAATGCTGCCTGAATTTTTGTGAAATTTTTATAAAGTTATTAGATGTTATAAAACAACAGGTTGGCAATCCTATGAAAAGCTGTGCAATAACCACGTTAATTATCTTGCTTTTACAGTTGGTATGAATTTTGCGTAAGTAATAAATGTGGCCATATCACTAACGGTTAAATTAAGCGGAGTCGCAATAGGGTTTAAAAAGTCTTTATATTTTTAATTGATTGAAAATAAATCATTTTTAATGAACAGAAACTGAAAGATTGGTTGGGTTTTCAGCAAATTACTGAAACATTCATGTGAATGTCAAAATTAAGGAGTGAAGATGTTTCAAAAAAATAAAATCGAAAGAAATGAAAATAAGCTGCTGATTATCGACGCAGGTGTTCTGGATGCGGAAATCCTGCTCAAAGACCTCAAGCCGGGTTATCGGGTCATCCGGCTCAATCCGAAGTCAGAACCTATCGAACAACTTACTCACGCAATTCACGCCTATGCGCCGGTAGAGGAAGTGATTCTGGTTGCACATGCCACGCCCGGACAGATTCATTTCTCCAGCGGTTTAATCAACTCTACGCAGCTCGAACAAGCCCAGCACCAATTGCAAACATGGCGCAAGTCACTGTCAATCGATGCAAAACTCTGCATTTATGCCTGCCAACTGGCCGCAGGTGAAGAAGGACAGTCATTTATCAACCGGCTTAAAAGTTTTACCGGCGCTGAAGTGGCGGCGTCGAGTTTGTCGATTGGTAAAACAGAGGCAGGCAACAATTGGGATTTAGATCACTACACAAATGAATTTGGAATCACCATACCATTTCATACACATTCTACCGCCGATTATGCACATACATTAGCTTCTGAAATTCGTATCTTTGGTGCGAATTCTATCGAAAACGGTTTCATGACGTTTCAAGTGAAACTGTCTGAGCCAGCAACAGATACCGTAAGAATCAGCTATAGCACACGTGAGGAACTGAGCACCGCGCTAGGTGAGAACATCGATTTTCAAGAAACGGCCAGTTTCGTGCAGATTGCTGCCGGACAAGATACGGCGTTTATCAACATCAGAACATTCAGCGACACTCTGGATGAAGCCGACGAAAGTGTGGTGATTGAACTGTTCAATCCGACCAATGCGGTGTTTGCCGATAGCGTGGAGACATTGCGTGCAACGGGTGTGATACTGGATAACGATGGCACGGGCAGCAACCAGGCGTTGCTGGTCAGCCAGGTACAGATAACCGAGGGTGACGGCGGTGCAAAGCAAGCAGTGTTTGAAGTGCAATTATCGCGTCCATCTACGAGTTCGATCACGCTGGACTATACGACCTCGGACGGTTCCGCACTGGCCGGGCAGGACTATCAGGCGCTTGCCGGGTCGCTGACATTCGCACCGGGCGAAACACTCAAATCCGTCGCTGTGCCTTTGATTGGCGATACCGTGGCCGAAGCCAATGAATTTTTCAATCTGGTATTCACACCGACGGCGGATATTGCAAACGGCGTAGACGGCGCGGTTGGCACCGCCACCATACTGGATGACGACACCAGCAGCGCATTACCGGAGATCAGCATTTCCGGCGCCGAAACGGTAGAAAACGGCTTCATGACGTTTCAAGTGAAACTGTCTGAGCCTGCAACAGATACCGTAACAATCAACTATAGCACACGGGAAGAATTGGGTACCGCGCTGGGTGAGAACATCGATTTTCAGGAAACGGCCAGCTTCGTGCGGATTGTTGCCGGACAGGACACCGCATTCATCAATGTAAGGACATTCGGCGACACCCTGGATGAAGCCGACGAGAGCGTGGTGGTGGAATTGTTTAATCCCATCAATGCTGTGTTTGCCAATGGCGCGGAAACACTGCGGGCAACCGGTGTGATTCTGGATAACGATGGCACGGGCAGCAACCAGGCGTTGCTGGTCAGCCAGGTACAGA
>CAZXBP010000125.1:0-8779 GCA_964639015.1 uncultured Nitrosomonas sp.
GTCTATAAGACATTTTGAAATCATTTAAGTTTTTTATTCTATTTTTATCCAGGTCAATGGATCAAATGCTTTGCCTTGGTGTCTCAGCTCGAAATACAGGCCCGTATCCGGATTGCCACCGCTATTGCCAGCTGTTGCAATTGTATCGCCGCTGCGCACTGTGTCTCCCACCCCTTTTAACAATGCCTCGTTATTGCCATATAAACTCATGTAACCTTGAGCGTGTTCAATAATCAGTAGATTGCCGAACCCGCGTAGCCAGTCAGCAAATACTACTTGCCCATGCGCAATGGCTTTTACATCGCTGCCACGAGGTGTGCTGATGAACAATCCACGCCAGGTCAGTTTTCCTGATCGTTGGCCGCCAAAACGGTTTAAGAGCTTTCCTCGTACAGGTAAGTTTAATCTGCCTTTAAGTGACTTAAAGCTCAAATTGGTATCGGTTGGAGCAGGAAGCTGGGTATTGTAGATATCGTGTGTCTTTTTTTGTGTCAGCACCTTGTTGATTTCAGACACGAGTCGAGATATGCGTTTTTCGTCTTGTGTTAATTTGTTAACCTCTTGGTGCTGGCGGGTAATTTCTTGAGAAGCTTGATCAAAAATCGTTTTGTGTTTTGATTTTTCTTGCGCCAGCTTTTTGCTTTGGTTCGCATATTCGGTTTTTAAAACTTCAATTGCCTTTCTTTTTTCGTGTATGTCCTGATTTAATGTTCTCAGCCGGTTCAATGTGTTTTGTAATGAATTTATGCTGGACGAACGCGCCAGTGATAATTGTCGATAATAATACATATGGCGCATCGTTTGGCTGGGATCTTGTTGATTCAGCAGCGCGTGCAAGTAGTTTTGTTCTTTACCGGTATATTGCTGATAAAGCAATGCATTTAATTGACTTTGCTGCAGTTCAAGTTCGGCTTTCGACTGATTGTATTGTGCTGCGAGTCGATCCAATTCCTGGTCTATTTTTTGTTGATTTGCTTTCAACTCAGCAAGGTTTCGATTAATGGCGCTGATTGCTTGTTCTGTTTTTTGTAATGCATCGGCGGCAGTTTTCTTGATTTTTTCCTGCGCAGCTAGTTGTTTTTGTATAGTAGTTATTTGATGACGCAATGCGTCCAGCTTTTTTTTGTTTTCAGAGGCTATGATCGATGTGCTGAGAAAAAACAACATGAAACCCAGCAGCATGCAACCCGGTAACAAGTGGTGATGTAATTGGCTTGTTGCGTTTTGTATTGATCTCAATCAGGACGAAGCTGGAATTGATTTAAATAAAATTAAATAATTTTTTTGGATTAACCGAACTGTTGCGGTAAGAAACAGGAGGTAATGTTTCTGCTTACTTAAATCTGTTAACTTGATGACATTATCTACTCGCAATACCTTGGCTGGCGACTTTTTTTATGGCTTCCTGAACCTCGGTTTGATCACCAAGATAGTAGCTGTGCATCGGATTAAGCTCATCATCCAATTCATAAACCAGAGGTGCGCCGGTAGGTATATTGCAGTTCAGAATATCAGCATCAGAGATATTGTCAAGGTATTTAACCAGTGCGCGGAGTGAATTGCCATGTGCAGCGATAATGATATTTTTTCCTGTGAGCACCTGGGGTGCTATTACATTTTTCCAATATGGAAGAAATCGCGCTACTGTATCTTTTAGGCATTCAGTGAGCGGTAATTCCGAGCTATCAAGATTTTTGTAGCGTATGTCGGCACCTGGATAGCGTTTATCATCGGCAGATAATGCTGGAGGTCGGGTATCATAGCTCCGACGCCAGATCAGAACTTGCTCGTCGCCATATTGTGCGGCGGTCTCGGCTTTGTTTAAGCCTTGTAATGCGCCATAGTGCCTTTCGTTAAGGCGCCATGTGTTGTTAATCGGCAGCCACATGAGATCCATTTCATCGAGTGCTATCCATAATGTCCTGATTGCGCGCTTTAGAACAGAAGTATATGCAATATCAAAGACAAAGCCATTTTCCTGTAGTAATCTTCCTGCGCTACGAGCCTCTTCAATTCCTTTGGCTGTTAAGTCAACGTCTGTCCACCCGGTAAATCGGTTTTCTTTGTTCCAGATGCTTTCCCCATGTCGAAGAAGGACAATTTTTTTCATATTAATATTTATATGGTGTTCTCTTTTGATGAAAAGCTTAACTTTCTATTCTAATATATCCTGCCTAATTTTGCAGCATCTGTTTGTTTTTTAAACTGCTGTAATAGACTTAATAAAGTGACTGTGTGTTTTAAACAACACATATTTATGACGGCTGAGTATGTTGTGTAATCGTTTCTGATAGAATTCGATTTCAAGAAATAATATAAATGTTAATGGGTCAATAGCGTTTTATGGAAGAAACATCAATATTTCAACAATATTTTTTATTAAGAATTGAAAATATTTTTTTTGTACTTGCAGCAATCATCAGCGCAGCGATGCTGATCTGGCCGGCAATTAATCGAAGTGGTGCCAAGGAAATTGATACCAGCAAGGCGATCGAGTTAATCAATTATCAGGACGCGTTAGTACTTGACGTCAGGGATGATAGTGAATATGAATCAGGTCATCTGCCTAATTCAAAACATATGCCGTCTGAGAAAGTGGAAGAGCGTTGGGTCGAAATTACAAAATATAAAGACAGGCCGATTGTGGTTATTTATAAAAGTGGCATAAGATCCAGTCATGCAAGTACTGTTCTGCAAAAAAATGGCTTTAAACATGTACATAATTTAATGGGTGGTATTGATGCGTGGAAACGTGCGAGTCTGCCTGTCGTCAAGAGATAAATAAATGACCAAAATTATTATGTACACGACTGGATTCTGTCCTTACTGCAAAATGGCTGAAAACTTGTTGCGTTCAAAAGGTGTAAAGGAAATAGAAATGATACGTGTTGATCTTGATCCGGAGCAGCGTTTAGACATGGTGGATAAAACAGGCCGGCGAACAGTGCCGCAAATTTATATCGGTGATAAACATATCGGTGGCTATGATGATCTGGCGCGGCTTGATCATCAGGGTGAGTTAGTGTCTTTACTGGCATCATGACAGCAAGTTTTCCAGACTCGAATTACTATACATTAGTGACGATTTAAAGGTGAGAAAATGAGTGAACAACCGGCATTTAATATAGAAAAGATTTATGTCAGAGATTTGTCTTTGGAGATTCCGCATGCACCTGGGATTTTTTTGGAAAGAGATGCGCCTCAGGTAAATCTGCAACTTAATACGCGCAGCGATGTTATTGATAAAGGGCTTTATGAAGTGCAGGTTGTGGTTACTGTAACGGCCAAGATTAAGGAAAAAGTAATGTTTCTCGTGGAAGCGCATCAGGCCGGTATTTTTCGCATTCAGAACGTGGCTGAGAACGATATTGGCCCAGTTCTGGGCATCGGTTGTCCAAATATTCTGTTTCCATACCTCAGGGAGACGATATCCGATACGGTTACCCGCGCCGGTTTTCCGCCAGTTATCCTGAATCCGGTCAATTTTGAGGCAATTTATAATCAAAGTCAGCAACGGGTTCAGTCGGAAGCGGCAGAGACCAAGCAATAAAATTCATCAAATCAGGTTTTTATAACAGTTGGCTGTAATCATGTTGAATAGAACAGATCAATTAAAAAATTACATGCATGTGCATCGTCCAAACCGATCTGGGCTCTTTTGCATTTGTATCATGTTCTTGATCTCGTCACATCATGCGAGTGCCGGCATCGATTTTTTTTCAATTGCAAATAATGCGGTCATTATGTATGACGCACCGTCAACAAAATCAGGTAAGCTTTTCGTTGTCAGTGCTAACTTGCCAGTCGAGGCCGTTGTTAATGTTGATGGATGGTCAAAAGTGCGAGATAGCAGCGGCAGTCTGGCATGGGTTGAGCAAAGATCGTTAAGCAAACGCCGCTTTGTCATTGTAATTGCCCCATTAGCGGATATTCATCAAACGGCCAATGAGAATTCGGAGATAATATTTCAGGCTCAGGAAAATGTTGTGATGGAATGGATAGATTCTGACATGCCGGGATGGATACACGTGCGACATCAGGACGGACAGGCAGGTTATGTGAAGTCAAGTCAGGTCTGGGGTGCATGAAAATTGCTATACTGGGTGCCGGTGCGTGGGGTACTGCGCTGGCAATTAATTTGTCTGCGCGGCATCGCGTTACTTTATGGACGAAATTTTCAGAACATTGTTCTGAGCTGGTTACTCACCGTATTAATCTAAGTTTTTTTCCGGATTTCCATCTTCCTGAATCGTTGTTGCTTACATCATCATTGCCTGAGGCGCTTGGAACGGCAGATCTGGTTATTCTTGTTGTGCCTGTGTCGGGTTTGCGGGAGACCTTGCAGAGCATTGCAGAAACTGGTGTCAGGGTGCCAATTATTTGGGGATGCAAAGGATTTGAGTCGCAAGCGGCAAAACTCCCGCATCAGGTTGTTACGGAAGAGTTAATTGGTGATATTCCATGCGGTGTAATATCAGGACCTAGTTTTGCGCAGGAAGTGGCGCGAGGATTGCCAACTGCATTAACGTTGGCTTCAACTGACACTGCTTTTGCGCAGGAAATGGCGAGTCAATTACATAGCGCTAAATTACGCATTTACACCAGTCATGATGTCATTGGTGTCGAAACCGGTGGCGCAGTAAAAAATGTCATAACGATTGCTGCAGGAATATCCGACGGTTTGGGGTTTGGTCATAATGCGCGAGCAGCATTGATAACACGCGGTTTAATGGAGATGACCCGTTTGGGGCTTGGGTTGGGCGGTAAGGCTGAAACATTCATGGGATTGACCGGAGTAGGTGATCTGATACTGACTTGTACTGGAGATCTGTCAAGAAATCGCCGCGTTGGTCTGATGCTGGCGGCAGGTAGAGCGTTGCCAGAAATTTTGAATGTGCTGGGGCATGTTGCTGAGGGGGTGCATACAGCGCAGGCCGTCCTGCATTTAAGTAGAAAATTGAATGTAAGTATGCCTATTACAGAGTCGGTCTGTAATATTCTGCATGCTGACTTGCCAGCAAGAGAAGCAGTGGAGCAATTGCTAAGTCGCGAGCCAAAAGCAGAAATCTATTAACGCTTGAAGTTCGAGAAAATTGGATGTTAATTCAGCTATCAGCGGCCTTGTGCATCATTATAGTGTTTATTATCAGGTAAGCTGCGTAACGAGAATTTCTGATCAAAATCGGCGCGTAATAAAAAGTTTATTTTGACTAAGGAATGGTGTAACCTCTTGACCTAGTACGGATGGCTTGATATAAGTGCGTTTGTGCAGTGTTCTTGTGATTTGATTACCAACAATTTAAAGGGGAATTTTATGAACAAATCCGAACTTATAGATGCAATTGCAAAATCCGCTAATATTTCAAAAGCTGCGGCGGGTAGCGCACTGGATGGGACAATTTCTGCTATAACAGCTGCGCTTAAAAAGAACGATACTGTAACGCTGGTCGGATTTGGGACATTCAAGGTTGGTAAAAGAGCTGCACGTACGGGTCGTAACCCGCGAACAGGTGAAGAAATTAAAATTAAAGCGGCAAAAGTCCCTAAATTTAGTGCTGGCAAAGCGCTTAAAAATGCAGTAAACTAGCGGGCTTTAGTAAACTGGGTGCTTAGCTCAGCTGGTAGAGCGTCGCCCTTACAAGGCGAATGTCGGCGGTTCGATCCCGTCAGCACCCACCAGCAAAACAGTAAAACGAGTTAATCGCTAGCAAGGAGTGGTAGTTCAGTTGGTTAGAATACCGGCCTGTCACGCCGGGGGTCGCGGGTTCGAGTCCCGTCCACTCCGCCAATATTTTTGTTGCATGCGTTTTTATTGAATTGGCTTTTCAGCCTGTTTTCAAAGCCCTGTCTTTTATTTTAGGGGGGCAAAATTATGCAACAGAAATGATTGAATGATTCAATCTTATTGCTTTGCATTATCGTTATTTGTGCCCAAGATTATTACCCTTTCCAGTTTTCTCCTGTCTTTTTTCTAATCTTTAACTTCGGATTATCAGACTGTGTTTGATTTTGTCAATCGTAAAAAGCGTATCGTTCAGATTGTTTTGTTGTTGGCCGTTTTGCCATTTATGTTCTGGGGGGTGCAGTCTTACCGCAGCGATGGCAGTGAGAGTTATGTTGCCATTGTCGATGGCGAGGAAATTAAGCGTCGAGAGTTTGAGCAGGCGCTGCGTGATCATCAGTCGCGAATTCGCGCCATGTTTGGCAATAATTTTGACAGTGCTATGCTGGACAGTTATGAAATTAAGGACTCGGTGCTTGAGCGATTGATTCAACAGCGTCTGTTGTTTCGGGAAGCTGTCAGTAATGGCTTTACCGTACTCGATTCTCATTTGATCAACGAAATAAAACAGATACCTGATTTTCAAGTCGACAATAAATTTTCCAAACAACAATATGAAACACTTTTGCGAAATAATGGGCTGAGTCCGCTAGATTTTGAAGCAAGCAAGCGCCAGGAATTGCTGTTGCAACAATTACTGGATGGTTACAGTGAAAATAATTTTGTTTCGAATAGTATTGTGAACAAAATTCTGTATTTGAGTGAAGTGCAGCGGGAAATCAGTCAGAAGCAAATTCGGCCGGAAGATTTTCTGACTGAGATAGAGCCGACTGAAGACCAGATTGCAGCATACTACAGTGATCATCAGGAAGACTTTTATCTGCCGGAGCGGGCTCGAGTCGAATACCTGGTTCTGTCCTTTGATGCGCTTGCTGAAAATGAAACCCTCAGTGAAGAAGCTGTGTTGAATTATTATGAAACACATCAACAGGAATTTGGTCAGCCTGAAGAGCGCAGGGCAAATCATATTCTGATTTCTGTTCCAGCCGCAGCTGCAGAAGACGAAAAAAAGCAGGCACTTGAGAAAGCGGAAGATATACTTGAGCAAGTGCAGCAGAATCCGGAGCATTTTGCGATGCTGGCGGAAGAGTTCTCGGATGATCCCGGTTCGGCAAGTCAAGGTGGAGATCTGGGTTTCTTTGGACGGGGTGTGATGGTTAAAGCTTTCGAGGAAGCCATTTTTGATATGCAGCCGAAGGAAATTCGCGGACCTGTCGAAACAGATTTTGGTTATCATATCATTGAGTTAACCGTAATTAAGGAAGCTGTTACAGCAGATCTGGAAGAAGTTCGGAAGCAAATCGAACAGAAATTGAAAATGGAAATGGTAGGCAGTATTTTTGGTGAAGTTGTCGAAGATTTCAGTAATACTGTGTACGAACAAAATGATAGCTTGCAACCGGCAGCAGAGAAATTTGAACTGACTTTACAGCAAAGCGAGTGGATAACGAGAAACTCGGCTGAGCCCGCTATTCTCCAGAATCCAGATCTGCTGGCAGCGGTTTTTTCTGACGACGCTATTTTGAGGAAACATAATACGAACAGTATTGAGGTCGCGCAGAATACATTTGTTTCTGCGCGGATTCTTGAGCATCGGCCAGAAACATCGCAATCATTATCGATTGTCCGGGGCGAAATTGTCGAGCGGCTCAAGAAGCAGCTTGCGTTAGAAAAAGCACTTAAGCGCGGCGAAGAGATGCTTGCTGAACTGGTGTCAGGTGCGGCTGCTGATACGATTGAATGGAGTGAGTCTAAACAGGTATCTTATATGCAGCCGCAAGACCTCAATCAGGACATGATAAGTGAAATTTTTAAAGTCGATGTCAGCGTTCTGCCTGCGTATATCGGTATTGAGAACCCTCAGGGTGGATACAATTTGATTCGAATCAGCAAGGTTATCGAACCTGAAGCTGTTACTGAAGATAACCGTACAAATTTCAACAGGCAGCTGCAGCAAATGATGGCACAGGAAGAAACCGCAGCGTACTTGAACGGCCTGAGACAACGTTATGAAGTGATTGTTAAGCGCGATAATTATTAATTAGACCTTCGTTTTATGTATGCCCCGGATTCATACTCATTACGATAACCTTAAAGTGGCGCGCAACGCGCCGCTTGAGGTTATTCGTGCGGGCATGCAAGACGATGTCATAGAGATTTTACCCAAACAGAAATCACGGTAAATGTTGAGGCTGATCGAATCATGTCGGTCATAAATACGTCATACGAAGTCCTGTCGGGCCCCAAATAGGCGTAGAGAATCAAGCGCAACAGGAACCTGGCGACTGTGCAAGCGAAAAGCCAAACCTCCATCATTTACATCGAACATCAAAACATGCGGCAAGTTCGCATCAATCCTTCCCAAAAGGGGGATCCGGCGGTTTTGTTGCGAATGTGATCAGAAATTTAGTTTTATACGGAATTGTCGCATTTTTTATATGGATTTGGGTCGTCGACGAACCGGGTACGCCTTCATCAGGTCCGAAGCCGTATCAAGCAAATCCCGTTCCACTGACTCCTGCATATGTTAGACCTAATGCAGCGCCCAACGGTAATTCATGGCCTGTTTCTGCTGGTTATGTAAATGGTTATCAGCGTCTCCATGCTGATGGTCTTTCGGCAGTGACGATAGATAACAGCCAGAATGACTCCGATGTTTTTGTGAAATTGGTTTTTTTGGATAGTGTGCGAGCTTATCCAGTTCGCCAGTTTTAATTTCCTGCATTTGGTAGCTTCACTTTAAATAAGATCACCGCAGGAGCCTATGACATTTGGTATCGAGACCTTGATAGCGGCGACCTTTTTCGTTCTGAAGCATTTAACCTAAAAACCTCAGTTGAATGGGATTTAGAGTGCGTTGGTTTTTATTTCCGGCAAGGCGAAATGAGGCGTAATAACGCGTTATTACAACGAATTGCAACGTAGTCGGAATTAAAA
>CAZXBP010000126.1:0-8738 GCA_964639015.1 uncultured Nitrosomonas sp.
TACCATGAAATGGGTTCCGCCGCATGAATTAACCATTGGCGGATCACCCTGCGGGTATCCGCCCTACGTCAAACCGGTTATCCGGATGGAACGAAAAATGATTGCATCGAACGTGCCGACAACAGACTGTAAGATTTTTCGACACTTCAACCGTAACACTTGCCGCAATGACACCCGCGCCGCTTTCCCGCAAAGGCGATATAATAGCGCGTATCCAATAATTGCCGGGTTTTGGCAGGCTTGTTAAGGCGGTTTGCAGCCATGTAGGTCAGGTTGGCGGAGCGTAGTAACCTGGCATTGCGGTGTGACGCAAATGAAATGCCCGACAGACCATGCTATGAATAACTATGCGCAACACTACCACGCCACAGGGTGTCTGAATGACGGAAAACCCGGACAGTAACCGCTTATCAGCGGATGATTCCAGAAACCGGCTCATCGAGGAAAGCAATCGATGCGTCTCGTGCGGCCTTTGTCTGCCGCATTGTCCGACTTACCGGCTGCTGCAGTCGGAAGCGGATTCTCCACGCGGGCGGATTGCCCTGATCAATGGCGTGGTCACAAACCGTATCCCCCTGAATGAAAAATTCATCCAGCATCTGGATCGCTGCCTGACCTGCAGAGCCTGCGAGTCGGTTTGCCCGAATCATGTTGCGTATGGCTATCTGGCGGATGAAGCGCGCAAAATCATACGGATATCGGCAGCGTCACGAAAGCAGGCCCGGCAGACGGGCGAACTTCAATCCCGGCTGTTTCCAGCGTTGTTGTCGGCCTGGATTACACAACCCGCACGCCTGGAACGGCTGCGCGGCTGGCTGTATCTACTCCAGAAAAGCGGCGCAATACATTTGTTCCGGAAACTCAATTTCTGGAACCGGAGTCTGGTCGATAGAATCCTGATGCAGCTGCCGCCTGTCGTATTTCCCCGTATGGAAACAAAGAGAAAACGCTTTTTCCCGCCGGTCTGGCAAGCCTTTTATCCGGCCGCAGGCGTGGAAAAAGGCAAAGTCGGCCTGTTTCTCGGCTGCATCGCGCGCATCACCGATGCCGAAACACTCAACGCCGCGATTTTTGTACTGAATCGCATCGGCTACAGCGTGTGCCTACCCGCCGGACAGACCTGCTGCGGCGCTTTGTATCAGCACGCCGGCGAACCGGAAAAAGCAGTGCAGCTCATGCGGCAGAACCGCCGGGCCTTCTCAGGCTCAGGCGTGCAGACAATCATTGCTGCGGCTTCAGGGTGTGGTGTACAGCTGAAGGAATCCGATACAGGCGTCGCCGTAGTCAGCGACATCAGCAAATTTCTGATGGGCGCGGCGGATTGGGATACAATAACCATCAAACCGTTGGCAAAAACAATCGCCGTGCATGACCCATGCAGTCTGCGGCATGTTCTGCGTGACGCGATTTATCCGTATCAACTGCTGAAGTATATCCCGGATGCGCGGGTGGTTTTATTAGCGGATAATGATCAATGCTGCGGCGCTGCGGGTACTTATTTTATTCGACAGCCGACGCTGGCGGACAGATTGCTCGATGGTAAAATAAAGGCGCTTGATCAAAGTGGCGCGCAACTGCTGGCGACTTCCAATGTCGGATGTTCCATGCATATCGCAAGCCGGTTACGTGCAACCGGCTCCGGCGTCGAAGTGCTGCATCCGGTGACGCTGCTGGCGCGGCAGATGGGCATGCAATGAAACTTATATCTGTTATATTGCTGTTATTACTACACTGAAAACTCATTTTTTAAGTGCTGAGAAAATTATGGTTACACTGGACAAACTGATTATCGGCTTTGACAGCGCACTGCGCACACTGCTAACCCCGGCGCAGACGGCACGACCCGTGCCGGGCAGGGACTTGCCGGAAACCGAATTGACGGTATCCGAGAAAGACCTTTCCGCGGCGCTGATGCGCGTCAATCATGTCGGCGAAGTGTGCGCGCAGGCGCTTTATCAGGGACAAAGCCTGACCGCGCGCAACGAAATGGTGCAGCAGACGCTGACCAAAGCCGCGCGCGAGGAAACGGAGCATCTGGCATGGACGGAGCGTCGCATTGCAGAACTCGGCGGCCGTAAAAGCCTGTTGAATCCCTTATGGTACGGCGGGTCTTTTGCCATCGGCATGCTGGCCGGATTACTGGGCGACAAATGGAATCTGGGCTTTCTGGCCGAAACCGAAAAACAGGTCGGCGAGCATCTGGGCACCCATCTGCTGCGTTTGCCGCAACATGACGAGAAAAGCCGCGCCATCGTTTCACAAATGCAGATTGACGAAGCCAGTCATGCAACCATGGCGGTTTCTCACGGCGGCGTCGAACTGCCGCTGCCGGTCAAATTTGCCATGAAACTGAGCTCCAAAGTCATGACGCAAACAGCATACTGGGTTTGATTGCTGACGGACGGGGCGCTGCCATGTTTTCATAAAAAAATCGGTGTTGCCATGGAAAACATCAACCTGACGGATCATTTTCTGATAGCCATGCCGGCCATGGAAGATTCCTTTTTCTCCAGAACAGTGACATATATCTGCGAACACAGTGAACAAGGCGCACTGGGACTGGTGATTAACCGGCCGATGAATCTGCCGCTGCACGGTTTGTTTAAACAACTGGGTATTAAAGCGAAAGATCGTCTCAATCATGACGTGATGGTGTTGTTCGGCGGACCGGTGCAGGTCGATTGCGGTTTTGTGCTACATCAGCCGATTGGCTGCTGGCAATCCACGCTGACAATCAACCAGAAACTTGGCCTGACCACCTCACTGGATATTCTGAAAGCCATTGCCAACGCGGAGGGCCCTGAACATACATTGATCGCGCTCGGTTATGCCGGCTGGGCGGCCGGTCAGATTGAGCATGAAATGGCGCAAAATGCGTGGTTATCGGTACCCGCCTCTCAGGACGTTATTTTTACCCTGCCCGCCGAAGCACGGCTTGCAGCGGCAATGGCGCTGGTCGGCGTCGATTACACCCGGTTGTCAAACGATATAGGGCATGCCTGATATGCGGCTCTCAATTTTATTGTATTCTCCAGCATGACTGATCCGCAGCACCATTTCATCCACCAGTCGACTTCAACACGGCAACACGGCCGCCACGATGTCGATGGCGCTATACTGGCGTTTGATTTTGGCAAAAAACGCATTGGCGTTGCCGTCGGTAACACCGCCTTGAAACTCGCGCATCCGCTGACAACTATTCACAGCGAGATAAACAATCAGCGTTTCGCCTCGATTCATGCGCTGATTGAGGAATGGCAGCCCGTCCTGCTGATCGTCGGACTACCCAGCCATAGCGACGGCACGGCGCATGAAATGACACACTTATGCCGGCGTTTTGCGCGGCGCCTGACGGGCCGTTTTAACCTTCAAACGCTGCTCGTGGACGAACGCTACACCTCCAGAACGGCCAGCACTGCGCTGCATCTGGCAGGCGTATCGGGCAGAAAACAGAAGCCGTTTCTGGATCAGGTCGCTGCGCAGCATATTCTTCAATCTTTTTTCGATGAGCCTCATGTCTGCCCTGCCACTGCCTGACGCCGAAACACTTTACGCGGAACTGGTCAAAAAAATCCGCACGGACAATGACAAACGCGATAAACGTTTTGTGCTGGTCGGCATCCATACCGGCGGCGCATGGCTTGCCGAACGGCTGTATCGGGATCTGAATACGCCGCAGTCACCGGAATCGCAAGGCCCGGCGGAACAACTGGGCATGCTGAGCGTTTCATTTCACCGTGACGACTTTGACCGCATCGGCCTGCATGCGCTGAACAAATCGTCAAACATCCCTTTTCCGATCGATGGCGCGCATATTCTGCTGGTCGATGATGTGCTGCAAAGCGGACGCACGATACGGGCTGCGATTAACGAACTGTACGACTACGGGAGGCCCGCCTCGATCAGTCTGGCGGTTCTGGTGGATCGCGGCGAACGGGAATTACCGATTTTCGCGCAATATGTCGGCATAACGCTGGAACTTCCGAAAGTGAAATCTCTGGTATTCAATCGTGACAATCAGGGCAGATTCTATCTGAGCATGGAAGATAAACAGGGCGCGGCAGGCGGCCAGGATGCGCCGGCATGATCAACCGGAATCCGCAACTGGATGCCAACCGCGCTTTGCAGCACCTGCTGACCACGGAAGGCCTGCCCGCCGCAATTCTGCTGCAAATACTGGATACTGCGGAAACCTTTATGGGCGTTACCGAGCGCGAGGTAAAAAAAGTGCCTTTGTTGCGCGGCAAGTCCATTTTCAATCTGTTTTTCGAACCGAGCACACGCACACGGACAACGTTTGAAATCGCTGCCAAACGCCTGTCGGCCGACGTGATCAATCTGAATATTTCGGCATCCGCGCAATCGAAAGGCGAGACATTGCTCGACACGGTGGACAATCTCTCCGCAATGCACGCCGACATGTTTGTCGTGCGGCATTCGCAAAGCGGCGCTGCGCACCTGATCGCCAGACATGTTCAGCCCGGCATCCATGTCATCAATGCCGGAGACGGCCGACATGCGCACCCGACGCAGGCTTTGCTCGATATGTTCACCATTCGCCGCTACAAAAAGGAATTTCATAATCTGCGCGTTGCCATCGTCGGCGATATCCTGCATTCACGCGTCGCGCGCTCACAGATTCACGCCCTAACGACACTGGGCGTACCCGAAGTGCGCGTCATCGCACCCAAGACTTTGCTGCCACGCCAGGTGGAACGCCTCGGTGTGCATGTGTATCACGATATGCGCAGCGGATTACGGGACGTCGATGTCCTGATGATGTTGCGTCTGCAGAAAGAGCGCATGCAGGGTGCGTACCTGCCGAGCTCCGAGGAGTATTTCAAGTATTACGGTCTCACGCCGGAAAAACTGGCGCTGGCCCGGCCGGATGCGATCGTCATGCACCCCGGACCGATGAATCGCGGCGTGGAAATCGACTCGGAAGTCGCCGACGGCCATCAGTCCGTGATTCTGCCGCAAGTCACCTACGGTATTGCGGTGCGCATGGCGGTCATGGCGATTCTGGCCGGCTCTCAATCCAGTGACAGTGTATGACGGATAGCGCAATGCGAATTCATATTCAAAACGGCCGCCTGATCGATCCCGCAAATCAAGTCGATGCTGTTCGCGATATTTATATCGCTGACGGCAGAATACAATCTGTTGATGCGCCGCCCGCCGGTTTTCACGCCGATCGCGTCATTGACGCCAGCGATCTGGTGGTTTGCCCCGGCCTGATTGACCTGTCGGTACGCCTGCGCGAGCCCGGCCTGGAATACATGGCGACGCTGGAATCCGAAATGAGCGCGGCGGTTGCCGGCGGCGTGACCCGCTTTGCGTGCCCGCCGGATACCGACCCACCGCTGGATGAACCCGGGCTGGTGGAGATGCTCAAACATCGCGCCAGAAACCTGAATCAGGCGCATGTCTATCCGATCGGCGCATTGACCCAGGGACTCAAAGGAGAGCATTTGACCGAAATGGTCGAATTGAACGATGCGGGCTGTATTGTTTTCGGGCAACCCAACGCGCTGCCCAAAAATCTGCGCGTGCTGATGCAGGCCATGCAGTATGCCGCAACTTTCGGTTTCGGCGTATGGCTGAGTCCGCAGGATATCCATCTAGCCTACGATGGCGTGGCGCACGACGGTGAAGTGGCGACGCGGCTGGGATTGCCGGCAATCCCGGTCTGCGCGGAAACCATCGCCATTGCCAATATTGTTCTGCTGGCGAAAGAAACCCATGTACGCATTCACCTGTGCCGGATTTCCAGCGCGGAAGGACTGGCCATGGTTCGCGCAGCCAGGCAGCAAGGGCTGAAAATAACCTGCGACGTTTCCATCAACCATCTTCACCTGTCAGATATGGATATTGGTTATTTCGATTCCAATTGCCACATGATTCCACCGTTACGCAGCTTCAGCGACCGCGATGCACTGCGCGCCGGACTGATTGACGGCGCCATAGACGCCATTTGCTCGGATCATGCGCCTGTCGATGATGACGTCAAGCTGCTACCGTTCGGACAATCTGAAATCGGCGCAACCGGCGTGGAATTACTGCTACCGCTCACACTGAAATGGGGACTCGAAATGAAACGCCCGCTTGTTGAAATACTGGCCGCGATAACATCCAGGCCGGCTGAGATTTTAGGTATCGATGCCGGGCACCTGACACAAGATGCTGCTGCGGATATCTGTATTTTTGATCCGGAAGACTACTGGAAAGTAACGCCGTCCGCGTTATTGAGCCAGGGCAAGAATACCCCGTTTCTGGGCATGGAACTGCCCGGAAAAGTCAGATACACCCTGGTTAACGGCAATATCGTCTATGAATCCGTCTCATAAAGGCGTCTCTAAAAATTCTAAGCTTTAAGCAAAATGCAAAACGAGGCGCGAGCAAAAAATGTTGACGCAACATATGATTGATATCTAGGTAAAAATTTTGCGAGTAACAAAGTCCGGATTTTTTTAGAGATGCACATAACATTATTTAACATTTACAACCATGACTACTACCTTATCCAATCCATTACTTGATTTTTCAGGCCTGCCGCGTTTCTCGGACATTCAAACCGAACATGTCACACCTGCGATCGAGGCGCTGCTGAATGAAAACAAAACCATACTGGATAACATCCGGCATGATTCGCAACCGCCAACCTGGTCCGCCTTCGTGCAGCCGATCGTCGATGCCACCGAGCGGCTGTCCCGCGCCTGGGGGCAGGTTTCCCACCTGAACGCGGTGATGAATTCCCCGGAACTGCGCGCGGCGTACAACAAAAACCTGCCGCTGATCACGCAGTTCTATGCGGAGCTGTCACAGGATCAGCAGTTATTCGAAAAATTCAAACAGCTGCGTGCTAGCCGGGAATATACAGCGCTCAGCCCGGCGCGCAGAAAGATTATCGAAGACGAACTCAGGGATTTCAGACTGGGTGGCGCGGAATTGCCGGACGAGCAAAAACAGCGCTTTCTCAAGATACAGGAAGCCCTGTCTGAAACGTCATCGCAATTTAATGACAATCTGCTGGACGCCACCAACGCCTTTTCACTGCTGACCGATAACCCGCAGGACGTTGCCGGCATTCCCGAAGATGCGCTGCATACCGCCAGGCAGCTGGCGGAACAGGAAGGCAAGGCGGGCTGGAAATTCACGCTGCACATGCCGTCTTATCTGCCGGTACAGCAGTATGCGGAAAATCGCGAATTGCGCGAAAAAATGTACCGCGCCTACAATACCCGCGCGAGCGAATTCGACACAATCCACCGGGAAGATGGTCAAGGCGAAACCAAAAGCCTGGACAACATGCCGCTGATCAAGAAAGTCCTCGAATTGCGCGAGGAAGAAGCCAGATTACTCGGCTTTAACAATTATGCGGAAGTATCGCTGGCCACCAAAATGGCCGCGTCACCGCAACAGGTGCTGGATTTTCTTCGCGAACTTGCAGCCAAAGCCAAGCCCTACGCAGAAAGAGATTTACAGGAACTGCAACAGTTTGCCGCCGAACAACTCGATTTGCCGAAACTCGAAGCCTGGGACATTGCTTACGTCAGCGAGAAACTGCGTCAGGCGCGTTACGCTTTTTCAGATCAGGAAGTCAAACAGTATTTTCCGGAAAACAAAGTATTGCCGGGCATGTTCAGACTGGTGGAGAAACTGTACCGCATCACTATTGCGCCCGCGGATACCGCGCGCAATATCCAGTACTGGCACCCCGATGTCAGACTGTACGATATTTTTGACGCCGACGGCGTTTTGATCGGCCGGTTCTATCTTGATCTCTACGCCCGCGCGTCGAAACGCGGCGGCGCCTGGATGGACAGCGCGGTTTCACGCCGTCTGGTCGAGCAGAAACAGGGCGAACCCGTAGTGCAGATTCCGGTAGCCTACCTGACCTGCAATTTTTCCGCGCCCGTTGCCATTAATGGCAAGTCAAGACCTGCGTTATTCACCCATAATGAAGTCATCGTGCTGTTCCATGAGTTTGGTCACGGTCTGCATCATTTGCTCACACAGGTTGACGATCTGAGCGTATCCGGCATCAGCGGGGTCGAGTGGGATGCAGTGGAATTGCCAAGCCAGTTTATGGAGAATTTTTGCTGGGAATGGAATGTGTTGACCGGAATGACCGGCCATGTCGAAACCGGTGAGCCATTACCCGAAGCACTGTACGAAAAGATGCTGGCAGCCAGGAATTTCCAGAGCGGCATGCAGATGGTGCGCCAGATTGAGTTTGCGCTCTTCGATATGCGACTGCATTTCGATTTCAATCCGCATGGCGGCAAAACGGTTCTGCAATTGCTCGATGAAATCCGCAGCGAGGTCGCCGTCATTTTCCCGCCCGCCTATCATCGCTTTCCCAATAATTTTGCGCATATTTTCGGCGGCGGCTATGCCGCGGGCTACTATAGCTACAAATGGGCCGAGGTTTTATCCGCGGACGCCTACGGCATGTTTGAAGAACAAGCCGCAGACAGCGCTGAAGGCGTGCTGAACGCCAATGTCGGCGCGCGCTTCAAACAGGAAATCCTTGCCATGGGCGGCAGCCGACCGGCGCTGGAATCATTTATTGCGTTTCGCGGCAGGACGCCGCAAATGGACGCACTGTTGCGACATAACGGCATGACCGCCTGATACCGGCTAGCTGTCCACGTCGTTTTCGATACGTTTTACCTAGGAGGCTGTCCGAGAATAACGATCGTAGCGAGGACGAGACTGGTTGAGCGGGATTTTTC
>CAZXBP010000127.1:0-8643 GCA_964639015.1 uncultured Nitrosomonas sp.
GCAAAATCGATAAAAGCAGCTTAACTGGTGTGTCCGGTTTTACTTGACCAGGTCAATTCAGGTTGAACACTCTGAGAACCGTGGTGAGCTGTCAGATGA
The DNA here is from genome assembly GCA_964639015.1 of uncultured Nitrosomonas sp. Classification (GTDB taxonomy): domain Bacteria; phylum Pseudomonadota; class Gammaproteobacteria; order Burkholderiales; family Nitrosomonadaceae; genus Nitrosomonas. The sequence goes on from CAZXBP010000127.1 coordinate 100, forward strand.
GACAATTCAAAGCATCCTTTAGAGACGCCCATTAGCCTGTTAATGCATGCTATCGCCGTTCGGCGTATATTCAGGCACCCATCGCGCGAGTTCCGCGCGCGCTTCGGCATCATTCAGCGCCTTGATTTTCTCGAAACGCGTGATCAGCGCTGTCAGCCATTGCTCATTAACTTCGGGTGCCTGTGCGATACGCAATTTTGCGTGTGGTGTAGGCACGGTATTTTCACTCGCTGACAGTAGTTCTTCGTGCAGTTTTTCACATGGACGAAAACCGGTTAATAAAATACGGTTATCATCCTCGCCCTGACCGGATAATCGGACGAGGTCGCTCGCCAGTTCGGTGATTTTGACCGGATCGCCCATGTCCATGACGAAAATTTCCCCACCGCCTTTCAAGCCACCCATCAGACCGGCCTGCAATACTAGCTGCGCGGCTTCAGGTATGGACATGAAATAACGCGTCATATCCGGGTGCGTAACCGTAATCGGTCCACCTTCGGCGATTTGCTTGCGGAATTTGGGAATAACACTGCCGGCGCTGCCGAGAACGTTACCGAAGCGCACCATGACAAAACAGGTTCCGCGTTGTTGATTTAATGTCGATTGTTGCATTGCCTGGCAGACCATTTCCGCAAGCCGTTTACTGGCACCCATGGTGTTGACCGGATTCACTGCTTTGTCGGTGGATACCAGAACGAATTTCTCCACATCGTAATGGATCGCGGTGTCGGCCAATATATAGGTGCCCATGACGTTATTCAATACTGCCTGCCAGGCATTTTCATGTTCCATCAAAGGTACGTGTTTATAAGCAGCGGCATGAAACACCACCGATGGCCGGTATTGTGCGAAAATCTGCTGCAGGCGGGCATCATCCTTGATGTCACCGATCACAAATGACATGACCGTGTCAGGGAAGTTGGTCTGGAATTCCTCCTGCGTGCAATAGAGTGCGTATTCATTAAGTTCGAGCAGAACCAGATGTGCGGGCTGGAATGCGACAATCTGGCGGCATAACTCGGCGCCAATGGAGCCGCCCGCGCCGGTAACTAGAATGGTTTTCCCGGTCAGCAAACCATGCAGTCCCTCGTCATCCAGCACAACCGGTTCGCGTCCGAGCAGGTCATCAAGCTGGATTTCGCGAATCTGCGAGACTGTTGTTTTCCCGTTGATAAGATCCTGGTATGACGGGATGATCATCGCTTTAACACTCATTTCCGAGCACATCTCCAGGATATGGCGGTGAGCGCGATGCGAAAGCGAGGGCATGGCGATAATGACATGTCCTACGTTCAGCTGGCGAACCCAGTAAGGCAGATCATCGATAGTGCCTAAAACACGCACGCCGTGCAGGCGCGTATCCAGTTTCCGGGGATCGTCGTCGAGCATGCCCACGACATGCCAGTCCTGATTGCTCGCCAGATCCTTGACCAGATTCAGCGCTGTATTTCCGGCGCCGAGAATGAGAACCAGTTTACCTTCATAATTTTTCAGGCTATACAAACGACGTTCTTTCCAGGCGCGATAAATCAGGCGGCTGCCACCCATAATCAGCAGCAGCAGAATCGGAGCAAGAACATTGACCGAATACGGAACGATACTTAGCAGCGCCAGTTGCCAGAATACGCTCGTAACCAGTGCGGCGCTTAGCAGCACCGTAACGGTAATGCGCTTCAGATCGGGCAGGCTTGCATAACGCCACAACCCCCGGTACAGGCCAAACCATAGAAAAAAAACAGCCTGCACCGGCAGAATCCATGACAGGATATCCCCTAATAATGCAAAAGGGACTTCAGCAACTTTGAAATTGGCATAAAACAGGAAAGCAAACAGCCAGGATGCCGCAACGGCGATCAGATCATGGATGAATGCAATGACAGAACGTATCCCGTACTTGTTTCCAAACATATTATTGTTTTAGTTTTTCGTTTGAAAAAAGCTTGCTGCCCAGATCCGACATCAGCATCAGTCCCATGTATACCGCACTCCAGGCTGCAACCATGATGAGTTGCACTGTCATATCCTGGGTATTCATCCAGACAGCGCAGGCACCGGCGGCAAGCATTAAAGCATAACCGAAAAGTGCAGTATTTCGATGCCCCAGACCGCTTTGCACGAGTCGCTGATAATAATGCTCCCGGTGCGCCTGCCAGATTTTTTTACCGCCACAGAGGCGTTTGATCAATGTGACCGAGGCATCGGTTATGAACGGTGAAAAGATCAGCAGCGGAACCCACAGAGACCATAATTCATGCAGCCAGCCGAGTAAGCCCATGACAGCAGCCATATAACCAAGCGGAATGGCGCCTGAATCACCAAGAAATATGCGCGCAGGATAAAAATTATGCAACAGAAATCCAAGCGCGGCTGCCGCAATCGAAAAATTGACCACAGCAAAACCAATATTGCTTGATAAACAGGCGACCAGCCCGTAATAACCAAAACCGATCAGCGTCATGCCGCCTGCCAGTCCATCAGATCCATCCATGAAATTATACAGATTCGTCATCCAGATGATCACCAGAAACAGACAAACCTGAATATGCCAGTCTAGTATGTCGATAGTTAAAAATGCGAAAACGGCCGCGGCCAGACTGTGTACGCATAATCGGCTCCATACGGGCATTTTCCAGAGGTCGTCCGTGATCGAAATGCTGATCAGCACAACGATACTCAGCCAGACGGAAACAGGCAGGTCAACCGCAAAAAGGCGCCATGACAACATTGCGCCAAGCAGCAAACCCAGTCCGCCAATACGTGGCACGGGTGTCTTGTGTAAAGATCTTGAATTTGGATAATCCAGTATTGCTGCGGTTTTCCACTGTATGAACAATAAATTTACTGAATAAGATATCAGAACTGCCAGTATGGGTGCTGCTATCACGTCGATAGGAAAATCCAGAAACATCATGATTGGATCGTTCCAGATCAATTATATAAATACCGTTTTTCCATCCAGTTAACAACATATACTCAGCGCACGTCAAAATTTGTTTTTTTATAACCGCTCACCCAGTCTTCCCTCAGTGGGAGGTGGTGCCAGATTTTGAAGCGCAATAAGTGTAAATGGAAAAACGGTCCAAAAAGAAAACCGGCAAGGTTCCGGAAAGCGTCTGTTAATTATTAACCGGCAAAGGCAGTGGATGATTGGCATAACACTGATGCGCAGCCGATTCCGCCGCGCCGCGGCTGAGTTTCATGCCCATATCGGATAATACATTTTCCAGCGCATTAAGGCACATCGTCACATTTTCAACTTTGCTCGAAGTACCCATTAAACCAAAGCGCCATACTTTTCCGGCAAAGTCCCCCAATCCGGCACCGATTTCAAGGCTGTACTCATCAAGCAGTCTGGCGCGAACTGTTTTGTCGTCAATGCCATCCGGAATATAAACCGAATTCAATTGCGGCAAACGGTATTTTTCATCGACGACATAGCGAATACCCATGGTTTTCAGACCTGCTTTAAAGGCTTCATGATTGCGCTGATGACGTGTCCAGGAATGCTCCAGACCTTCCTCATAAAGCATGACGAGGGATTCATGCAGGGCATACAATGCATTGGTTGGCGCGGTATGATGATAAGTGCGCGCTGCCGACCCCCAGTAACCCAGCAACAGATTGATGTCCATGAACCAGCTGTGTACTTTGGTTTTACGGTTTTTAACAAATTCCGTCACACGCTCGGAAAAACTGACCGGCGATAGCCCCGGCGGGCATGACAGGCATTTCTGGCTGCCGGAATAGATTGCGTCGATACCCCATTCGTCCACTCTGATCGGGGAGCCACCCAATGAAGTTACCGTGTCGACAATAGTCATGCAATCGTGTTTGCGTGCAAGTGCGCACAGCGTTTCGGCATCAGATAGCACGCCGGTTGATGTTTCTGCATGGACAAATGCCAGAATTTTGGCATCAGGATGTTGTTTTAGCGCGTCTTCCACTTTTTGCGGATCAACCGGTTCACCCCATTTGTCATCGACGACGACGGCTACACCGCCGTGTCGTTCGACATTCTCGATCATGCGTGAACCGAATACGCCATTGCGGCAGACGATAACTTTGTCGCCCGGTTCAATCATGTTGACGAAGCACATTTCCATACCCACGGAACCGGGGCCTGACACTGAAAAAGTCATTTTGTTCTTGGTCAGAAAAGCGTAGCGCAGTAAATCTTTGATCTCTTCCATCATCTCGGCAAAAACCGGATCAAGATGACCCAGTGTCGGGCGCGCCATGGCTGACAGTACGCGGTGATGGGTATCCGATGGACCGGGTCCCATCAGGATACGTTGCGGTGGATAAAATGTGGTTAACTTTTTTTTAGGGCGATAGTTTTCGATAGCCATGAAAAATCCTAGTGTTATTGTAAAGTTGAGTATTTTTGTAAATTCGGGTGCCTGGAGAAACTAAACCAAACCAAACCAAACCGCAATGAGTGGTCAGGTGGCTGCGTAGCAGGTTTTTCCAGGTGCCTATCTTTTTAGTTCTTGGGCATCTTATAAAGACAAGTGCGTAATTTTAGCAAGTGATTGGACAATTTACTATAAACATGGCGGAATTCGGTCAATTTTATTTATTTATCTGCTTGTGCAAAAAGATTTAAAAGTCACGCCGCCCATTGAGTCACGCCGGACTCGCCGGGTCACAAATTTGGTTACTGCCACTATTCGCTGCGACGAAGTATTGGTGTTCAGGCTGATTTCTCAGTTAACATAGACGTTTTTTCTGTCAACCAGTTGATCAGATTATGAAGCACGTTGTTTTTTTAACACGAATTTATGCGTAACGCCAAATCTTCTCTTATAGTCTTATCGCTGATCATTGCTGTTTCAATTTACTGGTTCACGCGTGATGACGATGAAAACAAAGTCAACCCTTACCTGACGCGCGCGCTTGATCGCGGCGATATCATTCAGACCATATCCGCCAACGGAACGCTGACGCCTGTTGTACTGGTCAATGTCGGCACGCAGATTTCCGGCACTGTTGTTCGATTACACGCCGATTTCAACGACGCGGTGAAAACCGGGCAGATTCTTGCTGAACTCGATCCCGCGCTGCTGCGGGCGCAGTTGCAGCAGTCCAGCGCCAATCTGTTGAGTGCGCAGACGCAATACAACATCGCAAAAAGAAAGCTCGAACGCCATCAAAGACTGTACGAACAGCAATTCATTTCAGCGGAAGGGTTCGACGTTGTCAGACAGGAATTGGATGCGACACGTGCGCAACTTGCGGTCAGTCAGGCGCAGGTTGAGCGGGATCGTGCCAATTTGAACTACAGCATCATCAAGTCGCCGATTTCTGGCGTGGTTATTGCGCGTGATGTCGATATCGGCCAGACTGTTGCGGCAAACTTTCAGACACCCGTGTTATTTCAGATCGCCAAAGATCTGCGTGAAATGCAGATCAATATCAGCGTTTCCGAAGCGGATATCGGCTTGCTGCACGTCGGTCAGCCGATTAATTTTACCGTGGATGCTTATCAAAATCGCGCATTCTCCGGTACGGTTAAACAGGTCCGGCTTAATCCGACAATTCAGGAAAACGTTGTTACTTATAATGTCGTCGCGATGGTAAGCAATGACGATGGTGCGCTTTTGCCGGGCATGACGGCGAATATTCATTTTGTCGTTGATCAGCGACAGAATGTGCTGCGCGTATCCAATGCGGCGCTACGCTATCAACCTGACGATATCGAATCCGCCGGTTCAGCGGGGGGAGTACGGTTACAACAGAAATCTGATGGTCAGATGACGGTGTATCGGTTGATTGACGGGAAACGTGTGGCTGCCCATGTAACCACGGGAATTACCGATGGCAATTACACTGAAATTGTAACGGGCGAGTTAAAAGAAGGTGACGCTGTCATCATTCGCGAGAAGAGCAGCAAAAAAGATCCAACTACCCAATTCCGTTTCAGGATGTTTTGATGCGGAGCATTATTTGGACATCATGGCAACAGCATTAATCCGGATACGGCAGCTGAACAAAAGCTACAGTCTCTGCGATGCGGAAGGCAATACGATTGAAACGCCGGTGCTGCACGATATCAATCTTGACATCGAAAAAGGCGAATTTGTCGCCATCATGGGGCATTCCGGCTCAGGCAAATCCACACTGATGAATATACTGGGTTGTCTTGATACACCCACACACGGCGATTACTGGCTGGCCGGCCAGAACGTGGCCGCATTGTCCGGCGATGCGCTGGCGCGTATCCGTAATCGTTACATTGGTTTTGTTTTTCAAGGATTTAATCTGTTGCGGCGGATGACCGCGCTGGACAATGTTGCAACGCCTTTGCTGTATGCAGGAGAAAAGCGTTCCGAAAGCCGCGTAAAAGCGCTTGAACAATTGCGCCGCACCGGATTGGAAAAGTTCGCCATGCACCATCCCAACCAGTTATCCGGCGGACAGCAGCAGCGTGTTGCAATCAGTCGCGCACTGATCAATCAGCCGCCGCTGATTCTCGCTGACGAACCCACCGGCAACCTGGACACGCAGACCAGTGCAGAAATTATGGCGTTGTTTGAGCAGTTGAATCGCGAGCAGGGAATGACCATCGTGCTGGTTACGCACGAGGATGATATTGCCGCCTATGCGCACCGGTTAATTCAAATCAAAGACGGCCGTATCGTATACGACGGCGATCAGGCGCTTGAGAACAGGCCGATCAAGACGGTATGATGCGGGACAATTAAAACTGTTTTTTTATTCTCTGTATTCTTTTCATTCACATGAATTTTGCTACCATTCTGGGAGAAGCGCTGCGGGCTTTGCGCATGAACCGATTGCGCACCGGTCTAACTATGCTTGGCATGGTGATTGGCGTCGCTGCGGTAGTGTTGATGCTTTCCATCGGGCAGGGTGCGCAAACAAAAATTAATCAATCCATTGAAACAATGGGGAGTAATCTGTTCATTGTTCTGCCGGGCGCGACATCCTCGGGCGGTTTGACCTTTGGCAGCGGCAGCGTAAGAACGCTGACGATCAATGATTCTGTAGCTGTTGCTGAGTTACCATCAGTCAGAGCCACAGGTCCTGTCATTAGCGGAACAGCGCAATTGAATTACGGCGCGAGAAACTGGAGCACGATGATTACGGGTACCACACCGGATTACTTCATGATTGGAAACTGGGAAATAGCGGAAGGTACTATTTTTTCGGCATCAGATGTTCGGTCAGCCACCCGCGTTGCCGTACTGGGCGCAGTCACTGCCGATAAACTGTTCGGGTCGGTCAATCCGGTTGGTAAAACCGTTCGCATTACCAATCGTCCGTTTCTGGTTGTTGGCGTGCTTGCTGCCAAGGGACAAAGTTTGAGCGGGCGGGATCAGGATGACAATGTCCTGATCCCGATCACAACGAGCGAAAGGCAGATTACCGGCAATCAATTCCCCGGATCCATTCGCTATATGATGGTGCAGGGCGAGTCTGCCGATGTCATGGATGAAGCTGAGATCGATATTACACAGTTGCTGCGTCAGCGCCACCGCCTGTCGGAAGGCGCGGAAAATGATTTTACCGTGCGCAACCTCACTGCCATCGCGGATGTCGCCACCGGCACCGCCAGAATCATGTCTATCGTGCTCGGTGCGATTGCCTCGATTTCATTGCTGGTTGGCGGCATTGGCATCATGAATATCATGCTGGTATCGGTTACCGAACGTACTCGTGAAATCGGCATCCGCATGGCTATCGGCGCCAATCGGCGCGCTATTCTGCTGCAATTTCTCCTGGAAGCCATGATGATCTGCTTCATGGGCGGCATGATGGGTGTGTTATTCGGCGTAGGCGGTGCATGGCTGGTCAGTAAGCTGGTCGACATGCTGATTGTCATCACGCTGGGCATGATTTTACTGGCATTTGCTTTTGCATCCGGAGTGGGTATTTTCTTTGGTTTTTACCCCGCACGCAAAGCAGCATCTCTCAAGCCCGTTGATGCGCTGCGTTACGAATAATTTCCGGAATTGCGCAATTACTTTACCAAACAGGCTTTATCTGAAATGATATCGATTGGTTTTTAAGGATGCACAAGATGAGCACCAATGATAACAATAATAACGAACGATCCACATCCGAGCTGCTGGAGAATGTCGTCGTTGTCTATCGCAGTGATACCATAACAGTGGGTGAAATAAAAAATTCACTGCATGAGCGTGGCTTCGGTGTTTTGCTGGCGATTGCCGCTTTGCCGCTTTGCCTGCCGGTGCCAGTGCCGCCCGGTTACACGACGCTGTTCTCCATTCCATTATTTATTTTTTCGATACAAATGATAATCGGCATGCAGGCGCCGTGGCTGCCTGCCTGGATTGAAAAAAAGGAAATCAAACGTACAAGTCTCGAAAAAATGGTGATCAAGGCCAATCCATGGCTCAAGAAAATCGAGAAGCGCCTGCAACCGCGCCTCACCTATATCAGTGTGCATACCTGGGAAAGAATTATCGGTATTTTTGCTTTTGTGTTCGCAGTTTCTATTTCATTGCCCATTCCACTGACTAATTTCCCGCCCGGATGGGGAATTCTGATTATGTCGCTGGG
>CAZXBP010000128.1:0-8613 GCA_964639015.1 uncultured Nitrosomonas sp.
TTCATACCATACTTTAATATTGTATTCTACTACTTTGTTTTACAATGACTACCTATTAGTTATGAGGGTCAGAACGGCAACTTGACCAGCTGCGTATCAACACCTTGCGCTTTCTGTCAGTGGACATGGTACAGAAGACCAACAGAGCGAGCATCCGGGGCTACCACACGGAGCCGCATTATGGATGCGCAGGTTCAAGTACAATCCACACAAAACCCGTATTGGCTCAACCCGCGATCGCTTTGTGCTCTCGCCCGGGCATGGTTCTGCGTTGCTCTACAGTCTGTCGCATTTGACCGGCTATGACCTCTCGCATCGCCAGCGGTTCCGAAGTCGGTTGATCGTGGCGGCGGCAGAACGTTTGCAACAGCAAGGCATAGCAGTGCTCTGCGTTCGATGTCGAACTGGGAGTGTCGCAAGGCTGGGATCGTTACATCGGTGTGCAGGGTGACATGCTCGCTGTGGAACGCTTCGGCGCTTCTGCGCCGGCCGTGGTAGTTCTGTACGAATATGTCTTTACTGTAGACAATGTTTGTATGCGCGCAAAGGCTCTCTTTGATGACGCAAGCGGCCTTCTCCCTTGATTATATTGGCCTTGAGTTGGCTGGGGGGTGTTAACAATTAGTGAATTATTTCAGGGGCAATCCGTAGGGCTGGGTCCATTTTGATCCTCGGCAGCGTTATCATTAGCTCATGTAGCGTGACTACAGCATCCCCATTTTGCGTTGCCGAGGTCAAAAATGGGTGCCAGCAGAACAACTCGCTAATTGCTAACACCCCCTGATAATGCACTTTTTCTACTTTATGTAAGACAACGTACATACAATATTTTGTATGCAAGCGACAATCACCGTAACACTGGAAGTTTGCCACTGAAAATCATCCAGAAAAAAGACGAGTTTCGAAATGATGAAGCGTTTAGACAGTTTTTATAAAGAAGTTTATTCGATACATCGATTAAGTTTAGTGAACATTATCGATTATCCCACACGCTATTTTTTCGAGCTCGAGAAGAGCAAAAAGTTATCTGGGGCAAAAAGATTTCGCACATAATCAGGGTTGAGATGCCGAAAATTGCTTGTTTTATCTGAAAGATCACATACGAGAAATATACCGGATCAGAAGATTTCTTTTTTGGCTGGCACAATAACGTCAGGTGCGTAAAAAATGCGCTCTTCGGCGCAATGTTTCCTGATCAACTTGTCGCATCGAAATGTAGTAATTTAATCAAGGTCAGACAAATATGGACCAAACTTTTTTCACCGAAAGCCCGTCAGAACAGTCTCAGCTCCTTCCCCGGCATCCGATAAATCCCCTCGCAGGAACGCTGGCTCCAAATGCAATGCTGATCGACGCACCCAAACTTACAAGGGCCTATTATGATGGGATACCTGATTGTTCGGTGCAGGCGCAACGCGTTTCATTTGGTACCTCGGGGCACCGTGGTTCCTCATTCGAAAATAGTTTCAACGAATGGCATGTCCTTGCCATTACACAAGCAATCTGCCACTACCGCAAGCAACAGGGTATTGATGGCCCTTTGTATCTTGGTTTTGACACACACGCGCTTTCTGTGCCTGCATTTACCAGTGCGCTCGAAGTGCTGGCGGCCAACGATGTGGAAGTAATCATCGCCGATCAGGATGAATACACGCCCACTCCAGTGATTTCGCACGCCATACTCACTTATAACCGAAGCCGGAAGTCAGGGCTGGCAGATGGTATTGTCATTACTCCTTCGCACAATCCACCCGATAGTGGTGGTTTTAAGTACAACCCCACTCACGGTGGGCCTGCGGGTGGCGACATTACGGGATGTATCGAGGCCAGGGCCAATGCATTTTTGGCAAGCGGCCTGCAGGGCGTAAAAAGAATCCCCTTTGAACGGGCTCAACGCGCTGTTACCACGCACCGGCATGACTTTCTCAATACTTATATTAATGATCTCGACAACGTGCTCGATATGGAGGCGATTCGTGGTGCCAATATCTGTATGGGTGTTGATCCACTTGGTGGTGCCGGGGTTCATTATTGGAGCGCGATTGCTGAGCGTTATGGATTAAATCTCACGGTTGTGAATGAAATCGTTGATCCAACCTTCCGTTTCATGACGCTCGATTGGGATGGTCAGATTCGCATGGATCCGTCTTCGTCCTATGCAATGCAAAGGTTAATCGACAACAAGGATCGCTTCGACATTGCCTTTGCCTGTGACACTGACCATGATCGGCACGGGATTGTCACCAAGAATGCAGGATTGTTGCCACCTAATCACTATCTTTCGGTTGCCATTTTCTATCTCTTCCAGCATCGACCGAATTGGAGCAAAGATGCAGCGATTGGAAAAACGGTGGTCTGCAGCCAGATGATCGATCGTGTTACGGAGAAACTCGGACGGAAACTCTACGAGGTTCCGGTTGGTTTCAAATGGTTTGCTGATGGTTTGCTTGATAGTTCGCTCGGGTTCGGAGGCGAAGAAAGTGCAGGCGCATCTTTTCTCCGGCTGAATGGGGATGTCTGGACTACAGATAAAGACGGCATTGTCCCGTCTTTGCTATCAGCTGAGATTATCGCGCGCATGGGCCGAGATCCCGGCGAAATCTACCGCGAACTGGAATTGAAATTCGGCGAGCTTGTGTATGATCGTGTCGAAGCACCAGCAACTCCGGAGCAAAAAGAACTGTTGGCGAGGCTCTCACCTCAGCAGGTTAAGTTTACCGATTTGGCAGGCGAAAAAATCCAGACGATCCTCACCTGCGCGCCGGGCAACAATGCGCCCATCGGTGGATTGAAGGTGATCTCCAGGAATGGATGGTTTGCGGCGCGTCCATCCGGCACCGAAGACATCTACAAGATTTATGCTGAGAGCTTCAAGGGAGCAGATCATTTGCACCACATTATAGGAGAAGCCCGGGCGATGATCAGCGATATTCTGGCAACGAAACCGAAGCAGGACAAAGATCGCATGCCATTGGCACCTCATCAACAGACAGTAAGTGAGGCCAAGGAAGTGTGGCGTAACGAGGGAAATCCTAATTGATGTATTCGAAAATTTGGTTTAAGACAAATTTGAAGGAGAGGTTATGAACGAGCGAATAAGGTTCGGTCACCCCAAAGAGCTTCTTTTGCCCACAGACGTAGATGGATTCGATTCCCTGGCCGAGCTTGCCTTGGATATGCATTCGTCGTGGAATCATGCTACCGATCAAGTATGGCGGCAGTTAGATCCTGTATTGTGGGAACTCACGCATAACCCTTGGGTTATCATACAGACGGCCTCACGGGAGAAACTTCAGCGTGTTTTAACCGATATCACTTTCCGCAAAAATATTGATAATCTGGTGCAAGCCAGGCGTGACGCGGCAGAGGCTCCTGCATGGTTTCAGCAAACCTATCCGCAATCTCTACTGAGCTGTGTTGCTTATTTCAGCATGGAATTCATGTTGAGCGAAGCTTTGCCCATTTATTCGGGTGGGCTGGGTAATGTGGCCGGCGATCAACTTAAGGCTGCCAGCGATTTAGGTGTTCCTGTGATCGGCGTCGGACTACTTTACCAGCAAGGCTATTTTCGCCAGGTGATCGATAAGTATGGCATGCAACAGGCCCTCTTCCCGTACAACGATCCTGGACAGTTGCCGATCACACCGTTGCGTAAACCGAATGGAGAGTGGCTGCGATTAGAGGTTGCGTTACCCGGTTATTCAGTCTGGTTGCGTACTTGGCAAGTACAGGTCGGTCGCGTGAAGCTGTACTTGCTGGACAGTAATGACGCAGCGAATTATCCTGCACATCGAGGAATTACGAGTGAGCTTTACGGTGGCGGACCGGAATTGCGCCTTAAACAGGAAATGTTACTGGGGATTGGTGGATATCGACTGCTTACAGCGCTCGGTATCCAACCAGAAGTCTGTCATTTGAATGAAGGGCATGCCGCCTTTGCCGTGTTGGAACGCGCCCGCAGTTTTATGCAAGAGACCACGCAGACTTTTGAAGTCGCATTGACTGTTACTCGAGCAGGTAATATCTTTACCACGCATACGTCAGTCGCTGCTGGTTTTGACCGTTTTTCTCCAGCACTCATTGAGCAATATCTCGCAGATTATGCACACACGCAGCTCGGTATAACCTGCCACGATTTGCTGGCTTTGGGCCGCCAGAACCCGAATGACTTGTCAGAATCTTTCAATATGGCTTATCTGGCGATACGCGGGAGCAGGGTGGTGAATGGTGTGAGTCGCTTACATGGCAAAGTGAGTCGAAAATTATTTGAACCGATCTTTCCCCGCTGGCCAACGGACGAAGTGCCGGTCGGACACGTAACCAATGGTGTTCACATGCCAACCTGGGATTCGGCGGCAGCCGACGATCTTTGGACGAAGGCCTGTAGCAAAGAACGCTGGCTGGGTGCAACAGAAACCATGGAACCGGACATTCGCTGTATCTCTGATGCCAGTCTCTGGCAATTTCGTAGCACCGCCCGTAAATTGTTGATTGACTTCGCCCGTAAACGATTGTGTCAACAGCTCTCCGTTTCAGGGGCATCGTCCGAGGCGATTAAAGGTGCGAAGCATCTATTTGATGCCGATATCTTGACGCTGGGTTTTGCACGTCGTTTTGCAACCTACAAGAGACCAAATCTGCTGCTCCACGATCCGAAGCGGTTACTGCGCCTGCTGTCTAATCCGCAACAGCCAGTTCAGCTCATTATGGCTGGTAAAGCTCATCCTGCAGATTTAGCTGGTCAGGCTCTGATTCAGGAATGGATACATTTTACCCGCCAAACTAATGCACGTTCACATGTAATCTTCCTCAGTGACTACGACATGCATTTGACCGAGCAGTTGGTGCAGGGTGTCGACGTCTGGCTCAACACGCCGCGTCGCCCTTGGGAAGCATGTGGAACCAGCGGTATGAAGGTTCTGGTCAATGGGGGCATCAATCTGTCTGAATTGGATGGCTGGTGGGCGGAAGCTTACACGCCGGAAGTGGGCTGGGCTTTGGGAGATGGTCAGGAGCATGATGGCGATCCTGCGTGGGATGCTATCGAAGCCGAAGCCCTCTATGACATTCTCGAATGCGAGGTGATCCCTGAGTTTTATACCCGTGATGAACAAGGTATTCCCACCGCCTGGGTGGCGCGAATGCGGGAAAGTATGGCGCAGTTGACGCCGCGTTTTTCCACCAACCGCTCAGTAGGCGAATACACTGAGCAGCACTACCTTCCGGCTGCCTCAGCTTATCAACTACGGGCTGCGGACAAAGGCATAATCGGCGTGGATATTTTAAGTTGGCAGCAAGCGCTGGATCAAAAATGGACCGCACTGCGCTTTGGCGAAATGAAGGTTGAAAAAGAGGATGATCAGCATGTATTTGAATTGCAAGTGTATCTCGATGACCTGGATCCAGATGCAGTGCAAGTAGAACTTTATGCTAACGGAATCAATGGTGCCGCACCTGAGCAGCTGGAGATGGCGCGCATGCGGCAACTAACGGGCTCGCTGGGCGGTTATATTTACAGCGCGCGTGTGCCAGCTATCCGTACGGAGAGAGATTATACAGCGAGAATAATACCGCGACATGAAGGTGCTGCCGTTCCCCTGGAAGCGCCGTGGATTTTGTGGCAGCGTTGACTAATTTTCACAGAATAAAAGAATGAAGGCGGATTCAACTTTGAAGTGCAACTTTATTAAGGAAGTTTATAGGCAAGCTGCGGTAGTATCGTCTATTCAACCAGCAGTAAGGTCCAAATTACACGTATACACAAACACGCAGGAGAACATTGAACCTAAAAACCTCAGTTGACCGTTATCCGCGATGACTAACGGTATGAATAAATGGAACAATCTGAACAATATCAGCTTATCCAAATGGTGAATCACACGATGGTATTTATAGCACGCTGCTTTTTAATTCCGGCTACGTTGCAATTCGTTGTAATAACGCGTTATTACGCCTTGCCGGAAATAAAAATCAACGCACTCTAAATCCCATTCAACTGAGGTTTTTAGGTTGAAACGTACGCTGTATGCTACGTTGTTGAAGTCTGCGAGCACACGGAAATACGGAGAGGCATTCCGTTACCGATGGGAACACATGTGTATGGGGGGAAGCTTCAACTTTGCTTTTTTGAGTCGTTACGCCAGTCGTGTTCGGCTGGAGCTGTCTGATCAACCCGAAGAGTTGTAACCGTCAGGATTGTTGATCTCGACCGCGTATCCAATCGCACGGGTGACGTGTGGTACGTTTGATTCTGGTGTGATATCTTTCGGTTATTGCAATCCGCTGAGCTGTTAAGTGATCAATCGGCGGACATCTCCGTGTAACTGCGCTTCCCTTGAGCAATCGACGCGGTAATCGGTATCGTCCGCAGTAGATCAGTCTATTCTCGGACAGTCTCCTAGCATGTGTATCCAGTTCGGAGAAACTGTATTTATGTTGCCGCGCATAAAAAAGTTTGCGTTTTGCAATGAATAGCATCTTTTACAGGCCGACTTTCGGAAATCGTGCAGGTGTAAATTGCTCCGTGGTGATATGACTGATTTTATTACGATTCCGACAGCTTTACCCGTTGTGATTTTGCGGTCTTGCCGCAATCGATGGAGAAGGATAAGCGCGGCGACGAGCATGTCGTACACTGGTGCGCTTCAGGTTTGTTTCTCGGAATTTTCGATTGGCCGATACTGAAGCCGCGCGGTTGGAAACAGATCAGTGGATGCTAAGGTTGATTTTTGACACTGATATGGTCACACGTAAGCTGCAATAGCCGTTTTCAACCGGTCCGTGACAGTCGGAACGTATGGCAGTACTTCGATTTCGGCATCGGATGCCTTCAGTGCCTGCGGATGTAGCTGCTGCTTCCAGTCATGCCAGATTTTCCGTGCTTCGTCTGTATTTGTGCAGGTGCACAGCACAATACCGTCGGCAGTCATGAGCGTGGCCATTTTATTCGGCCATTCCTTGATGTAACAAAACATAAAAACTCCTTTAATGTTTTTTTGTACAGTGCAAGTGTAAATTTTGATTGTTAAAGTTTTATTACAACCCGGTTTTTATTTTTGGTACTCATTTGTCTTTTGACTGTCAGATATTCCGATCATCCGGGCCGGTCATTTTCCGCGGATCGACCCATGCGTCGAATTGCTCGGCGGTGACATAACCGGTGGCGATCGCCGCGGCCTTGAGTGTCGTGCCTTCACGGTGCGCCTTTTTGGCGATTTCCGCCGCTTTGTCATAACCGATTTGCGGATTAAGCGCGGTGACAAGCATCAGCGAGTTATGCATGAGCGCATCAATGCGTTCCGAATTGGCTTCGATGCCGATGGCGCAGTGATCGTTGAAGCTGGTGATGCCGTCGGCGAGCAGGCGCACGCTGAGCAGGAAGTTATGGATGATCAGCGGTTTCATGACATTCAGCTCGAAATTGCCCATTGCGCCGCCCATGTTGATCGCAACGTCGTTACCCATCACCTGGCAGCACAGCATGGTCATGGCTTCCGATTGCGTCGGATTGACTTTACCCGGCATGATCGAGCTGCCGGGTTCGTTTTCCGGGATTCTGAGTTCACCGATACCGCAGCGCGGACCGGAGGCGAGCCAGCGGATATCGTTGGCGATTTTCATCATCGATGCGGCCAGCGTTTTCAGCGCGCCATGCGCGTGAACCAGTGCATCGTTGCTGGCCAATGCTTCAAATTTGTTCGGCGCGGTGACAAACGGCAACCGGGTGAAGTAGGCGATTTCGTTCGCGACACGCTGCGCAAATTCGGGATGCGCGTTCAGACCCGTGCCGACCGCGGTGCCGCCAAGCGCGAGTTCGTATAAATGGGGCAGGGCGGCCTCGATATGTTTCAATCCGTGATCAAGCTGCGCGACATAACCGGAAAATTCCTGACCGAGCGTCAGCGGCGTGGCATCCTGTAAATGCGTGCGGCCGATTTTGACAATACCCGAGAACGACTCGGCTTTTTGCGCCAGCGTGTCGCGCAACAGGCGTATCGCCGGTATAAGCCGGTGATGAATGCTTTGTGCGGCTGCGACATGCATTGCCGTGGGAAATACATCGTTGGAGGACTGGCCTTTGTTGACATCGTCATTGGGGTGAACCTTGCGATGCATGCCGCGCTCCCCGCCGAGCAGTTCCGAGGCGCGGTTGGCCAGCACTTCGTTCATGTTCATATTGGTCTGCGTGCCTGAGCCGGTCTGCCAGATCACCAGCGGAAACTCGTCGTCATGCTGGCCGCTGATGACCTCATCGGCTGCCTGTATGATGGCCGCCGTGTTTGCGGCATTCAGCAACCCCAGATCATGGTTGACCGTCGCGGCGCAGCGCTTCACCTGCGCCAGTGCATGAATCAGTGCCGCCGGCATCAGCTCGCCGGAGATTTTGAAGTTGTCCAGGGAACGCTGTGTTTGCGCGCCCCACAGCACTGATTCGGGCACCTGAACAATGCCCATGGCGTCACGTTCTTCGCGGGTTTGCATGGATAGTTACCTCATCAAATTAGATCATTGAATAAATTGCGGTTCTGGTTTGCCAACGAATCGCTGAATTACTATGAGAGACCTTTGCACGGCTACTACGCGGCACGATAATTGCGTTAAAAATTTGCGAAA
>CAZXBP010000129.1:0-8548 GCA_964639015.1 uncultured Nitrosomonas sp.
CTGTTACTTTACAGTTTTGAGCGAGTTTGCTGCTCACTTTTAATATACAAGGGTGTTGTGACATGAAGCGTTGCAATGAATTCGACTCCTTGGAGTACATCTTCATTCGCGTCGTATGCTTCATCACTGGCAAAGCGGATCGGTGGCGCCTGGGTAGGAGGTGGAACCGCCTTCTGTTGCCGTGAGAAGAGTCGCTTGAGCCAATTCATCTCCAAGACCTCCGCTCCGCGCTCATGACGCCCAACGATCAAGCTGTGCGGTGCAAACGAAGCGCAGCGTAGTTTGCATCCGAACGAGCGCCTTGTTATGCATTAACTGGCTTCCTTAAAATGCTCTAAAGACCCGGAAATCAAAAAATCCAATACTGTTCCGGATACTAGTATCCATACCAAATACTGTTTATCAAATGGCAACGTGCATGACTTGCAAAGCAGCAGAGAAAGAACCGCCATATACAAAATATTCACAAAAAACCACATACCCCCGTGGTCCCCGAAGCTCCAATTCGCAAGCGCAGCAATCAGAATCCAAACGGTAAGAAGCGCAATTGAAATGAGAATATAGAAGTAACTATTGTCTAAGTTAGAAAGTGAGTACCCGGCAATTGCCCATAACGACCAAGCGACAATCGCAACAACTACGCCAATCTTGAATAGCCATTTTTGTTTATTTGTTGCCGTGCTGTCGTCGAAGGAAGAGAAGTGATGAGCGTCATCCAGCCACATTTTTGTTCTAAAAAACACAAAAAAGCAAAGAAACAGCCATAATGGAACATGCTCAATGTCTTGGACTTTGGTTAGCCCTATGAATATGGCGCCAAGACCCAAAAAATAGAAGCCGTTATTTAGAGCACTTCTTAGATTCATCGTCTGATCCTAAACCAATTTCTATGCATAACGAATAGCGTTTATCCGCCGCCTTCCCAAAGTTTGCCATACCCACAGTCCTCTCGGTATCTGGACGCTACCACAGGCCGATGCAGACTTTTCAATCCGATGGAATATGTTAAAAGGTTACTTTTCCCGTCACATGGCAAAAGATACAACCGATGCGCCTCCTTCCAGTCGGCACATCCTATCGAGTTCTCGTTTTTATTTTCCAATACAAAACTCAGAGAATATTTTTCCCAGCAAGTCATCGGCTGTGAAGCGTCCGGTGATGGCTGACAGCGCTTCCTGCGCAATTCTCAATTCCTCGGCAAGCAATTCCCAGCTGGATTCGCTTTCGCTGTATGTCCATGCTGCGTTGATGTGCTGCTGCGCGGTGTGCAGCGATTCCAGGTGACGCTGCCGGGCCATGAAAAGTCCTTCTTCGGTCTGATTCGTTTGCCAGCCGGCTGTTTTCAGGATCTGTTCGCGCAGTATCTCTATCCCCGCGCCGGTTCTGGCTGAGAGATGGATTTCAATGTGATGATTGCTGGTCTCCATCCTGGGCTGCGCATTGAGCAGATCGATTTTGTTGATCACGGTGATATGCGGCTTGTCGATGGCAAACGCCGCCAGGGCGGATTGACTGGTGTCATCGGCCAAGCGGCGGCTGCCGTCAATCAAGTGTATCCGTATGTCGGCTTTTCTCACCGCGGCCTGGGTGCGTTCGATGCCTTTCTGTTCAACGATATCCGTGGTTTCTCGCAGTCCTGCGGTATCGATCACGTGGATGGGCACGCCCGTGATGGTGATGGTTCTCTGAATGCTGTCCCGCGTGGTACCGGGAATTTCGGTGACTATGGCGACATCATCCTCGGCCAGTTGATTGAGCAGACTGGATTTTCCCACATTCGGTTCGCCAATCAGCACCACGCTGATGCCCTCCTGCAGCAGATTGCCGCGAACCGCCGATGACATGACGCGCGCAAGCTGTTCGCTGATAGTGCTGAGTCTTGCGCGGATTTCAGTATTATAAAGCCCTTCGATTTCCTCTTCCGGAAAGTCGAGCGTTGCTTCGATGAGCATGCGCAGCGTGGTCAGCGATTGCACCATTTCATTGATCGCGTGTGAAAAAACGCCTTGCAATGAGCGCACTGCGCACCGCGCCGCTTCGCTTGTGCTGGCTTGAATGAGATTGGATACGCTTTCGGCCTGCACCAGATCGATCTTGTTGTTGAGATAGGCACGCAATGTGAATTCGCCCGGTTCCGCCAGACGCGCGCCGCATGCAAGACATTGGCTGAGCAGCAGGTTCATGATGGCAGGGCCGCCGTGGCCCTGTAATTCCAGCACGTCTTCACCGGTGTAGGAATGTGGCGCAGGAAAATAAAGTGCGATTCCCTGGTCAATGATCTGGCCTTCGGTATCGAGAAACCGGCTTAACTGCGCCTTGCGCGGCTCAGGAAGGCCGCCCAGCATGGTTTGGGCAAGCGAAGCGAGGTTTTTACCTGAAATACGGACTATGCCGACACCGCCACGACCGGGCGGTGTTGCAATTGCAGCAATGATATCGGGCTTTATCAACAAAACTTGTAATCTATCGGCTTTTTATCGAACCCGACTCACCACTGCGTTCAAAGCGCAAAATCAACCCCGCTGCAAATGAGCGGCCAGGAGTCTGTCGGACATAAGGCAAATCTACTGCGCCAATGGGAGAACGGTTCATATTTCATCAATTTCTCGTTACATAGTCTTACCATGCACCTCAAAATTGAGAAAATCCGCGTACGTTCTCCCACTTGACTCGCTACGATTGCTTAAGTCCAACAGCCAACCAGGCTGAGACAGAAATGAAAATTACCTTCTTTTATCTTTTCTGGCTTTAGTTCTGCTTCTTGCGGGCGCTTTTGCAACCGGTTTCTGCTGCTGTTTGGGTGCAGGTGCAGGTTTTTCTTCTTTTGTCTCAACGATTTCCGCATCTTCAATTTCCTGACTGTCTCTGGCATCGGATTCGTCCGTATGCGCAGTCTGCCTATCAGATTCGTCATTTCCCCCGGATGTCGCTGTCTTTCCTTTAGGGCGGCTCGCCTTTACTGTACTTCTTTTCTCTTCCTCAATCTGCGCCTTTTTTTCAAGCATGCGTGTAATCTGCCATTGCTGCGCGATCGACAGAATATTGTTGCACAGCGAATAGAGCACCAGACCTGACGGAAAGAAGAAGAAAAATATACTGAACGCGACCGGCATGATCTGCATGATCCGCGCCTGGATTGGATCTGTCGGTTTGGGGCTCAGCTTGGATTGCACCCACATCGACACGCCCATGATCAACGGCAGCACATAATAGGGATCAGGCACCGACATGTCGGTAATCCATAGCGCTAGCGGCGCGTAACGCAACTCCACAGCAGCAAGCAGCGTCCAGAATAACGCGATAAATACCGGAATCTGAACAAGAATCGGCAAACAGCCGCCCAGTGGATTGATTTTCTCTTTCTTGTAGAATTCCATCATCGCCTGGTGCATGCGCTGACGATCGCTGGCATATTGCTCGCGGATACGCTGTAACTGCGGCGTCACGACGCGCAACTTCGCCATTGAACGGTAACCGGCGGCGGAAAGCGGGAAGAATATCAGCTTCACCGTTAAGGTCAGCAGAATAATTGCCAGCCCCCAGTTATCTACATACGAGTGATAAAAAGACAATAACCAGAACAACGGTTTCGCCAATATCGTCAACCAGCCGTAATCCACGGTCAGATCAAGCCCAGGTGACAATTCAGCCAGCTTATCCTGTTCCTGAGGGCCGGCATAAAAAGGCATGACGATATTGCCCGATTGTCCCGGTTCGATTGCGCCCACCGGCGCGATAACCCCGGCCGTATACTGGTTATATGCCAACTGCTTGACATAGTATTCCCGCGGCTTTCCCTGTTCCGGCAGCCAAGCTGTCAGAAAATAGTGCTCAAGCATCGCAACCCAGCCATTATCGGCATTTGCCGGATAGGTGGCTTTGTTTTTATCCAGGTCGGAAAACTTGACCTTGAGAAATTTTTCTTCTTCCGTATAAAGCGCGGGACCGGTGTAGGAATGCACCAGAAAACCCTGCCCTGCCGGTTCCTTGGAATCGCGCATCATCTGGAAGTATGCAAAAGGAAGGATCGTGTTCTGGCTGTTGTTGACAATCTCGAACTCGACATCGATGACATATGTTCCACGATGAAAGGTATAGATTTTTGCAATTTGCAGACCATTTTCCTCGGGGGCCAGCAAGCGAACGCTGACACGGTCTTCACCAGGCTTCAGTTCGTAGGTGTAGATGTTCGAATCAACGGTGTATCGCGTTTTATGGCTCGGCAGAGCTTCACCGATCAGCCCGGATTGCGAGACCTGAAAGCGCGCCGCCTGATCCAGTAACAATTCATACGGTTTGGTTTCATCTTCCCGGGCCGGATGCAACAATAGACCCAGTTTTCTGATATCGCCACCTGCAGTATCGATTTCGGCGACAATCATATCCGTTGTGACCTGAATCTTCTGACCGGTTTCAAATAAATTAGGCGTTATGCCCGACGCAACACCTTCAATGCCCTCGACGTTGCTCAATCCGCTTGCACTGGCAAGCTCATCTCCGGGAACAGGCAGTGGATCATGTCGCTGATTACTCCCTTCAGCCACCGCTCCGGGGGTTGCCTGAGTAACCGGAGGTTGTATCTCTTTCTGCCATGACTCCCACAAAAGTAACAGGGAAGTTGACAAGATAATGATAAGTATAAGTTTTCTTGTTTCCATTTTATCTAGTCAGATTAATTTTATGATGACGCCTGCTCGTGCATTGCATGAGTCATTGCAGCGTGTTGTTGTATGTCAATCAGTCTTTGATCGTTGCCAATCAAGTTATTGATCATTATAAGATCATTCATTTGCACGGTTTAACCCTGGCATTGAGAGATTATCCGGTGTTTCAGGGAACAGGCTCGTATCCGCCTTTGCACCATGGGTTGCAGCGTAAAATGCGCCAGATACTCAACCGCATGCCGCGAAAAAAGCCGTGTCTGGTTAACGCCTCGCACGCATACTGGGAGCAGGTGGGAGTAAAACGGCATGAAGGCGGCATCATAGGGCTGATGCAGTATTGATAAAGTTTTATCAGAGCGATGACTAGTCGTGACATTGTTGTTGTAATTCGTACATCAATAACTTGATTTCGGCAACAAACTGCGCTGTCTCGATCCGAGAGACCGGACGCTTCAAACGCATTACCCAATCCATGCACGCAGCGCCGTTTTGTTTCCGGAATGTACGAAATGTCTCTCGTAACAACCGCTTAATTTTATTGCGCTTAACTGCCCGGCGCTCAACTTTTTTTGAAACAATCAACCCTACTCTGGAGCAGGATAATTCATTGGGCTTAGCATATATTTGTAAATGTAAACTGCTTGCCTGATGCTGAAAGCGAAAAACCGCGGCAAAGGCCTCCGCATTAGGCAGCCGACGATTTCTCGACAAGGAATATATCTTTACATGGCTAATGCTGTTACTCAGTCTGTCTGATTGCTGATCGTGTTACACACTCAATTTTTTGCGCCCCTTGGCCCGGCGCGCCCGTATGACAGACCTGCCGCCGCGTGTTTTCATGCGAACGCGAAAACCGTGAGTTCTTTTTCTTTTAACAACCGATGGCTGATATGTACGCTTCATACTTTCTCTCCCTGTATTTGATCAATAAAACCGTATATTACAACCCGTTATACAGTCCCGTGTCAACTATTTTTAAATAGCGTTTCCACCAGATTAATGTGCTTTCAAAGCATCATTGCACATGACGGCATTTGTTTTCTGCGGCATGGGGGAGGATTCTGTCCTTACCCTGCGGGCATCTGATTTTGTGTGCTGAAAGAAGCGTTAAATTAAAATTTAGCGCCCGTCCCAACCAGTTCGGCCGCGATAATTTTATAACCGAATTTTTCCGGCTCCATACCATCCAGAGCCTGATTATCAATCTCCGCATGCGGGAACAGGAAGAAAGGCAATTTCCCTGCACGACTGTTCGGCAACGGGATATCCTGTTCATGGTTGAATGCAATCCAGTTCATTTCCCATGCACCGAAGAAATCTTCCCGCAAGCGTTTAATCTGCGGATCATCCGAGTCCAGGTTTTCAAGTTTGGCGACTTTGCTCACATCGGCGGGGTTAACCGGAATCCAGCCATAGTTATTCAGATAAAATTCCGCCCGGCTGTGTTGTGCCGTGCTGACATTCTCTGGCTTGCCTAAACTCGGATGCAATTCGGACTCCGTCATGCGCAGGCCATACTGTATCCGCGCCGGAATTCCAAGCGCGCGCGCCAATCCGACGAAAAGCGAATGCGCGTCCACGCACTTCCCGCTTAACTGGTTATTTTCCAGCATGGCTCTTACATCGCCCTTGCCACGACCACGTATCGTTTCATCATGACGAAAATGATCGACGAGCCAGTCGTAGATAGCGCGCGCCTTATCCAGCGGCGAGTCTCCTTTGTCATGAATGATCGAATGCGCCACATCTTTGACCAGACTATCGATAGGGATTAGGCTTGTGGATTCGAGATACGGCCTGAGGTGAGCAGGAATGGGGGCATTGTCCGGTCGATAATAGTCAAGATTAACTGAATGATTCGACGTTTTTATAATGCTGTGGATTGTTGCACGGCGCGGTCCGTCGCCTTGCCATTCCGCCGTAAAAACAGGAAATTTTTCTTTGCCGCAGGTATCAAATCTGGCTGTCTTGGCAGTACCAGACCAATTATTACCCTGCGTATACTGATACGCCGGAGACAGAGAGTTGGGTAACGGTAACCAGAGACGCGCGTGCTTGCCGGTTTCCGGCAAATCGATCTGATAAGTCAGCCGGAAGCTGTTCCATTTTTCAAAATCCAGTCCCCGGCTACCAGCAAACAAAGAAAATGATGTTATAGGATTTAAAAGTGCGCCCGCTCCCATAATTTTGATAAAATCTCTACGTTTCATAGCCTCTCTCTGTTAAAAAAATTATTTCAGGATAAATGGAAAAACCGAATCAATTTGCTTCTTGCTGGTGAATGGCGAATTTTATCCTATCGTTTACTTAAGTCAATGTTCCATGATGCCTATTTATGTCAGAATCTAAACTATTGTCCACCGTTGAGATCGAAACCGGCCCCAAACCTGAGCATGTCATCTTATGGATGCATGGCCTGGGTGCCGACGGCAATGATTTCGTGCCGATCATCAATGAATTGACAGTCTCCTCAAAAAAGCCGATCCGTTTCATTTTTCCACACGCCCCGGAAAGACCGGTGACTATAAATGGCGGTTATGTCATGCGCGCCTGGTATGATATTTATGGCGCAAATATCGGTGCATCCGAAGATGAAACCGGCATCCGGGATTCGCAAGAGGCGATTGATGCATTGATTGAAAATGAATTGCAAAGCGGCGTAGCATCAGAGAATATTGTACTGGCCGGATTTTCACAGGGCGGCGCCATGGCGCTTCAGGCAGGGCTGCGTCAGAAAAACAAATTGGGCGGCATTATGGCATTGTCAAGCTATCTGCCTTTATCCGCTTCCCTGCGCCACGAAGCTCAGACAGCCAATGCCGCAACGCCCATATTTATGGCGCATGGCACGCATGATGCGGTTGTTCCGATTACGCTCGCCACATCGTCAAAAGAAAAACTGCTTCAGGCGCACTACGCAGTGGAATGGTATGAATACACGATGGAGCATTCTGTTTGCGGCCAGGAAATCAATGATATTGATCAGTGGTTACAGAAAATTATTCTAAGGTAGCACGACCTGTAATTCTTATTATTTGGTTCAACAAACATGAAACTGGCAACATGGAACGTCAATTCCCTCAAAGTACGGTTACCACAGGTCATCGAATGGCTGCAAGCACATCAACCGGACGTACTCTGTCTTCAGGAAACCAAATTATCCGACGAGAATTTTCCTCGCGATGAAATCGCCGATGTGGGTTATCAGTCGATCTATATCGGCCAGAAGACCTACAATGGTGTGGCTATACTCAGCAGATTACAGGGTCAGGAGGCAGTCACTGCCATTCCTGATTTTGAGGATGAACAGAAAAGAGTCATTGCGGCAACCTATGGAGATCTGCGTGTCGTTTCTGTCTATGTACCCAACGGCGAAATGGTCGGTTCAGAAAAATACGCTTACAAAATGAGATGGCTGCCCGCCTTGACCGCATGGCTGCGCGATGAATTAAAAAAATATCCCAGACTGGCGGTTATGGGCGACTATAATATCGCGCCTGATGACCGGGATGTACACGACCCGGAGCTCTGGAACGGGAAAGTATTATGCAGCCAGCCCGAGCGTGACGCATTTGGCGAATTGCTGAATATTGGTTTTGCTGACAGTTTTCGTTTGTTCGAGCAACCCGAGAAATCCTATAGCTGGTGGGATTACCGTATGCTCGCTTTCAGGCGCAACCGGGGGCTGCGTATTGATCACATTCTGTTGAGTCAAGCCCTGGCCGACAGCTGCACCGCCTGTCAGATTGATAAAGCGGCACGAAAACAGGATCGCCCATCCGATCATGCGCCTGTTGTCGCGCTATTGTCTGAATAGAGCCCAGGGCATCTTTAAACCTAAAAACCTCAGTTGAATGGGATTTAGAGTGCGTTGATTTTTATTT
>CAZXBP010000130.1:0-8541 GCA_964639015.1 uncultured Nitrosomonas sp.
CGTTAGCCGACATCCCGCTCTGTGGAGTCCGGACTTTCCTCTCCCTGCTGCGCCGAAACGCAACAGGCAGCGACTGCCTGGCCAGCTTCAATGACATTCTATCACTCCGCAAAGGATGTGGCCGGTAATATGTGAACATCTACGGACAACCGGTTGTCGTTTCGACCATCAGCTGACCTGGCGCAGACTGCATTACGCTAAAGATCGCCTTATCAGGCTAAGGTATTCTGTGATCGATCAGCCTTGCAGCATGGCGTTAATCTGCTGCAATACCTCCTCATCGAGTTCGCCTGCTTCGGCGCTCAGGCGCAACCTGGACATCAGATAGCTGTGATACGCCTTGGCCAGATCGCGCCGCGCCGAATAAAATTGCTGCTGGGCGTTCAGTACGTCAACCTCCGTACGAACACCGACCTCCTGCCCCAGCATGGTTGAGTCCAGTTGCGTCTTACTGGAAACCAGCGCCTGCGTCAGCGCTTTTACCTGGGCAATCCCGTTGGTGACGTTAAGGTAATTCTGGCGCACCTGCAGTACCGTATTACGGCGGGTATCCTCAAGATCATACCGCGCTTTTTCCTGATTGGCGATTGCTTCGCGAACGCGCGACTGTGTACTGCCGCCCTGAAATATCGGCAGATTCAGTTGCACGCCGATTGATTTGGAAGTCAGATCAATCCCACGTCCCGTAATCGCCCCGCCGACACCGGTCTGGTCACTGTATTGGGCAACCAGATCAACCGTCGGATAGTGCTGCGTCCAAACTTTTTTAACTTCCTGGGCAGCCAGTTCGTAAGCCGCCTGCTGAACCTTTAACGCGAAGTTTTGTAATTCGGCGACGTTTACCCACTCGTCCATGCTGCCGTAACGCAGACTGGGCAGGTTGGAAGTCACTTCATGGGTGCGGGCAAGCTGTCCGGGAAAACGGTTGATGATGCCCTGCAACGTGCGTTTACTGATTTCCAGCGCGTTCTGCGCGGCGATTTCCTGTGACAAGGTCAGATCAAAACGCGCCTGCGCTTCGTTGGTATCAACAATGGTTGCGATGCCGACTTCAAAATTGCGCCTGGCCTGCTCAAGTTGTTTGCGTATGGCTTCTTTCTGCGCCGCAGCGACTTCGACATCGATTTGTGCATCGAGCACGTTAAAATACGCCTGAGCAACTCGCAGAATCAAATCCTGTGCTGCAATAACGAATTGCGACTCAGCCTGAGACACTTGCGTTTTAGCCTGCGCGTAAATGATGAAGTTTTCAAAACGTACAATAGGCTGGGTCGCAGAAAGAACAAGACCTCGATTCTGAATCGTCACGGCCGGCCCTAATGTGGTATCGACTTCCTGTACCTGACGGGTGAATGACAGGTTAATGTTAGGCAGAAACCCAGCCCGGCCCTGCGTTATTTTTTCCTGCGCAGCCTGATAGGCCGCCCGGGCGGACTGGTATTGCGCATCCTTTTCCAGCGCCTCATGGTAGATATCCATCAGATTTGAGGCGCCCGATGGGGTGCTGCAAACTATTCCCGCAAAAAGAACGAGCCATAGAAATGCGCTACGCGTGATTCTAAACATCATCGCGGGTACGACTCTGTTGATGAAACTGACATTGTGTGGTTATCTGGTTAAAGAATGATTTCTATATTTAAATTCAGAACACGAATCTTTCTGCCTGCGCGGCGTTGATCAGCGCAGGTATGCTGGTTTCGAACACTTTTGTTACGGTAAATTCGCCCGGTGCGACGCAGGTAATCAGTTCAGCCTCCATCACAGGATCTTCACCGACAATAGCAAACAAGCGGCCGCCGACATTCAGGCTGCTCCTGAAGCTGTCGGGCAATACCGGCGTCGAAGCAGTGATCACAATCACATCATAAGGCGCATGCGCGGGCCAGCCGTGCGCGGCATCGCCCTGTTCGAGCGTGACGTTTTCGATGTTGTGCGCTGCCAGATTGGCTTCAGCCATTTTCTTGAATTCAGGTATGATTTCAACACTGTAGACATGCGCACCGCATTTCGCCAGCAGCGCAGTCATGTAGCCGCAACCGGTGCCGACTTCAAGGATTTTATCCGTTTTCCTGATGTGCAGCTCCTGCACTATACGTGCTTCCATTTTCGGCTCGAGCATCACCTGCCCCTGCCCCAGCGGTATTTTCATGTCAACAAAAGCAACCTGACGATAGACCTGCGGAACAAATTCCTCGCGGCGGACTTCATACAGCAGATCAAGCACCTCGTCATCAATCACATACCACGGACGGATTTGCTGGACAACCATCTTGTAGCGGGCTTTTTCAAGCCCCTGTTCAGGATTCGTTTCAATGTTCATAGGCTTTCTTGTCAAAAAAGTAATATACTTGCAATTATTTCATATTTCCATTAGCTTCACAGCATCAGCTAGGGGTCCATTTCCTGAATTTGCGGAATTTTGGTGAGAAAGTCCCTTATCACCTGACGCGGATAATGCCGCCGTAGGGAAGCTGGAGCCCGTTCTCCTGCTCTTTATGGCATTCTATTAAGGAGCATCTTCATGAGCATTACAGTTATTAATCAAAAAAATTTTTCCAGCGCCACGGCCACTGTCGATGAAGCCGCAGTAAAACCTTTACCGAATTCACGTAAAGTCTATGTGCAGGGTTCAATGCCCGATATTCAGGTGCCCATGCGCGAAATCAGGCAGACCGATACCATGACCGGCAACGGAGTGGAAAAAAATCCGCCGATCTGGGTTTACGATACCTCCGGTCCCTACACCGATCCGGCTGCGCACATCGATATCCGCTCCGGCCTGTCGCCATTGCGCGAACCGTGGATCGAGGCTCGGGGCGACACCGAACTGATGCAGGGTTTAAGTTCTGCTTATGGCCGCGCGCGGTTACAGGATACCAGGCTGACTGAAATGCGGTTCAATCTGCAGCGCCAGCCGCGCCGCGCCGCAGCGGGTAGAAATGTAACACAAATGCACTATGCGCGTCAGGGCATTGTTACCCCCGAAATGGAATTCATCGCCATTCGCGAAAATCAGCGCTATGAAATGTTCGATAGCGGAAGCCATGAACTTTTGACGCGACAGCATGCCGGTCAGCACTTTGGCGCGGTTCTGCCGGGCAAAATCACACCGGAATTTGTTCGCGACGAAGTGGCGCGCGGCCGTGCGATCATCCCGGCGAATATCAACCATCCGGAATCGGAACCGATGATTATCGGGCGTAATTTTCTCGTGAAAATCAACGCCAATATCGGCAATTCCGCGCTCGGTTCGAGCATACAGGAAGAAGTCGAGAAAATGACCTGGGCAATTCGCTGGGGCGGCGACACGGTGATGGATTTGTCTACCGGGAAAAACATCCACGAAACGCGCGAATGGATTATCCGCAACAGCCCGGTGCCGATCGGCACTGTGCCGATCTATCAGGCGCTGGAAAAAGTCGACGGCAAGGCGGAGGAACTGACCTGGGAAATATTCCGTGACACACTGATCGAGCAGGCGGAACAGGGCGTTGATTATTTCACCATTCATGCGGGCGTACGCCTCGCGTATGTGCCGATGACCGCGAAACGTATGACCGGCATCGTCTCGCGCGGCGGTTCGATCATGGCGAAATGGTGTCTTGCGCATCATCAGGAAAGCTTTCTGTATACCCGCTTTGAAGAAATCTGCGAAATCATGAAAGCGTACGATGTCAGCTTCTCGCTCGGAGACGGACTACGTCCGGGTTCGATCTATGACGCCAACGACGAAGCGCAGTTCGCCGAACTGAGAACGCTGGGCGAACTGACCAAAATCGCCTGGAAGCACGATGTGCAAACCATGATCGAAGGCCCCGGCCATGTGCCAATGCACCTGATCAAGGAAAACATGGACTTGCAGCTTGAGCACTGCGACGAAGCGCCTTTCTATACACTTGGTCCGCTGACAACCGATATTGCACCCGGCTACGACCACATCACCTCGGCCATCGGCGCGGCGATGATCGGCTGGTATGGCACTGCCATGCTGTGCTATGTCACGCCGAAAGAACATCTCGGCTTGCCGGACAAGGACGACGTCAAGGACGGTATCATCACCTATAAAATCGCCGCGCATGCCGCCGATCTCGCCAAAGGCCATCCCGGTGCGCAGATTCGTGACAATGCTTTGTCCAAGGCGCGTTTCGAGTTCCGCTGGGAAGACCAGTTCAATCTGAGTCTCGATCCCGACAAAGCGCAACAGTTTCACGACGAAACCCTGCCGCAGGAAGGTGCCAAAGTGGCGCATTTCTGCTCAATGTGCGGACCGCATTTCTGTTCGATGAAAATCACGCAGGATGTGCGCGATTACGCCGCCAGCCAGGGAATCGCCGAAAATGAAGCGCTGAAACAGGGCATGGAACAGAAATCGGCTGAATTCAAAGAGAAAGGCGCGGAGATTTACAGCAAATTGTAACGTGATCGGTGCTTTACCCAATTAACTGAAATTAATAACAACAATCGAGATGGATTTCATTCTGCTATTCAAAGCACTGATTCTCGGCATCGTCGAAGGATTGACCGAATTTCTGCCGATTTCCTCAACCGGCCACCTGATTCTGGTCGGCGATCTACTCGATTTCAACAGTGACCGGGAAAAAGTGTTCATGATCGCAATCCAGCTGGGTGCGATTCTCGCGGTCTGCTGGGAATACCGCAGAAAAATCGCCGAAATCATGATGGGTATCGGTTCGGCTCCGTCTGCGCAGCGTTTTGTGTTGAATCTGCTCATCGCCTTCATGCCCGCAGCCTTACTGGGACTGTTGTTTATCGACATCATCAAGCAGTATCTGTTTAATCCGTTATCGGTGGCGACAGCGCTGGTGATCGGCGGTATTGTGATCCTGTGGGCGGAGCGGCGCGATCATCGGATTGAAGTCGAGCAGATCGATGACATGGACTGGAAACATGCGTTGAAAGTCGGCTGCGCGCAATGTCTGGCGCTGATTCCGGGCACTTCCCGCTCCGGCGCGACCATTATCGGCGGTCTGCTGTTCGGCCTGTCGCGCAAAGCCGCCGCCGAGTTTTCCTTTTTCCTCGCCATTCCGATCATGTTCGCCGCGACGTTTTACGATGTCTACAAAAACCGCGCCATCCTGGAATTTAATGACATCGGCATGTTCGCCGTCGGCTTCGTCGCCGCCTTCTTCAGCGCGCTCTTCGCCGTGCGCGGATTGATCCGTTTTATCAGCAATCATGATTTCACGGTTTTCGCGTGGTACCGGATAGTGTTCGGCTGCGTTATTTTACTGACGGCGTATACCGGAATCGTGGAGTGGTCTACGTTTGCTTAACAGGCTGTGCTATCAGCGCGGAATAGCTAACGCCCGGGGCATACATCAATAAGGCAAAAAAAACCAGCACACCATAAACGCCACAAAGGAGAAAGGAAGAAAACAGCGATGTGCTGGGCAATTCGTCAAAGATTTAAAATCCAATCATCCGGCTACGCATGCTGCTGCGCTGATTGGTGCGGTTATACAGCTCAGATAAGGGCTTAATGAGAGCATAAGAGCAGTATGGCTGTCATTATAAATGATAATTGTTATCATTTGCAACAAATTTTAATCTGATACTAACTCGCGCAGATCAATTCACTTCGTGTAATCGGGTAAATCTCCGGCGTAAACAAATTCAGCAGGGTAGTAACAGGCAACGTCAACATCAAAAAACCGAACGCGTCTGAACCCATTAACATGGATAGCATAGACGTTTTATTTGAAACAATGTATTGAAAAATACAGAAGATGTTGAACAACGATTCCGGCATGCTGAACATCCATTCTAAAAAAAATTTGTGAAAATGCTCAACCCACCTGCTACCGGAATATCTGCTCACGTTGAACCAGAATATGCGGAGTACCATTTTTTCGGTTGGATGGCTGCGGCTGGTGGCGCGCAGAACAGGTAGCTATCACGAACCGTTTTTTCGACACCGCGTCAATGATTTTCTTCCTTGTCAGTATCGCTTTTCTTTCCTTATTTGTAACGATGAACTAAACCATACCCAGCCTACCGGCAATTTGTCCATCCTGTGCAAACAGGTATTTTTTTAAAATATGACTAAAGGACAATTTTTACAATGATGAATCCCGGATAAAGTTATGCGAAATTGAACAGCTGAAGAAAAACACAGCGATAGAAGTAATGGC
The DNA here is from genome assembly GCA_964639015.1 of uncultured Nitrosomonas sp. Classification (GTDB taxonomy): domain Bacteria; phylum Pseudomonadota; class Gammaproteobacteria; order Burkholderiales; family Nitrosomonadaceae; genus Nitrosomonas. The sequence goes on from CAZXBP010000130.1 coordinate 6,153, forward strand.
AAGCGATATCTTCCGGACTGACAGTCGGAGTAGTTGCCAGTGTATGCACTGCGGCATGTGTCGTTGGCCTGACAGCTTCTGGTTTGATTTTAATATCAGATACAAATGGAGATAATCATGGAAAAAATAGTGAACACTACACATAATAAGGCGGTGACTGACACACAAACTATTGCAAAGCATTTCGGCCGCAGCCACGAGGAATTAATTCACGCCCTGCGTGATTTGAAACGCGAATGCGGAACCGCGTTCAGTCAAGAAAATTTTGTGAAACAGGAACACAACAGTTTGCACTGGATCACGTGCGCAGGATTTCTGGTCTTATCCGGATTGTTTATGGGTGCGCGCGATACACGCATCAAGATCACATTTTTCGATGCTTTTACCAAAGCACAGGAAGAAATCAACAACAGTTAAACCTAAAAACCTCAGTTGACCGTTATCCGCATTCGATACAGCACACCTTTCTACTGTCATGCGTGATTGCGCTTGTTATCAATCGCTTGCTGAAGCAGAAACTTTTCAAGCTTCGACCAGCTTAAAGTCTCAGGCGCTCGGTTATCACCGATGATACGGTTATCGGCAGAATGAACGTATCCAGCGCGAAACTCGCAGGCAGGTCGAGTATCGGACAGGCCGGAGGTTCTACGCCCAGCCTGCTCAATGCGGAATGGTTATTCGAGATCGCATAAAGGTTGAGCGAAGTGCCGCTATAGATTCTCGGACTCGAATCACCATACTTTACAGCGGAAATGGTTCGGTAGGTCGCGCAACCGGTGGTCAACAGCAAGGTCGCGCCAAGCGCGGCGCTGATAGCGAGAATTCTACTGAGCATCACCCTGATCCTTTGTTTTGTTTGTTGTACGGTGACTATCCATACAGACGCCGCTTCAAGCCGCTGCGATTCAGGATGATCGCGCTGATTTCCTCGATGGAAATGCGCGTCGTATCGAGAAACGGGATATGGTATCGTTGAAACAGCGACTCCTGCCATTCGATTTCCTGCGCGCATTGCGCCAGCGAAGCATATTGGCTGCCGGGACGGCGCTCGCTGCGGATAAAATGGAGCTGCGCCGCGCTCAGCGTCAGGCCAAACAGTTTTGCTCTAACCGGCTTCAGCACTTCGGGCAATGTTGCGGCCTGATTTGCGCGCATGTCATCCGGCGTCAATGGATAATTCGCCGCCGCGATACCGTACTGCAATCCAAGATAAAGGCAGGTGGGCGTTTTGCCGGAGCGCGATACACCGGTCAGAATGATTTCAGCAGCATCGAAGTTGCGCGGATTAACGCCGTCATCATGCGCCAGCACATAATTAATCGCCGCAATCCGCTTGAAATACGACAAATGATGCTGCAGGCCATGCGAGCGTCCCGCCATGCGGGCAAATGGCTGGTGCAGCTCTTCCTCGATGGAGCGGATAAACGTTTCAAAAAAATCAAAAATGCGGCAATCGGCCTGCTTAATGACCTCCAGTATTTCCGGCCTGAGCAATGTGCTGAAAACCAGCGGCCTGCAACCATCGCGTTCAGCCGCCTGATCGATCTGTTCCCTGACGACGCCTGCTTTTTCTACACTGTCGAGAAACGGCGCATTGATCGTTTCCCAGTCGATGTTATCAAATTGCGTCAATAAACTGTGACCCAGTGTTTCAGCGGTAATGCCGGTCCTGTCGGACAGATAGAAGACCGTGCGCTTTTGCCCGCTCATGCGGAACGCTGAATCCCGGCCAGATCGGCGAGACTCAGCCACGTCTGTATCACCGAATCCGGATTGAGCGACAGGCTGCTGATGCGCTGTTCAAACAGCCAGGCAGCGAAATCCGGATAATCCGACGGCCCCTGTCCGCATATGCCGATATATTTGTTCTGCCTGTGACAGGCGTCAATCGCCATCTTCAGCAGTTGCTTGACAGCCGGATTGCGCTCGTCGAACAGATGCGAAACCAGTCCGGAATCCCGGTCGATGCCCAGCGTCAGTTGCGTCAGGTCATTCGAGCCGATCGAAAACCCATCGAAATACTGTAAAAACGCTTCCGCCAGCACCGCGTTGGATGGAATTTCGCACATCATGATCACCCGCAGACCGTTCTTACCGCGCTCAAGCCCTAGTGACGCAAGTAAAGCGGTGACCTGCTCCGCTTCTTCAAGCGTGCGGCAAAATGGAATCATAATCTCGACGTTGGTCAGTCCCATGTCATCGCGCACCTTGCGCAAGGCCCTGCATTCCAGCTCGAAACAGTCGCTGAAATCCGGGGAAAGATAACGCGATGCGCCCCGAAAGCCGATCATGGGATTTTCTTCATGCGGCTCGTAACGGTCACCGCCAAGCAGGTTGGCGTATTCGTTCGATTTGAAATCGGACGTGCGCACGATCACCGGGTTGGGAT
>CAZXBP010000131.1:0-8413 GCA_964639015.1 uncultured Nitrosomonas sp.
AAAGTAACCATTGTCGGTTATGGCTCACAGGGACATGCCCATGCCAATAATCTGAGTGAGTCCGGCGTTCAGGTGACTGTCGGTTTACGCAAGGGCGGTGCGTCTTGGGGCAAGGCGGAGAAGGCCGGTTTAAATGTTAAAGAAGTGGCCGAATCTGTCAAAGATGCGGATCTCGTCATGGTGCTTCTGCCGGATGAACAGATTGCAACGGTTTACATCAATGAAATCGAATCCGGTCTGAAGCAGGGAGCAGCTTTAGCCTTTGCACATGGTTTTAATATTCATTATGGTCAGGTGTCGCCGCGTGCGGATCTTGATGTGATCATGGTCGCGCCCAAAGGACCGGGGCATCTGGTGCGTTCTACCTTTCTGCAGGGCGGCGGCGTACCGACGCTGATTGCCGTTCATCAGGATAAGTCGGGCAGAGCGCGTGATGTGGCATTGTCGTATGCAGCAGCCAATGGCGGTACTCGCGGTGGCGTGATTGAAACCAGTTTTCGTGAAGAAACAGAAACCGATTTGTTTGGTGAACAGGTTGTGTTGTGTGGTGGACTTACCGCCTTGATTCAAACCGGATTCGAGACGTTGGTGGAGGCGGGTTACGCGCCGGAGATGGCTTATTTCGAATGTCTGCATGAAGTCAAACTGATTGTGGATTTGATTTATGAAGGCGGTATCGCCAATATGCGCTACTCGATTTCGAATAATGCCGAATATGGCGATGTTTCCCGGGGGCCGCGCATTATTACCGATGAGACGCGTGCCGAAATGCGGAAGATTCTAAGAGAGATACAAACCGGTGAATATGCGCGGGAATTCATACTGGAGAATCAGGCAGGCGCGCCGATGTTGAAATCAAGCCGCCGACTTGCATCCGAGCATCCGATCGAACAGGTGGGTGCTCAGCTGCGCAGTATGATGCCATGGATCAGTAAAAATAAACTGGTTGATCAAGGTAAAAATTAACGCACAATCCATTCATTGATGGTTTTGGTGTTATTGAATTTTCTGATTCTGTTGAATATTTTTTTATGACTAACTATCCGCATCCTCTGATTGCTAAAGAAGGTTGGCTTTTTATCGCGATTGCGTTTTCAGTAGCTGCACTGGTTCATTATTTTGCCGGCTTTGTCTGGGCGTTATTTTTCTGGATCGTTGCTGCCTTTGTTTTACAGTTTTTTCGTGATCCGCCACGAGAAGTACCAATGATGCCTAATGCCGTCTTATCGCCGGCGGACGGTAGGATTGTCGCTGTTGAAAAGGTAGAGGATCCTTATTTGAAACGGGAAGCGATCAAGATCAGTGTTTTTATGAATGTGTTTAATGTGCATTCAAATCGAAGCCCGATCGATGGCGAAATACGTGATAAATGGTATTTTCCGGGCAAATTCATTAATGCGGATTTGCCGAAAGCCTCTTTGGAAAATGAGCGTAATGCTTTATGGATCAAAGCGGATAATGGTGCGGATGTCACTTGTGTGCAGGTTGCTGGGCTCATTGCCAAACGTATTCTTTGTGATGCATTGCCGGGTGATCATCTGTCGCGTGGTCAGCGGTTTGGTTTTATCCGCTTTGGCTCACGGGTGGATGTTTATCTCCCGCAGGACACTAAAATCAATGTCAATATTGGCGATAAAGTGCACGCAACCACAACGGTGCTTGCTGAATTTAGAGGCCAGGAGGAGGCTGTCCGGGAATAGCGATCGTAGCCGAGGACAGCTTCTGGCATCAATCGAAGCAGATATGTGATAGGTACAGCTACTGATCCTTCAGTATTTGTTCTGATCGCTTTGATGATTAAACCTAAAAACCTCCGTTGACCGTTATCCGGGATGACTAACGATATGAATACATGAAACAATTCTAGCAATGCTGGTTCATCTGGATGGTGAGTCAAGCTATGGTGTTTATAGTACGCCGCTTTTTAATTTTTCCTGCGTTACAATTCGTTGTAATAACGCGTTATTACGCCTCATTGTGCCTTGCCAAAAATAAAAACCAACGCACTTTTTACGCGTCACCAAGTGCAGTGAAAAACGGAGCAAGCAGGCAATCCGCGACGCGGATGTGCGCAGATCTGGATTTTTAGAGAAGCCTTTAGAACTGAATATCCGCAGCACAAGCCTGGTTTTTTGAAAGCGCGAGTGCAAAATATTGATCAACAGCTTCATCATATTCATTAATATTGTTTATGCCTGATACACACCCAGAGTCTGCCGCACAGCCTGAAGCGCCTGCCAACCAATTTCGCCTGCGCCGTCGCGGAATATATTTACTGCCGAATTTGTTTACAACTGCGGCATTGTTCGCTGGGTTTTACGCGATTATTCAAGCGATAAACGCTAATTTCGAATATGCTGCAATTGCCATATTGATCGCTATGGTGCTGGATGGACTGGACGGTCGTGTCGCACGGATGACGGATACGCAAAGCGAATTCGGCGCCGAATATGACAGCATGTCCGATATGGTGTCATTCGGTGTGGCACCCGCGTTGATTATGTATGAATGGGCGCTGCGGGAAATGGGGCAATGGGGTTGGATTGCCGCATTCATCTATTGTGCCTGTGCCGCACTGCGGCTGGCGCGTTTTAATACCAACATTGAAGTCGTAGACAAGCGTTTTTTTCAGGGATTACCCAGTCCTGCAGCGGCTGCCTTGATTGCCGGGCTGATATGGGTAGCGATGGACTTTAACGTGGCGGGAAATGATGTCAAGTGGCTGGCTTTGATAGTTACACTTTTTGCCGGACTAACCATGGTCAGCAACATTCCATTCTATAGCGGTAAGGAAATCAATCTGCGCAGAAGAGTGCCGTTTGTCACGATTTTATTACTGGTTCTGTTCTTTTTTGTGCTGATTCCAAGTCACCCTCCGGTAGTCCTGTTTTGTCTTTTTGCCGGGTATGCTTCTTCCGGGTATCTTATAAAATTCTGGCGCTTTTTTAAAAATAAAAAGAAAAGTGAAACTATTGGTTCCGAGTAGAATTGAACCAAACTTGTTGCATAAAAGAAAAAAAATAATTATATTCTTGCAGTATGAGTATTGCTTCCCGGATCACGCTGTTTCATCTTTATACGCTATCGCCCCAGGCAGGACGACTGCTGCGCCCCGCGCGCACAGAATAAGATCGTATCTCATCCATTTTTTTCTTAATTAAATCCGATTTACGGATTTTGTCACGATTTAATTTTCTTCCATATGTGGAGAGTATAAATGCAGGAACATTTGATTATTTTTGATACGACCTTGCGTGATGGTGAGCAAAGCCCCGGTGCATCCATGACGAAAGAAGAAAAACTTCGCATTGCCTGGCAGTTGGAGCGGATGGGAGTTGATGTAATTGAGGCAGGGTTTCCCGCCGCTTCCAATGGTGATTTCGAAGCAGTCAGGGCTGTTGCAGAGTCAGTTAAAGACAGTATAGTCTGCGGTCTTGCGCGCGCAATTGAGTCCGATATCAGACGAGCTGGCGAAGCACTCAAAGGAACAGGTGCTGCGCGCATACATACGTTCATAGCGACGTCTCACATTCACATGAAAAATAAATTACGCATGTCGCCCGAGCAGGTCATTGAGCAAGCTGTTAAAGCGGTTAGATGGGCAGGCGAATATACGAATGATATAGATTTTTCTCCAGAAGATGCCGGACGCTCCGAGACAGATTTCTTATGCCGAATTATCGAAAAAGTTATTGATGCAGGCGCTACTACGATAAATATCCCTGATACGGTTGGATACACCATGCCGGAACAGTTTGGTAATTTGATCCGTATCCTCCGTGAACGTATCCCCAACTCAGATAAGGTGGTATTTTCAGTGCATTGCCATAATGATTTGGGAATGGCGGTTGCAAATTCGCTTTCAGCGGTTATTTATGGGGCACGTCAGGTTGAATGCACGATTAATGGCCTTGGCGAGAGAGCCGGAAATGCGTCTCTCGAGGAAGTGGTCATGGCGGTACGAACAAGGCAGGATTATTTCCCCTGCGATACAAAAATTGACACGAAACAGATTGTTCCGGCCAGTAAACTTGTATCCGGAATAACCGGTTTTCCGGTACAGCCGAATAAGGCAATCGTAGGCGCGAATGCGTTTGCGCATGAATCTGGAATTCATCAGGATGGCGTACTGAAGCATCGCGAGACTTACGAAATAATGCGCGCTGAAGATGTGGGCTGGGGCGCAAATAAATTATTGCTGGGCAAACACTCCGGGCGCAATGCCTTCCGGAGTCGATTGAAAGAACTGGGTATTGAGTTTGAATCGGAAGAAATGCTCAATAATATGTTTTTGCGTTTTAAAGAACTGGCGGATAAAAAACATGAAATTTTCGATGAAGATTTGCACGCGCTGATTTCCGATGAAGCGCTGGTACTTCAGGAGCGGTATCGTTTATTGTCGCTCGTCATTCATTGCGAGACAGGGGAAATTCCGTATGCGAGGCTGGTGATATCCGATAATGGCAATGAATTGCATGCCGAATCTGAGGGCAGCGGGCCTGTTGACGCAACGTTTCGTGCAATCGAAAAATTGCTGACAAGCGGAGCTGAATTGCAGTTGTTTTCCGTGAACAATATAACAAGTGGTACGGATGCGCAGGGTGAAGTAACTGTGCGCCTGCAAAAATCCGGTCGTATCGTCAACGGCCATGGTGCGGATACGGATATTGTCGTAGCGTCGGCGAAAGCGTATTTGAGTGCATTGAATAAACTGCACAGCAAATTGGAAAGAGAGCATCCGCAGGTTTGATAATGGTACAAATAATCAGAGTGATAGATGCGGAAAATAAATAGCCATAGTATCGGAATTGCAACCGGTATTGCTTTGCTGTTGCTTGTGTCGCAGGCCGAAGCGTTCCAGTTTAAGGATACGCAAGGTAAGATTCATACGCTGGCTGATTATAAGGGACGCTGGGTTGTCGTCAATTTCTGGGCAACCTGGTGTCCTCCTTGTCTGGAGGAAATTCCTGATTTAATTACACTTTACGAGAACCGGAAAGATGTTATGGTGATCGGTGTCGCAATGGAATTTTCTGATCCGGATGTGATAATGAAATTTGTGAAATCAATGTCAATCAGTTATCCGACAATTCTTGGCAACAGGCGTATCGCATCACAACTGGATGATATCTCTATGTTGCCGAGTACTTACTTTTTTGATCCGGATGGCCGGCCAGCGGCACGGAGGCTCGGTATTGTTACGCGGGAAAGTATCGAAGCATTCATTGATTCCAGGTGATGTAGTGATAAAATCAGGCGCTTTTATGCAGCATTATTTGAATAATGCCAGACACCAAACCATAAATTGAAAACCATTTGAGGATAGGAAGCCTGTCCGAGACTGCCGTTATAGCGCCCCAGCGCGCGAAAATAATCGCCATTTTCTTTATCAAGATAGTGTCTCAGAATCATGCAGCCATAACGCAAATTGACGCGGAGATGAAATAGATTGTGTTTATGATTTCCTATGGTTTCAACCCAGAACGGCATGATTTGCATGTATCCACGTGCGCCGGCATGTGATATGGCATATTTCTTGAAACCACTTTCAACCTGAATGACGCTGAGTATGAGCTGTGGATCGAGACCGGCGCGTTTCGCTTCGTAATAGACTGTGCGTAAAAAGGCTTCACGTTCGTATTGATCCGGTTTGAATCGCTTGAGCCGTTCACTCATGACAGTCAACCAATCATCGTCTTTTGTCAGGCTGGCGTATTGTTGATATGTGACGGCTTCATCATTGATTACGGTATATAAAAAGGTATGTGCGCTGACGATAAGTTTTTCATAATGCTGTCTATTGGCATGCGCTGTAGGTGCATGCGGCAAAACGAAAAGAAGTAAAATTAATTTGTACATAATTTATTTAGCATAAACGAAACTATTTCATGCAAGGAAACGGTGCGTGCATCCTGGTCAGTACGGCCTTTGTATTCGGCAGTTGATTGTATTAATCCACGATCGCTTATGACGATACGATGCGGTATGCCAGTCAGTTCCATATCGGCAAACATGACTCCTGGACGTTCATTACGGTCATCCAGAAGAACTTCAATACCATTGCTGAGGAACAGTTTATAAAGCTTCTCGGTTTCTCTGTTGACCTGGTCGCTTTTGTGCATTCCGATTGGAATAATGGCTAATTGAAACGGCGCCATGCTTTCCGGAAAAATAATGCCGCGCTGATCATGATTTTGCTCTATCGCGGCCGCAACGATACGCGAAATACCGATGCCATAACATCCCATTTCTAAGTTTTGTAATTGTCCAGCTGCGCTCAGATAGGTTGCCTTCATGTGCTGCGAATATTTTGTATGCAATTTAAATATATGTCCGACTTCAATGCCGCGGCAGATTTCAAGAATACCTTTGCCATCCGGCGAAAGATCACCCGGACAGACATTACGGATATCAAAAACATGTCGAGGCACTTTGATGTCGCGGTCAAAATTAACATTGATATAGTGAAATCCTGCTTCGTTTGCGCCACAGGCAAAATTGCGCATTTCCATTACGGCGCAGTCGACTATAATTTCCATGTCTAATCCGACTGGCCCTATAAATCCAGGAACAGTGCCGGTTGCATTCAAAATGGTTTCTTCGCTGGCCATTTCGAAATCAGCCAGAAATGGAATCTTTCTGGCTTTGAGTTCGTTCAGTTGATGATCGCCGCGCAGTAACAGCAAATAAGGCTTGCCGCCGGCTGTAACTGCCAGAGTTTTGACAGTTCTCGATAAAGGAATGCCAAGAAATTCAGCGACATCAGTACAGGATTTTTGATCGGGTGTTGCTATTTTCTTAATTTCGTTAAACGATTCTTGCTGCGAGGTATCAGCAGGGAGACGTGATGTTGCCAGTTCAATGTTGGCAGCATAATCAGAATCCGGGCAAAATGCGATGGCATCTTCACCGGAATCAGCCAGAACATGAAATTCATGCGATCCGCTGCCGCCAATTGCGCCGGTGTCGGCGGCGACCGCGCGGAATTTCAAACCCAGTCGTGTAAAAATGCGACTGTATGTCTGAAACATTAATTGATAAGTTTCTTCCAGACTATCCGTGTCAGTATGAAAAGAATAAGCATCTTTCATCAGAAATTCGCGGGCACGCATGACTCCAAAGCGTGGACGGATCTCATCACGGAACTTTGTCTGAATCTGGTAGAAGTTAAGCGGTAACTGACGGTAACTGTTTATTTCGCGCCGTGCAATATCTGTTATAACTTCCTCGTGCGTCGGACCAAAACAAAAGTCATGCTCATGGCGATCTTTTATCTTCAGCATTTGCGGTCCAAAAACATCCCAGCGTCCGGATTCCTGCCATAATTCAGCGGGTTGAATGGCGGGCATGAGTAATTCTATCGCGCCGCTGTTATCCATTTCTTCGCGGACAACATGTTCTACTTTTCGCAATACCCTTAAACCAAGCGGCATCCAGGTATATAATCCGCTGCCAAGCCGTTTAATAAGTCCTGCGCGCAGCATAAGGTTGTGACTGACAAGTTCGGCCTCTGCGGGCGCCTCTTTGAGTGTCGAAATAAAGAATTGCGAGACACGCATGCTTGGTTCCATCAATGATTAAAAAAGGATGCAATTCTACCTTGAAATGTTGGCTCAAGTATGGTTAAGTCTCACGGGAAAGAATCCGCGAAATCAAATGATGTTAAAATTCGGATTTTGAAAGTATTGATTCGTCTGCTTAATGTTAATACCACTTCAATTCTGTAAAAAAATATGAAAAAATCTATATTATTTTAATGGGTCAAATGGATTTTTTAACATGATTGACCGTAATGGATATCGTCCAAACGTTGGTATTATCCTGCTGAATTCGAGAAATGAAGTTTTTTGGGGTAAAAGAATCAGGCAAAATTCCTGGCAATTTCCTCAGGGCGGAATAAAGTCCGGAGAAAGCCCCGAGCAGGCTATGTATCGCGAACTGACCGAAGAAATCGGTCTGCTTCCCAATCATGTTAAGATTGTTGGTCGTACGCGTGACTGGTTGCGTTATGAAGTTCCGGAAAAATGGATCAGGCGTGAATGGCGAGGAAACTATAAGGGACAGAAACAGATCTGGTATTTATTGCGCTTGATTGGTCGGGACAGTGATGTATCCTTGCGGAAAAGTGCGCATCCTGAATTTGATGCATGGCGATGGAATCATTACTGGGTTGAATTGGATACAGTTGTTGAATTCAAGCGCAAGGTATACAAACAGGCGTTAACCGAGCTGTCAAGTTTATTACACGAAGATCCGGACAAGGTTATACAGAAATACTAGGATGGTGTCAGAGAATAGTGATCGCGGTGAGGCCGACGCTGGTTGAGCGGGATTTTTCGATCATTTGAGGCGAATAGTCGTTTTGTTCAACGAAAAGGATCGGAAAATCCAGCCAGCCAGAATCGTCCGCAGC
>CAZXBP010000132.1:0-8411 GCA_964639015.1 uncultured Nitrosomonas sp.
TCAAATGATCGAAAAATCCCGCTCAACCAGCCTCGCCCTCGCTACGATCGCTATTTTCGGACAGCCTTCTAGCAAACTTGCCTGGCTTCACAAACGAAATGAACGCGTCTATGAGCAATAACCCCGGCTTTGGAGTCAGTTCTGAAAACCATAGTATGCAACAGGGGCAATCAAAATTATCACGAGAAAATCGATCCAGGCGTTTCAATTCAATGGTATTGCGTCATCGCAATACCATGCCATGAACATGATTCCCGATAATAGGACATCGTAGATAATACTTGACGAAAAAGCCCGGGATGCGTTTTACTTGGGCTTCCTAAAATAATAATTATCGAGTATCTGACAGGAGGAGCTAGAACTATGAAAAAACTCGTTATTATCGCATTATGTATTTTTATTCCGGCGTATATCTATTTGATGATTCAGTACTTCTAAGAATCCGTTCAGGATCTTGAGCAAGTTCTGAGGAAGTCATATAAAAATCCGGCAGTTCATGCATTCCTGCCGGATCGATGGTAATTTTCCGAATCGTTATTTTCAGCAATTTGCTTTTATTGCTTGTAATCGACCGCTAATCACCGCAATACGCGGTCACCTGAATTTCAATTTTCATACGGGGGTCGGACAAGCCCGCGGTGAGCATCATCGCCGATGGCCTGACATCGCCGAAATATTTGCGCGTAACCGGAAAGCATTTGGGAAAGTCGTCAGCATTTGGCAGCACATAGGTTACGCGCACGACATCCTTCAGGCTGCTGCCGGCTTCCTTCAATGCGGCTTCAATATTTTTGAAACACTGTTCGGCCTGTTCCACCAGGTCGTCGGATATGGTCATGTTGCTGTAGTCGAAGCCGGTGGTGCCGGAAACCAGTATCCAGTCGCCTGCGCGGATCGCGCGGGAATAGCCGATTTCCTGCTCGAATGTTGATCCGGAACTGATCAGTTTGCGCGCCATGTTGTTTTCTCCTTGATAAACGTTGCAAAAAACTGCAACTATAATGGGGATGCTGTGTGATTTCAAAGTGGATTCAATCGAAGAGGAGCTGGCCGCTAATGGCGACAACATTATACTGGCATGATTACGAAACGACCGGTGTCGATCCGAGGCGCGACAGACCGGTGCAGTTTGCCGGTGTGCGCACGGATGAGGCATTCAATGAAATCGGCGAGCCGCTGGTGATTTACTGCAAGCCGCCGCGCGATGTTCTGCCGCAGCCGATGTCCTGCCTGATTACAGGGATTACGCCCCAGCAGGCGGATGAAAAAGGTGTCACGGAGGCCGATTTTATCGGAAAAATCCATGCCCTGCTTGCGCAGCCCAATACCTGCGGACTGGGTTATAACACGCTTCGTTTTGACGATGAAGTGACGCGCTACACGCTTTATCGCAATTTTTACGATCCTTACGCGCGCGAATGGCAGAACGGCAATTCACGCTGGGACATCATCGATCTGGTGCGCATGACCTATGCTTTGCGGCCTGAAGGCATTGAATGGCCGCGGCGTGCAACGGAGAGGGGAGAGCAGGGTAAACAGGACGAACAGCCAAGCTTCCGGCTTGAGGATTTAACCGCCGCGAATGGCATCGCGCATGGGTCGGCGCACGATGCGCTGTCCGATGTGCGCGCCACGATCGGGCTGGCGCGTCTGCTGCATGAACGGCAGCCGCGGCTTTACAGCTGGCTGTATCAGTTGCGCAATAAACGGCGCGCGGCGGAATTGCTCGATTTATTCGGCTATACGCCGGTCGTGCATACCTCGCGCATGTATCCGGCCAGCAGCGGATGCACCACGCTGGTAATGCCGCTTGCCGCCGAACCGGGCAATCCGAACAGCGTGCTGGTTTATGACCTGCGTCACGATCCGGAGATGTTTCTGGACAGGGATGTTGAATCGCTGGGGCGGTATCTGTTTACCCGCAATGACGATATGCCGGACGGGGAACAGCGTTTGCCGGTCAAGTCGGTGAAAATCAACAAATGCCCGGCGCTGGCGCCGCGCAATACACTCAACGCGCAGGCTGCCGGGCGTATCGGCATCGATCCTGATGTCTGTGAGCGGCACTGGCGCAAACTCAAGGCCTATTGTGAAAAAACCGATTTTGCGCAGCGTGTGGCTTCGGCTTATACTGGCAGGGCATTCGAACCGGCGGAGGATGTCGATCAGGCATTGTATGACGGTTTTTTCGACAGCGCCGATTCGCCGCTGCTGGCGCAGATACGACGCGCCGCGCCGCAGGCGCTGGCCGCCGCCCATTTTGAGTTTCACGACTGGCGGTTGCCGGAGTTGTTTTTCCGTTACCGTGCGCGAAACTGGCCGCAGACATTGACTGCCGATGAGCATGAGCGCTGGCGGCAGTTGCGCGAACAGCGTCTGACGCAGGGAATCGGTGGAGACAGTTTGACGATTGAGCGCTATTTTGGCCAGTTGTCCGCTTTGCGCACCGAAAAGGCTGACAATGCAGAAGCGCTGCAAATTCTCGATGCGCTGGCGCAGTGGGGAAAAAATCTCATGAATTTTTGATGATGCAGCGTCATGTTGCATCGTCCAGCGCTATAATTGCGGCTACAATGCACCCTTTATTTTGTTGTATTTCCATGCGGTTATGAAAAATAATTATCTTGAAAGAATCCTGACGGCGCAGGTTTATGATGTTGCGGAACAGACGCCGCTCGATGACATGCCTATCCTGTCCGCGCGTATCCATAATCAGGTGCTGCTCAAGCGCGAGGATTTGCAGCAGGTTTTTTCTTTCAAACTGCGCGGCGCGTATAACAAGATGTTCAAGCTGTCTCCGGAAGTGCGTAATCGCGGCGTTATAGCGGCTTCAGCCGGTAATCATGCGCAGGGCGTGGCGCTGGCCGCGAAAAAACTGGGTTGCAGCGCCACCATCGTGATGCCGGTAACTACGCCGCAGATCAAGGTGCAGGCAGTCATGGCGCGTGGAGCGACAGTGGTGCTGCATGGCGATTCCTACAGCGATGCCTATGAACATGCGATGGAACTGTCCGAAGCACATCAGGCGACGTTTATCCACCCGTATGACGATCCGGATGTGATCGCCGGTCAGGGCACGGTCGGCATGGAAATTTTACGCCAGCATACCGGAAATATTCACGCGATGTTCGTGCCGGTGGGCGGCGGCGGGCTGATTTCGGGCGTGGCTGCGTATGCCAAAAGACTTTATCCTGAAATCAAAATTATCGGTGTTGAGCCGGTTGACGCCAACGCCCTGTTCCGTTCACTGCAAAGCGGCCGCCGCGTCAAGTTATCGCAGGTCGGGCTGTTTGCCGATGGCGTGGCGGTCAAGCAGGTTGGCAAAGAAACGTTCCGCTTGTGCCGTGAACTGGTTGATGAAGTCATTCTGGTCGATACTGACGAAATCTGTGCGGCGATCAAAGATGTTTTTGAAGATACGCGCACCATACTCGAGCCGTCGGGCGCGCTTTCAATTGCCGGCATCAAAACCTATGTGGAACGGGAAAATATTCTGCATCAGACACTGATTGGCATTGCCTCAGGCGCCAATATGAATTTCGACCGGTTGCGGCATATTTCCGAGCGCGCGGAAATCGGCGAACACCGCGAAGCGGTAATGGCGGTCATCATTCCGGAGAAGCCCGGCAGTTTTAAGAAATTCTGTAACCTGCTGGGCGCAAAAAGCATAACCGAATTTAACTATCGCTACGCCGACCCGAAGGAAGCGCGTGTTTTTGTCGGTATTTCGGTGCGTAACCGCGATGAAACCGAAAAGCTCGTCGCTGATTTGCAGAATAGTGGATTGAATACGCTGGATCTGAGCAATAATGAAATGGCCAAGCTGCATATCCGTCATCTGGTCGGCGGACATGCGCCCGAGATTAAAAATGAAATTCTGTACCGGTTTGAATTCCCGGACCGACCCGGCGCGCTGATGGATTTTCTCAATGCCATGAGCCATAACTGGAATATCAGCCTGTTTCACTACCGCAATCATGGCGCCGATTACGGACGGGTGCTGATCGGCATTCAGGTGCCGCCGGATGAAAAAACGGACTTCAAGAATTTTCTTGATCAGCTGGGTTATCGTTACTGGGATGAGAGCAAAAATCCGGCGTATAAGCTGTTTCTGGGCTGAGCGTCTGCCGGACAATTGATCGATGCGTCCGCTATGCAGAGCGGTGCAAAGCAATAGCCTGAATTTACGCGCACTACAATTTGGAAGATGATAGGGGGAGAATCGCCAATGAATGAATATATCGCAGAACTATCGAATTTGTTTTCTTTTGACGAACTGGCCAGACGCAGCTGGCTGGAAATTGCGCTGATCGTTTCACCGGCTGTGGCGTTGATTTTTTTATTGCTCGGTTACCTGTTCTTTCTGAAAACCAAAGCATGGCAATGGACCATTTATTCCCTCAGTCTGGTGCTGCTGGTCGGCTATCTGCCCTATGAACTCATGCGCCAATCGACCGAGCTGTCCCGCGCGCAGGCGAATGTCGATGCGCTGCATGGCAATTTGCAGACTTTTCTGCGCGAAGCGAATATTGAATATACAAGCAACCTCAACGATGAATCCGTTGCGGAGAGTCTGCTCGACGAGCTGATCAAAGGCCTTGATGTCAATGAACGCAAGGAATTGATTATGCTGTCGTGGCTCATGGCGGAGAATGAGAAGTATGCATTAGGCCGGATTGACGACAGGCAGAAATTGTTTGCCGATGATATCAAAACCAGCGTGAGCGTCGCAAAAAGCGAAATCATCGAATCAAGGAAGCCTGTTCCAGTCGAAAAAATTTCCGGCGATGTGGTGAAACGCCTGGAAACTGAAGTCAATCATCTGCTGGAAAACAAAATGAGTGCTTTCAAGCAGGAAATCGATAATACGCTGGATAGTTTTGAAAAAGACATCAATACATTTATTCAGGGTGAGCTCGGCAATTATGAAGAAAAACTTGCGGCGATTACCCAGCAGAATGTCGATGAGTTGCGCAAGTATTCCAGCCAGGCGAACCGGGCCATCACGCAGCAGGTGAACAAAATCAATCAGGAATCGCTGAAAAAACTCGACGATACGAAAACCAGCATAGAAGGAATCGGTGCGGCAATCGGCACTATCGATCTGCAGGCCGTGCTGAAGCAGATGGAGCGGCTGTCAACGAAAATCGAGCATGCGCAGAAACGCAATGATGTTCAGTTTGAATATCTTGAATGCATGCGTACCGCAGGTATGCTGGATCTGGGTGGCAAACGCGACGAATGCAGGGGCGCCCTGGACAGTGCGTTGAATAAGCTATAAAGCAAGCTGTTTCGAACAGATGCTCTACAGCGTAACCGTTGTTTTGTGGCCGGGTACGAAAACATGATCCCAGTCTAACCGGCTTTTGATGGCGGACAGCAATGCGTTTGCATTGTTGATTTCACCGTGCACGATATATGTTTTTTCCGGTGTTTGCGTGAAGTGTCTGAGCCAATCCAGTAAGGCTGCCTGATCGGCATGCGCGGACAGTCCGCCGATGGTGTAAATTTCCGCCCGGACGGGAATATCTTCGCCGAATATTTTGACAATCCGGGCGCCGTCCACCAGACGCCGCCCCAATGTTCTTGCCGCCTGAAAGCCGGTGATGATGATGCTGCATTCCGGCCGGCCCAGGTTGTATTTGAGATGGTGCTTGATGCGGCCGGCATCGCACATGCCGCTCGCCGAGATGATCACGGCGCCGTGGCGGATGGTGTTCAGGTGCATGGATTCTTCAACATCCTGGACGAAATGAATCCGCGGTTTCCTGCCGTCGCCGCTCATCCACTGTACGGCATCCAGCGTTTCCTTATCGAGCAGCGCGAGATGCTTCATGGTAATGTCGGTTGCCGCCAGCGCCATGGGCGAGTCCACATAAATATCCATTTCGCCGAGCTTTTCCGCGCGATACAGATCGATCAGTAAAAACAGCAGATCCTGCGTGCGTCCGACAGTGAATGCGGGAATAATGACGTTGCCGCCTTTTTCTGACAGTGTGGTGTTAATGGCGAGCACCAGTTCATCAAGCGTTTCGAGCATGTTGCGATGCAGTCGGTTGCCATAGGTCGATTCGACCAGCAGAATATCGGTCTGCCGTATCGGTGTCGGGTCGCGCACGATCGGATGGCCCGGCTGACCCAGGTCGCCTGAAAAGACGATTTTTTTGGTCACGGCGCCTTCGCTCAGCCAAAGCTCGATAATCGCAGAACCCAGAATATGACCGGCATCCCGGAAAATGCATCGCACCGAAGAATGGGGCTTGATTTCAGTGTCATAGGCCACGCTTTGTATCTGTTTGAGAAAATGTTCCGTCTGCGCTACGGTGTACAGGGGCGCGTATTCCTGCGTGGCACTGTTTCTCGAATGCTTGTCGCGCCGGGTTTTATTGCGCCATTCGGCTTCCTTTTCCTGGATGTGCGCACTGTCCTTAAGCATGACTTGCAGCAGATCGCTGGTAGCCGAAGTCGCGTAGACTGGCCCTCTGAATCCCCAGACGCGTAGCCGTGGCAGCAGACCGGAATGATCGATGTGCGCATGCGTGAGCAGGACGAAATCGATGGTTTCGGGATCAAAGTCAAATGCGGTGCGATTTTTTTTGTCCGCTTCGCGTCCGCCCTGAAACATGCCGCAATCGACAAGAAAGCGTAATTCGCCTGTTTCTATCAGGTAGCACGATCCGGTGACTTCGCCCGCGGCGCCATGAAATGTCAGTTGCATAAAATAAATAGGGGTAGTGTTATTCAGTTATTCATTGAGTGAATTGAGTATATGCATTGTTCCGTCGACAAGTAAATCAATTTCCGCGTCGGAGATGATATAAGGCGGCATGAAATAAACCGTTTTACCGAGCGGACGCAGCAACAGGCGCTGTTGCAGTCCGGCCTGAAAAAAATGCTGTGAAAAGTGCTCGATGCCGGTATCGACTTCAAACGCCCAGATCATGCCGCAGTTACGGAAATGGCGAACTCTGGGGTGCGATGACAACCTGATTGCGGCAGTGTTGAGGTATCGCGCCCGGGTTCTGTTATTTTCCAAAACATTGTCCTGTTGGAAAATATCGAGTACCGCCAGCGCGGCGCGGCACGCCAGCGCGTTGCCGGTGTGCGTGTGCGAATGCAGGAAAGCATGCGCCGACTGATCGTCATAAAAACGCTGGTAGATCGTGTCGGTTGCCAGTACGACCGAAAGCGGCAGGTAGCCGCCGCTCAGGCCTTTTGCCAGGCACAGGAAATCCGGCGTGATATCGGCCTGTTCGCAGGCAAACATAGTGCCGGTGCGGCCGAAGCCGACCGCGATTTCATCGGCGATCAGATGCACCTGATACCGGTCGCAGATTTCCCGGGCGCGTTCGAGATAAACCGGATGGTACATACCCATGCCTGTTGCACCCTGGATCAGCGGTTCGATTATCAACGCGGCGGTTTCGGTATGATGCCGGGCCAGATGTTCCTCAAGCGCAGCTGCCGCGCGCAGCGCATAATCTTCAGCAGATTCTCCCGGTCCGGCATAACGCCAGTCCGGCGTCATGACATGCGTGCAGGGCCGCAGCAATGGCGCATAGGTCGTCCTGAAAATAGCGACATCGGTGACTGACAAAGCGCCGAGCGTTTCACCGTGATAATCATTTTGCAGACTGACAAACCGGGTCTTATGGGTTTTTCCGGCAAGTTGCCAGTAATGGAAACTCATTTTCAATGCGATTTCGGTTGCTGACGCACCGTCGCTGGCATAAAAACAATGTCCGAGATCGCCGGGCGTAATCGCTTTCAGACGTTCGGACAAGGCGATGACGGGCTCATGCGTGAAGCCTGCGAGCATGACATGTTCGATTCTATCGAGTTGATCCTTGATTGCCGCGCCGATTTTTGGGTTGGCATGACCGAAAAGATTCACCCACCAGGAGCCGATCGCATCCATGTATTTGTTGCCCTCTGCGTCAAAAAGCCAGACCCCCTTGCCGCGCACGATGGGCACAAGCGGGAACGTTTCATGCTGCTTCATCTGGGTACATGGATGCCAGACGGTATCGAGACTGCGTTGTTGAAAAGCGGATGTGTTTGAAATACCGGGATTGCGGGTGGACATAGTATGATTCAGTTTAAATGACCGGTGATAAAAAATTCACGCTGTAAGTGCTATGGAATGGCGGTGAAGTTTACGCTGTGTGCTGCGAATCTTTACAGGGCCGAATCTGACGGGCCTGTAAAGCGGTAATCCTAAAAACCTCAGTTGAATGGGATTTAGAGTGCGTTGATTTTTATTTCCGGTAAGGTGCAATTCGTTGTAATAACGCGTTATTACAACGAATTGCAACGTGGCCGGAATTAAAAAGCAGTGTGCTATAAATACCATAGTGTGACTCACCATTTGGATAAGCTGATATTGTTCAGGCTGTTCCATTTATTCATAC
>CAZXBP010000133.1:0-8350 GCA_964639015.1 uncultured Nitrosomonas sp.
AATAGAACGACTATTCGCCTCAAATAATCGAAAAATCCCGCTCAACCAGCCTCGCTCTCGCTACGATCGCTATTCTCGGACAGCCTCCTAGTGACACCACCACATCCAGAGACATATTTCCATAACAGAATTTACAGAAATTCAACCGGGCCCGTCCAACAAACGGTTCTGATCGCGGCTTCACACGATCTAACTTTGTTCTGTATTCTTGACCTCGATAAACCACTTGGGGTGCATTTCATCAAAGTCCACTCGGACATTGGATGGCAGATAGTCTGCCGAATCCAGCACAAATGCTCCACCATTGACACGCTTAAAAACAACCCAGTGCCAGAAATTTTTGCCGTCTTCCTGATGGTGCTTGATGGATAACAAGGCCAGGTCGGGTAATGCGTCCCATGATACAAAAGGAATTTCATTGGGAGATGCCTCAATTCCAGCACTGGTCAGCATTTTCCTCACATACCGGGTATCGGACCAAAGCGATTTGTTCTCGGCATAAATACCCATAGCGTTTGCGATAGCCTTCATTTCCGGATAAGTCTTTCCCAGAATGTTGGCAACCGATGCAATTCCACATCCTGTGGTTTCTTCCTGTACCACTGGCTTCACCATTGACGCGCCCGTTGCTGCGCAATGCTATGCGCTATTTTCTTTAACTCGATTTCATAGGCCTCATACTCACCCAGGTGGACGCGCATCAGGCTTTTCCAAAGTTTTCCATGGTTTGGAACACAGAAGTGGAGCAGCTCGTGGACAATGACGTAGTCCCACAATTCCTGCCTGAGCCCGAGTAGATCCGTACTGAAGTTGAGGTGTCCGTTGGTGGAGCAGGAAGCCCATTTATTGCGCATCGTACGCACACCAAGCCATACCACCTCCACTTCAAGTTTTTCTGCCCAGTGGTAGGTTCGATTTTTAAACTCGCGCTTTTGATCCAGTGTCGCCATCGCTTTAAATCCTGTCCGCCTTCTCCAGCAGCGTAAAAAACTGGCCCACCAGGGCAATCACCTCGTCCTTGTTGACGTTCTTGTACTCGATCACCAGCACCGGGATACCGTTGATGAGAAAGACGACATCCTCCCGCGTGCCGTAGTGGCCGTTGTGAAAGACCCATTCCTCGGTAACCTCAAAAACATTGCGCAGCGGATCGACGTAATCGATCAGGATCAGGTCGCGCTCGCGCTTTTCCTCGTGGTCGAAGAACTTGCCCCGGTTGCGCAGATACTCGACAAATTCGCGGTTGCCATAAATATCGGTGCGCAGATGCCGGAATTGCCCAAGCAACGCGCCCTCGGCATCAAAGTAGCGCGGATTGAATTCCCGCAGCTTGGCGTCGAGCAGGTCGTCGAAGAACAGGGACAAGCCCTTGCCGTCCGAAAAACGTTTAACCGCAGATTTCGCAGATTTACGCAGATATTCTTTTTGCAGTTCTGCATCTGCGCTCATCTGTGTCATCTGCGGTTCAAACCCACGCCGCTGCTCAGCTTCCTCTCTGGGCACAAAGATCCATCCGATGGCCTTGGCATAGCCAAGGATTCGGGCCTGGATGGTTTTGTATTCGTTTGGCTTCATGAATAAGGTTTCAGATTTAATGTGCGCTGAATATTTTCGCGCACACCATCGGGCACACCCGCCTTTTCCGAAAACGATGGCCATTTCGATACCGTCGTCTGCACATCGGCAACGATTTTCGCAGCGCGTCCCCGTTTCAGCAAAGCAGTCTTTGCGCAGGCGTTAAAGTCTTCCATCGTGAAATTGTCGCGTTTTCCATTCATTGTCATCTGATGGCTTGCCGTCCACGCACCCGCAGGATTATAGCTGTAGGTCATATCAAAGGCCGGCGATAGCGACCACTCGCCGGATTTATTCATCAGGAAGGCAATATTTTTCACGTGGTCATCCTGATTACGAGCCACGATGTTAAATATCATGCGCCGAAACAATTGCTCGATGGCCTGCATGGGCATCTGCAGTTGCCGCATCACCAGAAACGCCTGCTCGTAGCTATAAGCGCCCGCCATGTTGAAGTCGTAGTGCGCCAGGGCGCAGAGTGATTGCATGTGGAGTTTCTCGCCGCCGGCAAGGCGATCAAAGCGCCGCGTCATGAAATGCGACCGGCCATTCTCTTTGAACAGCCGGCATTCACTGATTTCAATGCCGCATTCAAGCGCCATCAGGTAATACGCATACTCGATCACCCCGTATCCCTTCGGGTCTTCCAGTTCCTTATCCTTGTTGCCACTGACGCCGTCAAATTTCAGCAGCCAGTATTCAAATTCCTTGTCGGCCTTGACCTGACCAGAGCGCACTTCATTGGTTTTCGGGTTCCATGCGATGACCGCCTTTGCCCGCGCGCCACCGGCGGATGTACCCACGCGCAGAATATCCCTCAGCGCATCTTCGCTGCCTTCAGCCGCGAAAGACGCTTGCAGGTTATTTCGGTGGGTCAATACCGCCGATGCCAGCTCAACCAGCTGGCCGACCTCGATGTGCGTGGTCTGCTTTGCCCTGGGACCGATGGCGGGGGCAAATTCCAGCGCACCCATGCCGCGTTCACCGGTATAACAAAGCCGCTCAACCGCGTTAAAGGAACCCGGTTGCCGTCCCTGCGATGCAAGCCAGGCATCAATCAGCGCATTGCCGAATTTGTCGGGCAACGAGTCGGCCAGCAGGCCGGGCAGCCCGAGAAATGTCGGACGGGAAAGCGCGGGAAAGCGGTACACGTGCCGGGACAGCGGCATCACAACCGGCGCGACCTGAATGCCGCTTTGCGCGAATGCCGCATCGTATTCAAAGCTGGCGACCTCCTCTCCATCCTGCAGTGCAACAGCGCCGATGGTTTTACCCCACAGCCTGACCTCGGCAAGCGTGCTCATGACGTCTCGCAAGCGTGCTCAGGGCTTCTCATCCCAGCACCATGGTTTGCCAGTCGCCTCTGCGGCACGTCGACCCGAGGCCCGCTGCCGGATCTTGCCCTTTCGCTTTAACAAATCCATCGGCCTGTTCCCGGATTCCGGAAGCAGACTATCCAGCCCAGAGGCGGCGTCCAGCACCCGCAGTACACGAATCAGAGTAGTCAACTGCGACGTTTGCCCTGCCTCCATCCGCTCCAGTGTGCGCTTAGCGATACCCGCCTGCTCGGCCACAGCCGCCTGGGTCAACTGCAATTCAACTCGGCGACCGGCAATCCGTGCGCCCAGTTCCGCCAGTACGGCATCATCCGTAAGTAAGCCAGTGATTTTCATAGTCGTTATACATTGCGAATATGTCGGTTAAATTTTCATATATCGTCGGTTATTGCGATATATATCGCAATAAATAGCGAAATTATGATCTTAATCGTAATTCGCAATATTTTACGATATATATCTTGCCATATAAGATCATCCCG
This sequence comes from uncultured Nitrosomonas sp., assembly GCA_964639015.1. Taxonomy (GTDB): domain Bacteria; phylum Pseudomonadota; class Gammaproteobacteria; order Burkholderiales; family Nitrosomonadaceae; genus Nitrosomonas. The sequence continues at coordinate 3,395 of CAZXBP010000133.1, forward strand.
GTTGCCGTAGATGTCGGTGTGGAGATGTTTCAACTCCAGCACTGGTCGGCATTTTCCTCACATACTGAGTGTCGGACCAAAGCAATTTGTTCTCGGCATAAATATCCATAGCGTTTGCTATATCCTTCATTTCCGGATAAGTCTTTCTCAGAATGTTGGCAACCGATGCAATTCCACATCCTGTGGTTTCTTCTTGTACTACTGACTTCATCACCGACGGCTCCTTAATGCATAACGTTAAGCTTACTTGCCGCAAGGGAACACGGCGGACACAACAAACAACCGCTGGAAACACAAAAAGGAGGCGACGGGCAATAAACCTGCACCCTTTGCGGTCAATGTACAGCGCCTGTTTCAGCCTCGCCGTTATGATGATTTTTTCCTGTGTATCTCGTCATGGCAAACCGTACATACGGTAATCAGGTTGCTTTCCGTGTTGTCGCCGCCCTTGGCATGGTGTTTTTTGTGGTGTAACTCCAAGTGACGCGGGTCTGATCTATTCCATTCTTCGTGGGACCAATTGCATAAGGTGCATTTGTAACTATCCCTCCGAAGGACATCTCTTTTTACTGGGTCGGGTATATGCCGGTCATGTTCAGGGCTTTGGCGATCAGCCTCAAGTAGATACATACCTACTTCAAGATCCGGGCGGCCGGTATTTTGGGTTACAACAGGCCAACCAAATTCAGTGCGTAACTCCCTAACTCTTCTTGCCCACTCCGATCTATCTTTTGCTAAATATTTCAATTCTTCACCTGTTACTTTTTGACCAACGTTCGCCCTCAGATATTTCAATATTTTGTCGCGGACGGAAATATTTTCTCTTCTAATATCATTGGCAAGGTTCCAACGATGGGCCGCATCTCTATCTTCCTGCGTAGAAAGCAGTATATAATCGGAAGGCCCCATTACTGTTACATCAATATTTGGAAGAGGGAATTCGTTTTCTTCCGCCATTTGTTTGGCTGTCAGACCACTGACAATCGACCACCCGAACTGTACTTTTAACTCTCTAACTCTTCGGGCATATTCCTGGATACCGGAAACGACAAGCAGCTCATCGCCGCTTATGATTACTGCTGGATATTTTTGAAAATAATGAAGTATACGATCCTTGGCGCTTCTTGCAATGATGGAAGGAACAAGAGATTTTCCAAGGTCGCGCAAATGGTTAAAACAAGGGACAAGAGAAAGAACTTTATTCCGCAAACTATCGGATTTTAATTCCTGTTCAAAATTAATTAATAATTCCTGAAGTTCTTTTCTGATTTCTTCAGATTTCATACTTGGTATTCTCTTGTCCTCTTCCGAGGAACGAAAGGAGATTGGTCTTCAGTTTATTCGTGTCACTCACTTCACAGGTCCAAACAGTTAAAACATCCCAGCCTAATTCCTTTAAAGCATTAACAGTTGTTTTGTCTCTTTCAATGTTTTTATCCAATTTTTCACACCAAAATTCTTCATTAGTTGACGGACGTTTAGAGCGCGAACAATCTGCATGGCCATGCCAAAAACAGCCATGAACAAAAATAACTTTTTTATACTTCGGTAAAGTTATATCAGGCTTTCCCGGCAAGTTTTTTCGGTGGAGCCTGAATCTAAATCCCAAATTGTGAAGCAGTGAGCGGACGGCCATTTCCGGCTTGGTATTTTTGCCGCTTACGAGCGACATAATTTGACTTCGTTTTTCTCTCGAGAAGACGTCCATTGCCCATACTTTTGATCAAGAAGTAATCTCACAACATCCGCTACCCGTGCTGCGAGTAAAGGCGGCACAGCATTGCCGATTTGTTTGGCTATCTCTATCTTGGAGCCCAAAAACTTAAAACTATCAGGAAAACTTTGAAATCGTGCCGCTTCCCGATGAGTGATCGGTCTGTGTTGTTCAGGATGCAAATAGCGACCCTTTTCAGGCTTGAAAAATTCGGTGCGTATCGTTACTGACGGCTTGTCCCACCAAAGCCTACCGAACAAATCCGTTCCTCCAGATTTTTTTCTAATCCAGCATTCAGGAGTTAACTCTGGAGCGATTTCTTGGAGATCAAATCGGTTCATTCCTTCTTTCGGAATTGCTCGATATCTTTTGCGGCTCAATTCCGTGGGGGTTCTACCAAAATGCAAATCTAAAGGGGGAGGGACATTTCCGATTTCCGTCCCTGTGGGTGGCGGCAAATCGGCAATCGCATCTCTTACTGTTTTCCACTTCGGGGTTGTTGACAGGTATTCCTCCTTATTAAAAGGAAGCGTTAGTGGTTTGCTGTTCCCATTGGGATTGAAATGGGTTTTTCGAGGTGGAAATAACACAGACGGATCGGCGAATTTACAACCGATAATGAAAGCTCTGGTACGAGTTTGAGGAACTCCATAATCTGCAGCAATTAATTTGTCCTGCCAAACTTGAAAGCCGAGAGACCTTGCCGCTTCGGCAATTTCACCATGCTCGAAGGTGCCAAGCAACTGTGGCACATTTTCCATAACAAAAATTGATGCTCCTGAGCGTTCAACAACCTCTAGGTATGGCCGCCACAATTCCTTGCGGGGGTCATTTTCACGATTTTTATTTAAGAGACTGAAACCTTGACACGGAGGGCCGCCGATTACAACATCAGCTTTTGGAATCTCTATTTTTTTTTGTTCCAGTATTTCGACAATGTCTCCGACTACACAATGATGACCGAAATTTTCATTGTAGGTATTACCGCAAAATTGATTAAAGTCGTTGGCCCAGACCGATCGGAACGGTTGGCCGAAAAACTCAGAAAATCCCAACGACATCCCTCCGGCGCCACAGAAAAGATCTATCAGGCGATAACGTTTCTGACTATGCAGCAATTCACCGGAACAGCGAGAATGGTAAGTCGCTTCGTCTTCTTTTAAAATAAAAGTTTTGTCGATTTCTATCGAATTTTCAATTTGATACATAACGAGTGCGGCTCAACTGTAGCATCTTTTCAAAGTTTTCCTGATTCTACCATTTTGAGCGAAAATTTCACCACCGTAATTACCGGGTTGGCGGTTGAACATCGAAGCTCAGGGGTCTTTATCACCGCAGCGTATATCTTGGAGCGCAGTGTTAGAGGTGCAACCGCTGTGCAAATCACTTAACAGACAGGTATCAACCGCCTTCATAGGTACCATTCCAACGGTTGCCGGAATAATCACAAATTTAGAGACACTCTTAGATTACCCACCGGCAAATCACTTCCACCAGCCATTCAGGCTGATCAAGCGGCAGATCGTGGCCTGCGGTTTCGTGCTGAATGTATTCGGCGTGCAGCGCCTGCGCCAGCCGGACGCTGCAGCGATAATCGACCAGGCGGTCCGCTTTGCTCGCGACGATCAGTACGGGCTGATGCGGCTGCGCATGCACGGTGAATCGGACTGCCGCCTGACATTGACGAACCGCGTTTTTTAAGGAAACCGGGTTTTGCCGCTGCCAGCTTTGCCAGGCCGCAAGCTGCGCGGCGTCATTGGCGAATTGATTGGATGTCAGCGCCAGAATGTCGGCTTCACGCTGCGCCGGTGAATGAAACAGCATTTTTATGATGCGCAGCCCGGCCGAAGGGAGCAGGCGATGATAAAACGGGGACAGGCGCCTTACGCTGGTGTTGATCAGCACCGCCGATTTTACTTCATCCGGGTAACGCGTCATCCAGTCGATAGCGATCATTCCGCCCATGGAAATGGCGATGAGCGTGAGATTTCGGCGCGATGCCACCTGCGCGCGCAGGGCTTCGGTCATGCCGGCAATTTTGTCGGGACTGATCAGGTGATTGAGTCGGCCATTGCCGGGAATATCGGGAGTGATAATTTGCGCGCCGGAGAACCGCCGCTGAAGCACGGTGGTAAACACCCCCCAGTGCCTGGCCTCGCGCAGTAAGCCGCGGATGCATACCAGCGTTACACTACTGCTCATACCAGAGCGCCAGCGCAAGTTCTTCCATTTCGGGTGACTGGCTTTTATCGAGCCAGTTTTTGTACGACAGGGTCGCATGCAACAGAAAATCCAGCAGAATAAGATGACTTCTTAATACCCGCCGGTGACGATGCGGTTTAGTCGGATGATAGAGCCCCGACAGCCGAATAATTTGCAGGGGATTTTTGCGCACCCAGCGCCATGAACCCATCTCCAGCGTCAGCGGCAAAAACAGACTGTTTCGCTCTACCGCCTGTAAATAAAGAAAATCCCATAAATCGCCATGCACCAGGTAATGTCTGGATTGCGGCTCAAACAGATACTCCTGGTGCGGATACGTATGCATGAACAGTTTGCGCAGATAATAGACTTCCTTGATGTGCTTGATCGGCTGAATCCGGCTGCGCGCATACGGAAACCAGATCTGATTGCGGTAGCCGAAGCCGGAATGACAATCGAGCACCACGCTCAACGGCGCCGGAAAAACCTCGCGGATGATGAAGTCACACAGCGCCTGCGCTTCCGGCTGCATGGGTTCACCGGCTTTGCCGCGGTACCACGGCAGCAGCGGTGAAATTCTGTGGCCGCCGCCCAGCCAGATGGTTTTTTCCTGACTGTCAACCGGCGCATTGCGCATCAGGTCGACGCCCTGGCCATTTGACCGTGTGTTGTTGTACATGCCGACAGGATTAACCAGCGGCAGGATATGAATGCGCACCTTCTGCAGCAGATCGACCGTCACCTGATCCCAGGCCAGCCGCTCAAGCAGACCTTCCAGAAAGGTAATGACGACCTGAGTGCCGATGCGTTCCAGCCCGTGTATGCCCGCCACATAGGTAATACAGGGGACATTGTCGACGCGATTGCCCAGCGTCAAGGCGTACACCGGCAGCAGTTCATCTTCGCAGGGCACATGACAGAGCACTGTGCTGGACAGGTGCGCTTTGTCGCTCCATTTGATAATGGTCTCGATTTGCCGCAGCTCAGCCCGAATATTGCACGAGCCTAAGACAGCCGGTTAATTTTCTTAAATTTTGATG
>CAZXBP010000134.1:0-8224 GCA_964639015.1 uncultured Nitrosomonas sp.
ACAGGCTAGTCGACCTTAACCTATAAAGTCAAGTCATTTGTCATAAAAACTCTTTTGAGAGTAAGGGTATTTCAACCTGATTTGCGCTATAACCATTTAAATAACAATACTATATTTAACGCATCTATAACTTCATATTTTTCGTTTGAAAGCACACCAAAATCCAAATTTTTCCCTCGTAAAATTGATTTCATTTCCACGCTTTCAACAACACCAGATCTTGCTCAGCTGATCTTCCTTGAATCCTATAGTCGCTCTTCTCCCATCCGTTATCAGCGGCCTTTTAATCAAGCGACCATTACCGGCCAGCAAATCCAGGATTTCCAGTTCTGTCAAATCTGGCAATTTCTCTTTGATTTTTAATTCACGATACTGAACACCACTGGTATTGAACAGTTTATTCAATGCAATGCCGGTATATTCAACAACCGCTGCAAGCTCAACCGAACTCGGAGGCTTCTGGGTTATATCTATAAATTCATACGCCACGCCGGCTTCCTGCAGGAATTTTTCCGTTTTTATGCATGTGCCGCATTTTTTGTATCCATAAAATTTGATCACGCTTTTCTCATCGCTTCTTAAATTTTCATCCATTGTCTCTCTAAAACAATCAATTCGATTGAAGTATCTCCTCTTACGTTGGCACAGTGAATTCCGAACACACTCAAGGCGCAAATTTTACAAAAGCCGCGTTCCGAGTCTCGATAAATATCAATTTCTTCACTTTCAGTTTAGATTTTTTTGACATTCGGTATGCTACTGTTTGAAACGCAACTCTACAAAACTTGTTCCCGTTTTTTGTTTTTTTAGGAGTAAAAATTATGTTTACAAAGCTTTTTCTTGCCACACTATTAGGTGTCAGCATGTCAAGTTATGCTGAATCGGTTGAGCAACCAGAGTCTTCTATCGATTCCAGCCAGCAAAGCCAGTCTTCGGCTGATGCAAAACAGCATTCACGTTTGAAATCAATCATATCTGATAAGCAAAAAAATTCAGCCCCATTGCAACACGATTCTGATCTCGATACAAATCAAAAACCATCAATGATTGATTACTGTAGAAAACACACCTGCTAATCCATTTCTTTTCATAACCGGAGTTAATTCATGCGATCAGCAATTTTGAGCAATATTCCTGCGCTGTTTTTTTCATTTTATGCGATCAATGCCGTTTCAAGTCCGCCACATTGGCATTACGACGAGCAATCAACCTGGTGGGCAATTGAGGATACATCGCATTCAATCCCGCTGCTTTACCCTTATGCAGAATGCGGCGTGGGCAAACGTCAATCCCCCGTCGATCTGGCTGCTGCCAATTTTAATAATACCAAACAATTGAATCGGTTGGCGGCTATATACGATACCGATACGCCGATCTTCTACAATAACGGCCACACTATACAAGTCAACACTTCGCTCGATTATTCCGGCGGATTGAAAATTGGGGAAGAATCAATACCGCTGATTCAATTGCACTTCCATGAACCCAGTGAACATGTCATTAACGGCCATCACTTTCCAGCCGAATTGCATTTTGTGCATATCAACGAAGATGGCAGAATTGCAGTTCTTGCAGTAGCGATAGAAACCGGAAACGAAAATCCGGCTTTCCAAACCATTCTGGATAATACCTCGGTTCAGGGTGGTGAGCAGAATGCAGATTCAGGTGTCCAATTCAATCCTGCCGCTTTACTTCCACAACAGGATCACGACAATCTGGAATATTTCACTCTGGCGGGTTCTTTAACCACGCCACCTTGCAGTGAAGGTGTGCAATGGTATCTTCTGACAGATCCGATCACGATTTCAGAAGTACAACTTGAGCAATTTAAAAGTTTTTACACAAATAATGCACGTCTGGCGCAGGATTTAAATGGACGCGCCATACTCTCCAATAAATAAAAGTCTGAATACCTCTATTTGTCATCAATTCAGCATATTGCAATATGACAAAAAGAGCGGTCCAGCGCTCATGGCCCTGATTTATCCACGGAAGAACTGTGTTCCGCACCTGATGAACAGGGCCTGCCGCAACCACCGTCACATCCCAGTCCCAGCTGCCCGAGTCCGCCACAGCTTCCGGCAATCGGTTTACGACCCATCATCACGCCAATCGCCATGGCGGCAATGGCGATGCCCATGACCAGAAAAGCCGCCAGAAAAGTGGCTGCAAAATTTTGCGTTTTGCCGGATTCGAAATGACTGGTGGCGTACTCGGTAAAAACGCCGTCCTGATCGGCGATGAACAGCACCTGCAATCCAAGCTGTTCCGCCATCGTCAGCCCGCGCTCAAGACCCAGCACCAGCAGCGCGGTCGCCCAGGCATCGGCAAGCATGCAGGTTTCCGCCAGTACGGTAACCGAAGCAAGGCGGCTTTCTGCCGGCCATCCTGTCGCGGGATCAATGACATGCATGTAGCGCCGGTCGCCGATCATGAAATAGTTGCGGTAGTTTCCCGAAGTGGCGAGTGCGGCATTATCGAGAGTCAACACCTTCTGCACCGCATGGCCATGGGTCTGCGGCTCGTCGATGCCGATCCGCCAGGGCTTTTGCTGCGCATTATCGCCGCGCGCCCGGATTTCTCCGCCGATTTCGATCATATAGTGTTCAACGCCATGGCGTTCAAGTATTGCGGCGAGCTGATCGACTGCATAGCCCTTGGCGATTGCGGAGAGATCGACATAGACATCCGCGCGCGTTTTACGCACTGCCCGCGCGGCTTCATCCAGCATAAGCTTGTCATGCCCGGTGCGTTCCAGCGTCGCGGCGATTTCGTCCGCATTCGGAATAGCCTGCGCCCGATTTTCCGGCCCAAACCCCCAGAGATTGACCAATGGGCCGATGGTGATATCGAACGCGCCGCTGCTCTGCCGACCAATTTCAAGCGCAGCCGTAAGTACGGCAAACAGCGGGGCCGATACAGGCATCCAGTCGGTTGTGTCGGAATGATTGAACCGCGACAGTTCCGAATCGGCATCGTAAGTGGACATGCTTTGATTGATTTCCGCAAGCTGCTGCTCGATTTCCACCTGGATCGCTTCCACAGACGGCACATCGGACACATGACGGTATTTGACAGTGTAACCGGTGCCCATCGTACCACCGGTCAGCTGCGATACCAGTAGCGGCGCAGAAATACGACCGGAACTGGCCGCAATGACAATCAAAAGAACGATCGTAGCAATAGCGATGGAAATGCCGGCGATACGTAAAGATGTCAGTGATCGGGCAGGCATGATCTGATCAGCGAAAAATCCACGGTCAACCGCCAAAATCATCGTACAGGATGTTTTCCTGCTCGACGCCCTGATCCAGCAGCATTGTGATAACCGCCTTGCTCATCATCGGCGGGCCGCATAAATAATACTCGCAGTCCTCCGGCGCGGGATGATTCTTTAAATAAACATCGTACAGCACCTGATGAATAAAGCCGGTATAGCCTTCCCAGTTGTCTTCCGGCAGAGGATCCGACAACGCGACATGCCATTCGAAGTTTTCGTGCTCGCGCGCCAGCCTGTCGAAATCGTCAACGTAGAACATTTCATTTTTGGAACGCGCGCCATACCAGAAGGTAATCTTACGTTTACTGTTGAGGCGGCACAATTGATCAAAAATATGCGAACGCATTGGCGCCATCCCTGCGCCGCCGCCGATGAAAATCATTTCGTTATCGGTTTCGCGCGCGAAGAAATCGCCGAACGGCCCCATGATATTAACTTTATCGCCGGGTTTGAGCGCAAAGATATACGATGAACCCTGACCGGGCGGTATGCCGTCGGTTTTCGGCGGCGGTGTGGCGATACGCACATTCAGCATGATGATGCCGTGTTCCTCCGGGTAATTTGCCATCGAATACGCCCGTGTCGCGGCCTCCCGGGTTTGTGAAACATATTGCCAGAGCTTGAAACGATCCCAGTCCTTGCGAAACCGATCCGCGATATCAAAATCCTTGAACGAGCAGCGATGCGGCGGACACTCAATCTGAATATAGCCACCCGCGCGGAATTCGACATTTTCTCCGGCAGGGAGCTCGAGAATCAGCTCCTTGATAAAGGTTGCGACGTTATCGTTGGAACGCACCGTGCATTCCCACTTTTTGACGCCGAAAACCTCGTCAGGCACGGCAATCTTCATATTCTGCTTGACCGCCAGCTGACAGGACAAGCGATATCCGGCACGTGCATCGCGTTTATTGATATGCGCGGTTTCGGTCGGCAGAATAGCGCCGCCGCCTTCGAAAACCTTGACCCGGCACTGACCGCAGGAACCACCGCCGCCACACGGCGAACTGACAAATATTCCTGCCTCGGCCAACGTGCCAAGGAGCTTGCCGCCAGTCGGTGCTTCAATGGTGCGCTTGTCATTGACGACGATCTGGACATTACCCTGCGCCAGCAGCACGGCTCGCGCGCCCAGAATCAGAAAGACCAGCGCGATGACGATTGAAGTGAAAAAAAATACACCCAGGGCAATTTCCAGCATAAGCGCACTTTATTCCTTCATTACAGCCGGATACCGGAAAATGCCATGAATCCCAGCGCCATTAATCCTGCGCTGATGAACGTGATGCCCAGCCCCTGCAGGCCGTCGGGAACATCCGAGTATTTCAGTTTTTCACGCACACCGGCCATGGCGGTAATCGCCAGCGCCCAGCCGAAACCGGAGCCGAGTCCGTAAGTAACACTCTCCGCAAAAGTATAATCGCGCTCCACCATGAACAGCGTGCCGCCGAGAATCGCGCAATTAACGGTAATCAGCGGCAGAAAAATGCCCAGCGCGTTATACAGCGCAGGCACGAAACGATCCAGAAACATTTCGAGAATCTGCACCATCGCAGCGATCACACCAATATAGCTGACGAAGCCCAGAAAGCTGAGATCGACACTGGACAGCCCGGCCCAGTCAAGCGCGCCATCACGCAGCAGATAGCGATAGATCAAGTTATTGATGGGGACAGTCAGCGTCTGAACGACAATGACCGCAATCCCCAGACCCAGCGCCGTTTCAATTTTTTTCGAGATCGCCAGAAAAGTGCACATGCCGAGAAAAAAAGACAACGCCAGATTTTCGACAAAAACCGCGGTGATAAACAGATTGACCAGCGTGTCCATCAGGTGGTCTCGGCCGGTTGACGCATTGCCTTGATGCGGTATTCAGCCTGTTCGACCTGCGCTTTTTTCCATGAACGCACTGCCCAGATGATCAGCCCGATCAGAAAGAACGCGCTGGGCGGCAGCAACAGCAGGCCGTTGGGAACATACCAGCCGCCGTCTCTGGCCAGCGGCAGAATCGTATAACCCAGCAGCGTGCCCGAGCCGAACAGCTCACGAATAGTGCCGACGGTCAGCAGAATTGCGCTGAAACCGAGTCCGTTGCCCAGACCATCGAGAAAACTCGGCCAGGGCGGATTTTTCATGGCGAACGCTTCCGCACGACCCATCACGATGCAATTGGTGATAATCAATCCGACAAAAACGGACAGTTCCTTGCTGATTTCATAGGCGAAGGCGCGCAGAAACTGGTCAACCACGATCACCAGCGAGGCAATCACCGTCATCTGCACAATAATGCGGATATTGGCCGGGATATGATGACGAATCAGACTGATCACCGAACTCGAACAGGCCACGACCAGCGTCAGCGCAATACTCATGGTGATCGCCGTTGACAGCTGCGTGGTCACGGCGAGCGCAGAACAGATACCCAGAACCTGCAGAATGATCGGATTATTGTCAACAACCGGGGAAAACAAAATCTTGCGAACAGAATCAGCCATGTTTCATCTCCTTTCACTCTCATCGCGCAGACGGGTCAGGTAAGGACCGAAACCCTCCTGTCCCAGCCAGAAATTCAACAACTGCGTCACCCCACGGGAAGTCAGCGTTGCACCCGACAGTCCATCCACCTTGTGCCGGCTATCCGGCGTGGCGCTGGTCACCGCGCCTTTGACCAGTTCAATACGCGGCTCTCCGTTATCATCAAAGGCGATTTTGCCTTCCCACAAATCAAGCCACCGGGGATTATCGACTTCTCCGCCCAGTCCCGGCGTTTCAGCGTGCTGGTAAAACCGCACGCCCTGTATCGTCCGCAAATCATCCCGCAGTGCGATATAGCCATATAGTGTAGACCATAATCCATAACCGTAAACCGGCAGAATTACCGTTTCGAGCCGCCCGCCGTCGTCATTGACCCGATAAACCGGCAGAAACCTAGGTTTGCGCCGGATCTGCGCCGGATCTGCGCTACGCGGCAGTGGTTCCGATAAATGCTCGTCTTTGGCCGCTTTAGCGATATCGAAATTTTCCGGATCCAGTGTATCGACCGCGCGCCCGCTGCCGAGTTCTATCATGGCAACATCAATCTGCCGGTAAGCCTGCGCGACGGTCATATCCGGTTTCATCAGACCGGCAATCTCGACAATAATGCGCTGGCGTTCGATATGCTGGTTAGCCAGTTGAATCGGTTTAAGCAATACCGCGGCGCTGGCGACCAGCAATGAACAGACGAGACAGACCGCGAATGCCACCAGCAGCGTCCTCGCGCTGCTGTGCACAGAACCCGGCTTTTGGGACTTTTGGGGCGAATCGGACTCAGCCATGACGACGCAGCCTCTTGCGGATATTGATCTGAATCACCACATAGTCGATCAGCGGCGCAAAAATATTGGCAAACAGAATGGCCAGCATAATGCCCTCGGGAAAAGCCGGATTCACCACGCGTATCAATACCGTCATAAACCCGATCAGCAGACCGAAAACCCAGCGCCCTGCGGTGGTCATCGCTGCGGAAACCGGATCTGTCGCCATGAATACCATGCCGAAAGCGAAACCGCCCAGCACCAGATGCCAGTGCCACGGCATCGCCATCATCGGGTTGTCATCGCCGCCCAGCGCATTGAACAGCAGCACCGTCCCCACCATACCCAGAAAAACACCGGCGATAATGCGCCAGGACGCGACTTTGGTATAAATCAGGAAAACAGCGCCGATCAGACAAGCCAGCGTCGAGGTTTCGCCGAGCGAGCCCGGCATCAGGCCGATGAACGCCTGCCACCACGTATATCCGGCAACGGTGATGGCATCCATTCCGCCCAGCGCACCCAATCCAAGGGGGGTTGCGCTCGAATACCCATCGACCGCCACCCAAACCTGGTCGCCGGTAATTTCCACAGGGTAGGCAAAGTAGAGAAAAGCACGGCCGACCAGCGCGGGATTGAGGAAATTTTTACCTGTGCCGCCGAAAACCTCCTTGCCGATCACCACGCCGAAGCTGATACCCAGTGCGACCATCCACAACGGCATATCGGGCGGCAGCGTCAATGCGAACAGCATGGACGTCACCAGAAAGCCTTCATTAACCTCATGCTTGCGCACTATCGCAAAGAGCACTTCCCAGAAGCCGCCAACGATCAACGTAGTCAGATAAATCGGCAGGAAGTATAAAAAACCATGCGCCATATTGGCCAGGATACTGCCCGGATCGAAGCCAATACCCAGGGTTTGCAGCAGCTGGCCGCGCCAGTCGCTTTTGACGATGGCAAGCTCCTGCAAGGCAAGATTGGTCTGGTAGCCGGTATTGAACCAGCTCCAGAGTATGCACGGAATCAGCGCAACCACGACATAGCTCATCAGGCGCTTCAGATCGATGCCGTCACGGACATGCGGCGCGGCACGCGTGGTATCGGCAGGCGTATACAGGAAGGTATCCACCATTTCATACAGCGCATGATATTTCTCAAACCGCCCGCCCTTGGAGAACACCGGTTTCATGGATTCAAGCCAGCGCCGCATCGTTGCTCAACCCTCCTTCTCGATCTGTCTTAAATTTTCGCGCAATATCGTGCCGTAGTCGTGTTTGCCGACACAGACAAACGAGCACAGCGCGAGATCCTCTTCGTCCAGCTCGAGGCATCCGAGTTTCTGCGCCATGTCGGTATCGCCGACCAGCAGCGAGCGCAGCAACTGCGTCGGCAGAATATCGAGCGGCATGACTTCCTCGAAGCTGCCGGTGGGTATCATGGCACGGGGACTGCCATTCTGCCCGGCGGTGAAATCGAAGGTCTCATCACGTTTGCGAAAGAAACTCGACAGCATCACATTCATTTGCGAGAACTTTCTTCGCCCCGGCATCAACCAGCCGAAAAATTCCCGCTCCGGTTTTTCCCGGATGGCGCTGACCTGCAAATGATGCCTGCCCAGATAAGCCGACCACCCGGAAGCCTGCCG
>CAZXBP010000135.1:0-8218 GCA_964639015.1 uncultured Nitrosomonas sp.
CGGTGACGAATTCCTTGTTGGGAATAATCAATTCCTTCCTGTCCCAATCAATGATGGTGGTTGCGCGCATCTGGATACGTGACACTTTACCGCTGATGTTGCCTACCGTAACAATATCGCCGACGCGCACCGGCCGTTCAAACAGGATGATCAGGCCGGAAACAAAATTGGCAAAAATTTCCTGCAACCCGAAACCGAGCCCAACGGTTACCGCCGCCGCAAGCCATTGAACTTTGGACCAGCCGATGCCCAGCGCATTGAACGTCATCGCAAAGCCGATAATGATGATGAAATAGCGCGCGATGGAAGCAATCGCGTAGCGGCCGCTGGGTGTAAAAGGCAGGCGTTGAAGAACTGCAATCTCAAGCAATCCCGGAATGTTGTTACTGATAAAAAACGTCATCAGAAAAATGATGACAGCAAGCAGCAGACTGGCCAGCGTAATTGGAACCAGGCTCTTTACTTCCTTGCCGCCTTCGTTGCCGGTTATTTCCGTATTCCATAATACGACATCGTTGAGAATGGTGAATGCCGGCAATACCTCCGCCCAGATCAGCGCAAACCCGACAACGATGGCAAACCAGTAAGCCGTATTGAGCAGTTTCATAGTTTGTGTGTTAATTGTCTCGACATCGAGCATTGCTTCTTCAACGAAGATTTGTTCACTCGTATCGGCTGACCGGTTTTTTTCTTCTCCCTGGGTTGATTCAGCCTGTGCCGCGAATTTTCTGCGCCACTGTTCAATGGCGAGCTTGCGCTGCGCTATGTTCAACCAGCGTATCAGTAGCGCTCTCGCGATAATTACTGCGAAAACAAGCAATACCGAATGGATGATCAGCAATGACAACTGACCGGCGGTATACATGTAGCCGATTGCTGTCGTCAAAGCCATACAGAAAGGCGTTATCAGTAAAACCGAAAACCAGAGTCCGGAAAGCCTGCTGATCCAGCCTTCATCATGTTTTTCCAGATAATTCTGTAACAATCCTTTGGATGGATGCATCAACCGGTAAATCAATACTGTCGTCACCGTCATGAGAATGAAAAACATCAGACGCCCCAGCGACTCATGATGCGCTTCCGTGGGTTGTTCCATGGTGACAACAAAAACAAAAACCAGCGGTAATGCAGCAGGCAGAAACCAGGCCAATTGACGCCTGATCAGCATCATGCTTTCTGTTCTCCAGCGAAAATGCAATTCTCCCAGGCCATCCTTGCGACACAGATGGCGCAGCAATAGTCCGGCAAAAAGCAGATAAGCCAGTACGGTGAATCCAAGCGCATAAGCATTGACAAATGCCGAATCGACATTCATCTGCTGAATACGCCAGCTGACCAGATAGATCAGCAGCGGCCAGGGAAGCGCCATCAGCAAGGTAACCACAACCGCCCAAAGCGTATCGGTGAATCGGGCCTTGCTGAGTTTGGTGACATAGCGTCCTAATGCGGATAATTTCTCCTTCAGGTAATACTGCATGAACAGCAGGACGACAACAGCAAACAGTAGTGGCAGGATAATCAGTATGTTATCGTCCAGGTCATGACCCAGAAGCGACACGGTTGTTATCCAGGACTCCGGGTCGAGCAGCCAGGCCACAGCAGCGCCCAAGCGCTCGATATCCTGCAATTGAATCATGGAGGTGCTTTGTATCCACAGGATGCGGGTGTCGATAAAATCCTTGTAATCCATGACCAATGCAATTAGTTTCTGTTCTTTATCGAGCATGGGGTACAATTTTTTCTCGAAATAAACATCATAGGCATTGATTAATTCATCCAGATAATCATCCTTCTGTTTCAGCAGCGCTTCATACATGGCGGGCAGCAGCTTTGCCTCTTCTTCCGCATCCAATGTTATCCTGGCTTCTTCCATACGACGCCGGACTTCTTCGTTCAAATCAACTCTTTCCAACAACCGGTCTTCGAGTTCAATACGCCTGAGCTGCACACGATTGATTTCGAGATTACGCAGCTTTATTTTCTTTTCATGCAGACTAATATCCGGTAATTGTTTACGATCCTTGCGCAGTTTCAGTCCAATTGCATTGGTCAATCCCGTTTGCGCGATTTTTTCCCGGATACGATCATAATTACGTTGAATTGATGTCAACGACTGAGTGAGTGTTTTTTTTTCTTCACTGAGTGCGGCGCTGTCAACGGTTATTTGCTCCAATTCCGCCGCAAACAGTTTATTTTCTTCCATGATCGCGCGCACCAAAGGATGCGCGGCATCAGCCGCCTGACTGGCGGTGTCAGCAACCTCTTTGACACGTGCGGCGGCTTCGGCGCGCAGCTTATTAATCACCTGCTCAAAAATGTTATTGTTCTTTTCCGCGATCAGTACTTTACGTTCAGCAAATTGCCGTTGCGCTCGCGACAGTTCGCGTTGCTGATTGTAATAGTTGTCTTCCAGTTCCAGTTCATGGATCAGTTGATTCAAATAATCAAGTTCTGCTGATTTTGCGGCGTTTTGCGTCTCCTTTAATAAATCGCTCGATTGTTCGGAGGCTGTCACGGATACTGCCTGATGAAGTTCGTCGATCCGTTTCTGCGCAAGCGATTGCTCTTCCTGTAATTTCGGTTGCCGCTCGTTACGCCGGGCGATTTCCTGTTCGGTTTCGGTGCGGTATTTTTGTGCAGCCGACAATTCTTTTCTGATAGCTCCGTACTGAGCCTCCAGCTTTTCGAGTGGCTGTGTTTCGTCAATGCTTTCCGGTTTCAGCTCTTCATCCTGCAGCGGCGCTTCGAGTGACTGCTCAAAGGTTTTCAATTGCTGCGGGGCAATCTGTGCGGACCGGATATATTGTAGTGACCGATCGACAGATTCAATGCTTTTACGTATAAAATCCTGCGCCTGGATTAATAATGACAGCTCGGACTGCTGCGCTTCGTTTAATGCATCTATCTTTTTCAGCGCGGCAACGCGCGCTTCGATATTTTTAAATGCCGCGTCGAATTTTTTTCGATTATCAGTCAACGAAACTTCGGTTGTCCGGTAGACATCCGTTGTTTCGGCTGCTGAAACAGCATGAAAAGATAGAATGAATGCAATGCATGCAGACAATAAAAGAGTAAAAAAAATTGATGCAGAATCCTGCTTTTGTCCTGCATTGATCAACAAAAAAGT
Source organism: uncultured Nitrosomonas sp. (assembly GCA_964639015.1). Taxonomy (GTDB): domain Bacteria; phylum Pseudomonadota; class Gammaproteobacteria; order Burkholderiales; family Nitrosomonadaceae; genus Nitrosomonas. The sequence goes on from CAZXBP010000135.1 coordinate 3,128, forward strand.
AAAACAGTTTTTCAAAAATTGTGTCCCTCTGGTTTCTATTTTTCTATCGATTATTTAAAGAAATCGTAACACATGCACCTACGGGATGATTTTTCTCTATGAACAAATTGCCGCCATAAACCTGGATGATATCGCGCACAATCGCAAGGCCGATGCCATGTCCCGGAATGGACTGGTCAGCACGTACGCCGCGTTCGAGTATCCGGGTTATTTCATTTTCCCGAATACCTGGTCCATCGTCCTTAACCTGAATAAGAACATGATCCTGCTGCTGTCTCGCGGATATCACAATCAGTCGATCACACCATTTAAAGGCATTGTCAACGAGATTGCCGAGCAACTCCATAAGATCGCCTTCGTCAATACGCAGACTGATCGTCTGGTCAATATTCATGGAAATTTTTGGATCCTTGTCGTGATACGCCTTCTGTACCGTCTTGACAATACGTTCAGCAACCGTGCAGAGACCGACCAGCCGCATACCCGGGGAACTGCCCGCTGTTGCCGCCCGTCTGAGTTGGTACTGAATGATATTATCCATACGCTCGATTTGTTCACGTATGGTTTTTTCCCTGCCTTCCCTATCAGGCTCGTTATTACTTGTTGTGGCTGCTCCCTGCAGAATGGCCAAAGGTGTTTTCAGGCTGTGCGCCAGATCAGCCAGTCCATTGCGATAGCGTTTTTGCTGTTTCCGCTCATGATTGATCAGCGAATTAATACTGTCAGTCAGTAACTTCAATTCACTTGGGTATGTTCCATTGACGTTCTCCTGCGCGCCCGATTCAATGGCTGATAATTCGGTTGATACCCGACGCATCGGCTGCAATCCCCAGCGCAACACCAGCATCTGCGTAATCAGCAGCAATACAGTCATTACACTCAACCAGCCCCAGAGATCTTCACGATAGCGTTCAATCTGCGCATCGAATAACTTGGTATCGGTAATAACATTAAAAGTCAGCGGATAATTCCCTGCTTCGGTGGCCCAAGCCACGCCGTAACGGTAAATAAAACAGGTCTGGCCGTTAATGTTGATTTGTTCGAAGTCTCTGACGCCTTTGTCAAGCAGGATCAACTCGGGGAATTTTTTATTTAATGCCGATGTCGATTGCCAGACTATGACCCTGGTCTGATCGATAATATAGCCGTAGGTGCCCGCATTAGGGCGGCTGAATTCGGTATCGAGCAGATTGGTCGGCATCTCGAGCCTTCCATCTTCATTAACTTCCGCATCCCCCATAAGCATCAAGACTCTTGCCAGCATTCGATCCTGAACACCAAGGCGCGCACTGTCATGAAATGCCCGGTCCAGCGCCAGCGCGATACCGACAATAAAAAACAAAAGAACCAGTGTGGCGCTTAATAGAATGCGCTTGTTAAGCGACATCATTGCGATTTTTCACATACGATCGTAAAGCGATATCCACGCCCGCGTAATGTTTCTATCGGATTCAGATTACCCTGAGGATCAAGCTTGCGCCGCAAACGGCCCACCATGACTTCGAGTACATTGCTGTCGCGATCTTCATCATGCGGATAAAGATAGTCTGTCAATATTCGTTTGGACTGCACCTCGCCCTGATGCCTGATGAGATGCTCCAGCAGGCGGTATTCGAAACTCGTCAATTCGATTTTATTATCATTGACGGTTACCTGCTGTGCTGAAACATTGATCATAATCGGACCACATTTAATAACTGTACCGGGTATGCCCGTAGCTCGACGCAGCAATGCCTTGACTCTGGCCAGCAATTCTTCAACCTGAAATGGCTTGGTCAAATAATCATCGGCACCGATCTCAAGCCCTCTGACTTTATCCTGCCAGCTATCGCGTGCGGTCAGAATTAGAATCGGCAGTAAGCTGCCACGCTCACGCAAGGTTTTGATCACATCCAGCCCGGAAATACCTGGCAGACCGATATCAATCACAACTGCATCAAGCGGATATTCTTTGGCGATATACAACCCTTCCTTTCCATCGCCGCAGGTATCCACCACAAAACCTTCGGATTCCAGTTTCTGGCGTATCTGCATTTGCAGTTTTATTTCATCTTCAATGACCAATATGCGCATGCTTTTTTAATCAGTGATCAGTAATGATTTCACCATTATTCGCATTAACCTGCACGACATGAACCGAACCCTTCTCGCTTAAAATCTTGACACGATAAATATCATTGTGCCGCCTGATGTCAAGAACGCGACCCTGAATATGGTTTTGCGCAATTGCTATTGCCTTGCGTTGCGAAATTTCGCCGTGCTGATTCGCGGTTTGATAATAATGCTGGCTTTGTCCTTGTCCAAAGGCCGGCACATGAGCGGGCGAAATCATTATCAACAGCGCGATCAGAAAGAAATTAAGGATAAGAATCATTGTATTCATGAACATACTGCTTTGTATTCCGACCGGCAGACACTCATCGAAATGTTCCAGGAACTTGAAACCATAAAAAACGCGTCGCGCTTCAACATTCGGCTTTTTTATAATCCATCAACGTTTCCAAATCGACCTTGTCTTGATGAAAAAAAGCATTGATGCCGAATTTTGAAGTGCGACAAACATAAGATTTAAGCCATAAACCAATAGTGTGGCATTGCAAGCAACACCGGCGATTCATGATCAGTAGCGTAACATAAAGCTGCCATTTCCGGTACTGATCCCGATCATTCTGTTAGGGGGGTAACCGTAAACAGACGCGGGTGGGTAGACATTATGACTGCGGCCATAGTTAAATCCTGGCTGCGGAGAATAATACGGTTGATTGTAATAGTGTTGCGGCGGATTATAAATGCGATTATAACCACCATGACGGCGCTTATATTTGTGCTTCTTTGAATGATGGCGGTATTTTGAGTGTCCGTAACCGTCATGATAATGGTAATGTGTATGGTTGGAACGATGATGGCCCCTGCCGGCTTCAGCCGCAATCGGGAACGCAAGAATCAGACCAAGCAGAATCATCAGCAAGATATTTTCACTTGTTTTGCTTTTAATATTCGCTTTCATGAAAAACCTCCTTTTACGGATGGATAACAGCTCCAGTTTCAATCTATCTGGTAGATTGACTATACGCAGATAAACATGAATGCAAACTGAATAAATGATCGAAGCACTGCACAAAACCAGCAACATTTTTCTTATTGCAACTGCTCCGCGAAACAGCATGATCGCCAACATACGAAACAATCCACTATGCACGCTATTTCCCCTGTACCCTGCCCGCATGATAAAATGCGTTTACTGTTATAAAACTAAAACAGGCATAAACAGCTGCTTAACGAAATATCCGAAACAGGTTTTCTCATGATACAGTTTACGATCAATGGTGAAGTCCGACAGCTTCATCAATCCATTAACATAGAACAATTTGTTGCCCAGAATAATTTACAGGGGAAACGTATTGCCATAGAGCGCAACGGCGAAATTGTACCGCGCAGTCAATACGGTGAGCATTATCTGGCTGATGGCGATCACCTTGAAGTTGTCGTAGCGGTTGGTGGCGGTTGATTTTTTCAAATTATTAAGAAATAAACATGGACAACTTTGTCATTGCGGGTAAAACCTATTCTTCGCGGTTATTGGTCGGCACGGGTAAATATAAAGATTTTACACAGACGCGCGTCGCCATTGAAGCCAGCGGCGCAGAGATTGTGACAGTTGCAATCCGTCGCACCAATATCGGACAGAATGCTGATGCGCCGAATCTGCTGGACAGCGTGCCACTGTCGAAGTACACACTGCTGCCCAATACGGCAGGCTGTTACACGGTAGACGATGCAGTACGCACGCTGCGCCTGGCACGCGAATTGCTCGATGGACACAAATTGGTCAAACTGGAAGTATTGGGTGATCCCAGAACGCTTTTTCCGAACATGGTAGAAACGCTCAAAGCCGCTGAAATTCTGGTCAAGGAAGGCTTTGATGTGATGGTTTACACTTCGGACGACCCCATTGCCGCGAAACAGCTCGAGGAAATCGGTTGTGTAGCGATCATGCCGCTGGCTTCGCTAATCGGCTCCGGTATGGGCATACTAAATCCATGGAATTTGCAGATTATTATCGAAAACGCGAAAGTGCCCGTACTGGTTGACGCGGGTGTGGGCACGGCATCAGATGCCGCCATTGCGCTTGAACTCGGTTGCGACGGTGTACTGATGAATACAGCCATTGCAGCAGCAAAAAATCCTGTACTCATGGCGTCGGCGATGCGCAAAGCAGTTGAAGCAGGCCGGGAAGCCTATCTGGCAGGGCGCATGGCCAGAAAAATTTATACCGCCAGTCCCAGCTCACCTGTGGATGGCGTTATCGCCAGTACAAACACGCTGCAACACTAAAAAAAACATTTCCGTTTATGACACACGCCATACGCAGCTTTGTCCTGCGTCAGGGAAGAATTTCCAACGCGCAACGCAATGCCTGTGAACGTCTGAAACCCAAATACGGTATTCCATTCAGCACGGAACAGATCAATCTGGAATCGGTTTTTGGCCGAAAAGCACCCAAGATTCTTGAAATCGGCTCCGGAATGGGTGAAACCACAGCGACCATTGCTCAGGGAAACCCGGAATTCGACTATCTGGCCATCGAGGTTCATACACCCGGCATCGGCAGTTTGCTCAATCAGATTGAATTACGGCAGCTTGCCAACTTGCGCATCATTCAACATGACGCTGTAGCAGTCATACATGACATGCTTTTGCCCGAATCACTTGATGGCGTGCATATTTTTTTTCCCGATCCCTGGCCCAAAGCCCGCCACCATAAGCGTCGGCTAATCCGGCCGGCATTTATTTCACAACTGTGCCGGCGTCTGAAACACGGTGCCTATATTCATATCGCAACGGATTGGGAAGAATACGCACAGCAAATCCTATCGGTATTATCCGCTGAACCGTTACTCGACAATACTGGCCCTGGTTATGCCGAGCGCCCGGATTATCGTCCTTTGACCAAATTCGAACAGCGCGGCATCCAACTCGGACATGTTGTCCGCGATCTGATTTTTCGCCGTAACGACAACCCTGCTTGCTCACGGAGATACTCTGTCTTCTGTCAAACCAAATTTACGTATTAGCGACCTCCATTTTGAA
>CAZXBP010000136.1:0-8074 GCA_964639015.1 uncultured Nitrosomonas sp.
GGTTTAAAGTGCGTTGATTTTTATTTTTGGCAAGGCACAATGAGGCGTAATAACGTGTTATTACAACGAATTGTAACGCAGCAAAAATTAACAAGCGGCGTGCTGTAAACACCATCGTTTGACTCAATATCCGGATGAACCAGCTTTGCTCGAATTGTTCCATGTATTCATATTGTTAGTTATCTCGAATAACGATCAACTGAGGTTTTTAGGTTAAACCCTTTTTACATCAGGGTTGAAGCTACAGCAAAGCAATCGGGTTGTCAAACATGCCGGTAACAGGCGGATTTCAGGCGCACACTTCCAGCAAAATGAGCGTGATATTATCATCTCCTCCCGCTTCCAGCGCTTGTTGAATCAAGCAATCCGCTTTCCCGGATAATGTTTCGGCAGACCGGGCCAGAACCAGCTCGATGTTATGCGCAGAAACTTTTCCGGACAGCCCGTCGCTGCATAACAGAAAAATATCACCGTTTTGCAGCTTTCCTTCAATCATATCCACGGTAATTGACTTGCCGATCCCGCCTAACGCCTGCGTGATAACATTTTTATAGGGATGATTTTCGATATCACTGTCAGAAATCAGGCCTTGATCGAGCATCAGCTGGATATAGCTGTGGTCTTTGGTTAAGCACTTCAGTTCTGAGCGGTAGAGATAAGCGCGGCTATCGCCTACCCAGGCAATCCGGTAGACTTCATTTTTTGCCTGAATCGCAACCAGGGTGGAACCCATTCCTGTCGCCCCCAATCCATCTTTCGCCGCCTGCTCGATTGCATGATGGCTGTATTGAATTGCGACGATCAAGTCCTGCCCTGATGCAATGGCGATTTTCAGACTGCTGATTGCAATTGCACTGGCAATCTCGCCGCCTTCGCAGCCCCCCATGCCATCCGCTACCGCCCAGCATTGATACTCGGGCAAAATCAAATAACTATCTTCGTTGTTTTCTCTTACCAGACCTGTATGAGTGAGCGCTTCAGCGTTGATTATATTGGCTGATCCATCGGACTCACCTTTAAATCGTGAAAGCAGTGACGCCATTTTTGCAATTTTTTTAAACACAGCAACTGTCCGAATAGAGCGTTATCGCACCTTAAAATTTGGCATCAATGTCTTTCCCCGCCAGGTTTGATCAAGGGTAAATTACTCAACTGCATGACCGATACCCAGGCTTTGTTTGATGCGCAGAAATTCAGGAGAAGATGTAAATGGTGTCATTTTTGCATCCTTCAGTTGTTTTTCAAGCGCCTTGATTCTTAGCTTTTTCTGCGCCGCTGCCTGCTTGAGTACCGGCATTTTCTCAACAACCGCAAGCATGGCCTGGGGTGGAAAGCGCGTATGCAGCAGAATCTCAACCGCCATCGAATCGGCCTCTATTTCCCTGGCATTATTCAGTACCTGGAAAAAGGAGCCTATTCCACGCCCCGCACTGTTTTTATCGTTGCGACAAAAATGGCCCATTAACTGATGCGCCATTTCATGCGCGATAATCGCGGCAAGCTCTGCTTCTGTTTCGACAAAATTATAGGTACCGTCCGTAATATAAACTTTGCCGTTGCCAATTGAATAAGCATTGGCTGACAAATCCCGTATCAACAGAAATTCCCATTTGCCCTCCGATGGCCAGTTGAAATGACCTGATTCCATATTGAGCTTGATAACAGGAATCAGGTAATCGACTATTTTCCGGACATACTGTGTTTTAGCGTCCTGCTGCAATCTGAGCGGCCATTCCGCCGCAATCCGCTCGGAAGCTTTGGCTGCATTTCTAATTTCACTGTTACACGCCGCATCCGCCAATTGACTATGACAGATAACATAAACCGCCATGATTCCGCATAACCGCCGCATTTCTGTAAACGAAAAACCGGCTTTCTTCAGGAAGGAATCATTTCACCACAAAGACGGTTTCGTTCATGTCATAAACACTGCCGGACGCAAGAATGGTTTCCACAACATAGGTACCCGGTTCCGCATTCTGAGGCACACTGATCGGCTGTATCGTCTGGTGACCGGCAGCCGTTTTTATCTGACTCATCGGCTTCGATTCGGTCAGAACGTTGCCGTCTTTTTTGAGCTTCCAGGTATAGGTCACCTCCGCCTGATTGTTATGGGACGGCGGTACAGATAATGAATAATCGCTATAAATGGTGGTCTGCCCTCCGGCGGAAATCATATTGGGAGAAGCCTGGCCTTTGTTTAACCTGATCATTACCTGATTCGTTGCGGGCGCAAAACCATACAGCCGCTGATCTTCTTCAGCACTGCGCACTTGTTTGGACTCATGCTGCACCAGTCTGACCGTTCCCCAGCCAACAGCCGCGCCTGCTGCAGCTGCGGCAAGTCCAGCACCAACATTACCTGTGGTCAAACCTGTAACCAGGCCACCTATTAAAGCCCCGGCGGCAGCTCCACCTAACTGTTGATTCTGTTCCGTAGTTGCGCAGCCAGACATCGTAACGGGTACGAAAATGACAATCAGCGCCGCGCTTAATGTTTTAAATTTCATATTCATTTGCTTGTCCTTTTATAAATGTTACTGACTACGTGCAGGAAAATACGGATTACTATAAAGTGGAATTTTTTGACTCAGCATATTTATCTCATTATCAACTTCAGCTACCGGGGGCGGCTCCAATGCTTCAAACTGGCTATTGTCATAGGTAAATTTCTTACTGCCCGATGGGTATTCGATACCTATTCTCAACGCATGCTGTTCACCGTCAATTGGCTCATAAGAGCGAAAGGTAACAACATAGTCGCTTAATAGGATGTTTTGTATCTCTTCAACCACGCGCGTCATTCTGTCAACGGTATCGCCAATCAAATAATAGACGCCAAAAGAATTTGTTGAAATAGATTCCAGATTAACAAAATGATTCTGGGCTGAACCGCCGTAAGCCAGTGAATAGACAGGCACTGGAATCGCAAGCGATGTAATTCTGGCGTTTAACTCTTCTCTTGATAGCGCGCTTCCCTCATCACGGCCATCCGAGAAGATCACGATCGAACAACTGGCTATAAAACTACCTAAAGACGAACTTACCGTTGATCCTTGCGAAGACATCGCGCACATTTGCATCGCGGCGCCGATGGCGTCATAAATGCGACTCTTCATGCCATCCATCTTGATATCCGCCATGCGTCTGGCCAGTGCGCTGGGATCACGGTCAAAATTGGACATAACCTCATAGCCTTCCTTCGTATCCCGAATCGCCAGTATCGCGACTTCATCCTGCGGGCGTTTAGCATCGATAAACCCGGCCGCCGCCTGCAGGGAAGACAGGTATGCACCCTTACTCATCGACTTGCTGGCATCCAGTATGATGACGGAACGCACGGCGTCGCTGCGCTGACGAATAGTCTGAATCGCATACTGACGTTTCATCGGATCGTAGGAACGCCCTTTGACCATCAATCCGATATTCATTTCATTCAAATTGACGAGCGGCTGTTTATTGTGATCAAAGGTGCGGATATATACCTGAACAAAGGGGTACAGGATTGAATTGACGTTATAGATTTTTAAGCCATAACTGCCCGGTGCCGAAACATCAGCCAGTGTATGCGGCGCAAAAAAAATCGCGTGCATCAAAATGTATAGCGTGACAATGCCACGCGACGATTTAAGCCGCTTTACACATTGAGCTATCATATATTTCCCCTTTTTATATTTAAAAAACTGGTCTGACAGATTGTCAGAAACTACCTTGCTGCTGATTCCCCCAATCCGTCTTCGGTTCTGCTTTGGCGGCGGCGCGGGCTTTTTCCCGTTCCGCCACGCGCGCACGCTCTTCCGCAAGTTTTTTTTCTCTTTCTTCCCTAGCGCGCCTGGCGGCGGCTTCAGCTTTTAATTTTTCCTCGGCGGAACGTTTTGCTTCTTCTGCTTCATCTTTAAAATTTTTGGATTCAAGGCTTTCATTAAGAGTGTCCAATGCCGAAGGCGCATTCGTCAGCACCGGCGTCGGCATCTCCGGGGTGATCGCCGCCGGTACCGGCAGTAGCGGGTTTGATGGTTGTTCCATGATGGCCGCTTCCGTTGGCTGGAGTGGCTCGACCGGATCATCACTTTGAATGAACCAGTACACGCCGACTGCGCTCACTACAACAACGGTGACAGCAGCACCGATCAGGCTGGAAGAATTCTTTTTCGGAATTGGTGACTGAGTTTGCTGACCTGATGTCGCTGTGTGTGATAGTCCCGCTTTAAGCACAGGGCCGAATTGAATTTCCGAGATTTGTACCGTTTTGCTGGTATCCAGCGCATTGCCTGAAGGATTGGCAACCGCGCCATCTCCGGTAAATGCCTTTAGAAAATCAGCAACCGTTTGAGGGCGTTCGTTGATATTCAGACTTAACGCTTTCATGATTGCCGCATTCACTTCGGGCGGAATACCGGAAACCAGCTCGCCGGGTGCCTGCAGCAAAGCGCCTGCAACGCGCTCGTGCGCCGCGACAGGTGTTTTTCCCACCAGCGCAAAATATAACGTGGCGGCAAAAGAATAAATGTCGGAACGCACATCGGTACCTGTTCCCATGACTTGCTCAGGCGGACTGAAACCATGCGACGCGGCTCTGCCCAAGGTGCGTGTTACAGAAGCGGCAACTGATGCCTTGGCTATCCCGAAATCAATCAGCATCACTCTGTTTTCATCATCAATCAGGATATTCTCGGGCTTTAAATCCCGATGAATAATCGGCGGATTGCGGCTGTGTAAATACTCCAGCACATTGGCGACTTGTAAAACCCAGGGTTTGAGCCGAGCATACGCAATTGTTTGATTTTTCCTGCATTCGGTCGCCAGTGTTTTTGTGCCGCCAAACTTCAGCACCAGATACACCATCCCGCCATCAGTGAAGCGGTCGACAATGATCGGAATAGCAGCGTGGTCGAGCTGACTCAGCAACGATACTTCGTACTCATCAAACAACATTTCGGGGATTTCTTTCAATGCCCAGCGTTTTCCGTGGACGCGCTGATCAGTGACCAGATACGTCGCGCCGAAACCACCCTTGCCGAGCACGGTTTCAACCTGATAGCGCCCGCCAATTTCCGCTCCCGTTTCCTTCAGCCAGCCAAATATGCCGCGTACCGCTCCATTGGCCGCGACATCCAGGTGCGCCAGCTCATAATCACATTGCGGACATTTGTAGTCATTAGCGATTGCTTGCTGCCCCCCGGTCTGGGCGTCACACTTGGCGCACGTATGAAACTGTTGTTTGCTCGTTTGCACCATCTTTCTAATTAACCTTATCTTTTAATTTTAAGCCTATTAGGGCAATGACTAAAAATATGGTAGCTAAACCAGCTATAGCCGACAAGCCCTCTGTTATGCTGACATTAATTGGCAGAATTAATTGACCAGTCAAGTCATGTTTTACAGTTTTTACCTCATCAGATAGCGTCGTTTTCATAGCCTCAAAACCCCAATAAGAAATCATAGATAATTTGGCCACCCAAAGTGCAGTAACTTCTAATTTGGCCACCCCCCCCGATAGAATGATCTGCGGAACCAGTAATATTGGAATCATTGTCATCGCCTTATCATTAGTGCCCACAAACGCACTGACCGACAATCCCATTGCAGTTGCGGACACAGCTATCATAAATAACACGATAAACCGTGAAATGAAATCACCAGGTATTGGAATGAATAACTCTAATACAACTAATAATAATAGACATTGCACAAAACAAATCGCAGTTAAAGGAATCAACTTGCTAATAATATAAGGGGCAATTGCCAAATTGACGGAACGTTCACGTAAATAAATCGGCAGCTCCTTAACCAGTTCCCTGACTGAATTAATACAACCAAACCAAATCACTGATAAAGATAATAAAAAAACGATCTGGCTTTCTGTTACAGCACGCATAGCAAGTTCGTTGTCCATATTAAATACCAGTCCCATCACCAGCGCGATTAATGGCGCTTGTAAAATCAGGAACAGCATGTTGCGCTTATCCGACATCAGCAGCTCATAATAACGACTCATTAAGGTACATGTTTGCCGCCAACCAAACAGATCCCTGGCCGGGGCTTTTTTCTCGGACTGGGTTTTAGGGTGGAGGTGAGACTTGTTCTCGGGTGTTCCGCGCGCTTCAACATAACGCTGGTAAAAACTCGAAGCCTGATATTTTTCAGCCCAGAAAGCTGCGGGCTTGCTTTCCAGCATCTCATAGACATCGGACAGCCGTTCGATATTAAAATAGCCGAGCACGGCTTGCGGCGGACCAAAAAAAACCAGACGGCCCTGATGCAGCAGAACAACCAGATGGCACGTTTCGATATTTTCCAGCGTGTGCGTGATACAGATCACCGTTTTTTTATCGTCGGCCAGGCTACGGAATAATTCCATCATTTTTTTATCCGTACCCGCATCCAGTCCGCTGGTGACTTCATCCAGAAACAGCACATTGGGATTTGCCACTAATTCAACAGCTAAGCTAACACGTTTAAATTGTCCTCCGCTTAGCGGGGTTGGTGTATTGACTAACGACTTTGCCTTTTCAGCCAATCCCACTTTATCCAGCACATGCGTTGCATTGTCATTCATCTCGGCATCCGACGTGTCGGGCGGCAAACGCAATTTGGCCGTGTATTTCAATGCCCGCTGCATGATGATATTGCGATGCACAATATCCTGCTGCGGCACATAGCCTATGGCGGTCCGGAACAAATCAAAAGCCTCGTACAAATCGGTGCCGTTATATAAAACCTGTCCAGAGGTTGCCGGTCTTCGCCCATTGAGCGCGTCCAGCAAGGTGGATTTACCGGAACCGCTGGTGCCGAAAACACCGACGAATTCACCCGGCTCAATCGTAAAGCTGATATCCCTGAGCAAGTGCTTCGATTCCTTCCTACCCTTGTCTTCAATCACTTTGGATAGATTGCGCACCTCTATCCGAACTTGTCCGGTTTGCTTCGAGGCGGCGAATTTCTCACCGGTAAACAGATATTCAAATGCGGCAATCGCTACGTAATCCTGCGCCTCGAGCTTGTGCCGGCCTTGTATACGCTGCGCGTTGATGAAGGTGCCATTGGTGCTGTCACAGTCTTCAATTACCCAGCCCGATGGCTCTTTTATTAATTTTGCATGTGTACGTGAAACCAAAGGCGATGCAATGACAATATCGCATTGCGCCGAACGGCCGATGGTGACTAGTGATTTTGTCCGGAGATCAAAGCCAGCAGTGTTACTTTCCTGCTGCCGGGGTTTTTTGGTAATACGGGAAGCATCAATCGAAATTTGATAGGGCGTTGCGCCCAGTACGGCCCAGTCACCGTCCTTGATACACACCGGACTTTGCACAACACTGCCATTCAGAGCGACCACGGCATCGCCTATCGGCGTTATAAATACATCGAAAAAATCGGAAACAAATATTCTTGCATGTTGACCGGCAATCGCCGGATCATCGATAACCAGATCATTCCCCGCATCACTACCAACGGTGCACTCGGACATCAAACGATGCGTAATTGCCTGCCGTGTTTTAGGCAATAAAATCTTCAGTTCAAAAAATTGTTCCGCATCATTAACTGCAAGTATCTGAGTATCCATGATCATCTTCTAAAAAACGGTCTGGCTATTATAAATAAATAATTGACTTTGAAAACAACTTTGGAATACTTGGGTTAAAACAATACGCTTTCTGAAAACAACACTCTCCTGGAATATTCTGCCGGGACTGGTTGATTGTGATCCGCTATGGCAGTCGCACACCCGACAATTTCCAGGAAAACAAGCCCTCCCGGCTGAATACCAGCTTAACCGGCTCATCCGGCGCATCCATCGACGAGGCAATAACGATAAAACGATTGAAACTCTCGTAGGATGTCGACATCCTGACTTCCACCTCGGAAGATTTTGATGCCGAATCATGTCTGTTATTCCGCGAAACACTACCTTTCATCATCATCGCCAATCCTTCGGGCGTCACCAAAGTATCGATCATCGGATCGACAAACCCCGCCACCAAAGCCGCACCCAAAGCACCCAACGGATCGGCATCAATTTTTTGCCTGGCCATCGTGGAGAGCGTGGTGTTGAACTCTGTCTTCAGACTTT
>CAZXBP010000137.1:0-7925 GCA_964639015.1 uncultured Nitrosomonas sp.
ACGACGCAGACCGCAGCAATCTGATAAAATTTCTAAGCTGCCTGTGCGGCAGCGAACTGTTTAGTTTTTTGATTGTTACGAAGCAGTCGTTTCTAAGCTGCCTGTGCGGCAGCGAAACGAGCAGATGCCGGTCAGCGCAGAAAACAAGTTTTCTAAGCTTCCTGTGCGGCAGCGAACAACCGCAGTTGTTTATCCGGATGGCGAATATTTTTCTAAGCTGCCTGTGCGGCAGCGAACGAGCTGACCGCGCAAGTGGCGCGGTGGATAGATTTCTAAGCTGCCTGTGCGGCAGCGAACATCGATATAACCGGGTCGGTAATAACGATATTTTTCTAAGCTGCCTGTGCGGCAGCGAACTGAAGTATAGCACTCAAAAAACCATAAACAACAATTGGTTAATATGAAATTGACGAAATACCCAATAATTTTTCAGGTATCAGTAAACGACTGATTTTATATACATTGTTAAAGAGCAGAAAAAAATAGGTATAAAATTACAGATAATCTGACAATAGCTCCTGACACCATTCCGGAATAGATACCCGCTTTAACTCAAGACAGCCGTTGCGTATCACCGCTATTTGCTGAAACGGGCTATCCGCCCGAGCGTTGTCCAGGATGTATGCTTGATCACATAATGGTAAAACCTGTTTTATCAATTGCAATACTCTGGGTATTCGCGCCTTAACTTTTTCATCCGGCACAGCGTGGCCGCCTTCGCTCATCCGCTGCGCAATACGCGCGAGATTGAGTTGTGTCTGTTCAAGGTGAATAAAGACCAGCACAATTTCGTAACCCAGCGCTTTTGCATTGGCAACAAAATCGATTTTAGAGGGATGCGAAAAAACGGTTTCAAAACAGAATGTGCGTCCATCCTGTAAAAGCCGCAAACGAATGGCCTCAGCAATTCTGGCGGCTTCATAGCTGTGTTGTTCGGGTTGATCAGGATGCAACTGCTTCGCCAGCACATCCGCATTGACAAAAGGCATGCCGAGCGGTTCAAGCTGAAGCCGGTAAAACGTGGTTTTTCCGGCGCCGTTGCCGCCCGCAAGCAGCCAGAGTTGTTTTTCTTTTCTCAAGCGGCGCTTTCATTCAAGGGAATAAACTGGCCGTTCTGAAAACGGCCGGTTGTAATGTTGCCCTGCTGATCGATACGCTCCAGATATCCCGGATGTTTTGATGAAGCCTGATAACGGATCGCTGCGGATGTAACACGCCCGGACAACGCTCCGTTTTTCCGGTCGTTCTCAAGTGTTCTAAAAACTTCATCCGGGTCGACCGGAATGCCGTAGACAGGTTCCACTTTTATTCTTGAAAGCCCAGACTTGACGGATAACATCGCATCAGGATCAAGTGTATCAGCCACAGAACGCCCAAGCTCCGCCCAAAACTCTATCTGTTCTGCGGTGCTGCGATGAAAACGGTCAGCCGTCAGCTGTGCCGCTTTCATCAATTCTTCTTGCAACCGAATGGGGGATGCCGATTTTGCCAATGTGCACCTCATTTAATAAGTTAAACAAGCTAATTGTAGCAATTTGCTACGATTCTTCTAAAGATTTTTGTATTTGTATTTAAGCAATAAACAGATTGCTATCATTGTTTCGTCTGCACGTCATTGGATTTCCAGTTTCAGCATTCAGGCATAATTAGTTCTATATGCGGAAAGTAAGTGCTAAACCGTCCTTTATCACGCGTAATTAACCGGTAGCCGGACACTGCCGCATGCGCGCCGATTAGAAAGTCTGGCAAGACATTACTTTTCACGCCTTTATTCTTTTTGTACCGGAGAAAAACCTTACCGGCCAGAAATAACGCTTCTTTCGGCAGCGATTGTAATGCAAATCCCAAGTGCTCAAACAAAGCTTCCACTTCTTCAATGGTTGCAAAACCAACAGAGCATTCGGCATAAATAATTGGGTTAATGATAAAAGTATGTTGTCGATCCAATTGCTCAAGTGTAGATGCGCTCCATTCGAACCATCGGCTGTGTGGATCAGCCAAATCCGTAACAACGCAGGTATCGATCAAAATGCAGGCCATCTCTAATCTCTAGTTAGAGCCATGATTTCATCCGTACTCATAATTAATGTTGCGCTCTGATATGCGGTCCTGAAACGACTGACTTTTTCTTCGCCAGGTTTGGTTTTTGACAGATACCATCGTCCTTGCTCGTCCTGTAAAAAATCCACTTCAGTTTCCGCCGGAATGATTCCCATGCTTTCTCTGACTTTCTGCGGAATAGTGACTTGACCTTTGCGGGTAACATGCATAGCTTTCTCCTGTTATGAGTAATACTTGTATGGGTTTATGCAATTGTACTGGGTAGCGTCGATTGATCCGTAATGCGCCGTATTAACTATTTTATTCGAGGTGTTTAGGTTGCCAACATGATAACCAAACCAGCCAAAACCTAAAATTCGGGAACGGTTGCTGTGGCGCTTAAACCATACGTTGTAAACGTTCCATCATGCCCATTTTCAACTTCACTTTTTTTGATCCATAAGCAAAACGTGTTGCTACTGCTCAAACTTTTCAACCGGATAAATGGTGTGGTGATGGTTTTGTGCGGCATTTCACTGTAACTCATCAACTTTCTTTCACACTCGGTTGCATTATCGTGCCTTGCGCTCAATTCAACCTTGCCATTGAACGCAGTTTCGTAATCCAGGTTGTGCCGCCTGGCATAACGCCGGGCCAGACGCTCCCGGCCGGTTTTGGGTTGTTCGCGCTGATAAACCGCATAACCTTTGACTGCACTTGGCACCGGGCGGATACCGGTGCAATGCACGTAATCGCTCAGGCGGTTTAATCGACTGGCGACATCAAACCGTGTCAGCGCAGTTTCGTCCGGAGCAAACAAACGAAGCTTGCTGCCCAGGACACCGAATTTTTCACCCATCTTGTATTCGGGAAACGATAGACCAATCGGCACGCGATTTTGTGCATCCTGTGTTTCAACTAACCCAAGGTGGATTTGCTGGAAGGTTTTGGACCAGAGGCTGAAAAGGTTGACTTCATAATTTGGTAATAAGGTGATTTCAAGGTAATAGTTCATGGCATCTCCCAATTAGCGAATTACATCAACATAAGCCAAGCCTTTTTTACCCAGGTAAAAACTGGAAACACCAGCGTCATCAATCATCTTTTTTAGTTGTTCAGCTTTGTCGTCGGGAATGTTGAGAAGAATATCCAGCGTACCGCTGGCTTTGGTTAATGAAGAGATAACTTCACCTTCGCCTTTTTTCTTTTCTGACAATAAATAGGGATTTCCCCAACTTGGTTTCTTACCTCCTGTTGAATACTGGCCCATGAAGTCTTTGGCTGTGAATATACGTTTTGATATACCGCTTATGACACCGCTCTTCGTTAGATGTCTACATATATCGAATGTTTTACTTAATCGTTTTATCTGCAAATATAAGGCTCCACAGTATAGTTCGCTCGGCTTCACCTTTTTGTTGGATTTACGATATTCAATGCCAGAAAAATGTTCACTTAAAACCAACAGGGCATTCTCTATAGATGCATTTATCTCAACACTTTTAAGTCCATTTAATTCTTTAAAACAATCGTATATAACAAAAGGCTCAAATTGCTGTTGAGATAATATCTTATAATTTTCATTACATATAAATTGACATAGCTCTTCGAATCGAAGCGTTAACACTCCCCAAAGTTCATTAGAATATTCAGAAACAAAAATTGGATCATTAACCTTTACTGCTCCTATAAATGAAGTAGGATCATCGCTTTTTCCAACATTTCTAAGATAAACAACCTCGTCATTTATTGGCTTTAAATAATCGTGTTTATCCTCAAATGTTATATGTTTCTCAAGGTTTTCAAAAAAATAATCACTTGATTGCCTAGCTTGATAAAGCTTTCTTTGATCCCCAATCAGTCGATTCAATATGCCCATTACAGTGTCTATCGTTATCTGTCGCCTAATGAAATTTTCAGGATCATCCTTGAGAGTCTTTATTGTTGCTACGAAATTTCTACCTGCCTTTGGAACCGGTTCATTATTAGAGCCTTTCAAAAATGAATTTCGCCAAGATGCTTCATATTTAATGGTAATGCGCATGACTTCCCCTTATTTGGTGTGAAAATAAACGGCATAAGGTGATTTTGGTTCTTCGTTAATTCCGGCTGAGTTGCGCTTTATGCGCATCATTTTGTTGCTGTCGTTGTAATCGACTAGCAAGTTATCGACATACATATAGCCTTTGGCTTGACGAATATTAAGTTCTTCAATCATGCGCAGGGTTTCCTTGACCAGAATGTCGATAGCTTCGTCATCCAATAGAATACCCCGCTCTCCTTCTTCAAATATCGTACCGCCACGCACATAGTTCGGATGAAACTCTGCCTTTGGATTGCGACCAGGATCAATTGATTTAATGAATTCTTGCACAGCTCTGGCAATATTATTTCCTTCGCCGTCCCTCTCAGGCATCGCAGCTCGGTCGAATTTTCTATCCAGCGAAATAAATTGTAGTTGTTCGATACTGATAGAGCCGTAAGCCAAATATTCTGTGTCTCCAAAAGTAGTTTTAGAAAAAATTGAGTTTTCGCCTCGCTTATAATCTTTTGTACCATCTGGATTTTCAATTTCTTCAACCGAATATGACGAGAATTGTTCAAAATTTGCATTTCCCTTCTGTTCGATGAAATCCTCAAGCAATAGTGGGCTAGTGCGTTTATATTGACTTGCGGGAACAACATAACCACGAATCAATCCTGTAATTGAATTAAGCACTCTCAACAAATTATTGCTATTTGCATAATGCAGATCATAAGAATGATCTTTAAATAAATGATGACGAATGCAATTCTGACTGATATACATTGGTGTTCCAGTCGCAACGCTAAAGTCAATATCCCTTGGGTCTTTCTTAAAAGAAAATCCATTTGGTGATTTGTCACCAGTTAAATTGGAATAACCCCGAAGTTTAGGCATTGAGTGATTTTTAGTATCTTCTCTATCTCCTTCACTTCTAATTATTGTCGGACCATTCCAATTAACCACTCCATATCCATAAGCAACCACTTTAAAATCCACACTTTTAATTCCGGTAATCTTTTGCATGATTAATCCTCGTTAGTAGTTAAATGCTTGATTGAAATTGCACCGATAGGTTGTTTATCGCAGATGACGTAATAAATGGCATAGGTATGTCGTGAAGATTCTCCACCTACTTTACTTAAATCATCGGGTGTGTAACTTGTATAAATCGGAAATTCCGGGTCTCTTGCATATCCCTCAATGACCTTACTTCTAAGAGACATTTTACTTTCCGGGATACCTTTTACCGGATGTGCTGGATCGATATTTCCATGTTTTTTGGCCATATGATTTATCAAGTCGAAATTATTCAATAGCGTTAAATCATCCGTTAAATTATCGATTTCCTCAGTCTCACGAATAGGCATAGTGTAAGCATATTCGTTTAGAAATGGATCATCGGGGTTATTTAAATCATAAACCGCCATTTGCACAAACCGATTCTCACCGCGTAAAGAATGTTTGCTGATTTTGCTGCGACCTTTCTCAGTAGCTTTTTTCGGTGGAATGGTAATCGGGTCGACGACTTTGTTTTGAATCAACTGCACGCCTTGTTTGAAACAAGCCAATAAATCCGATTCCATGGCCTGTTTGGCAGGTACCGTTTCGTGAAATTTTCGGTATAGCGAGTAAAGCGTTGGCAATTGAATTATCTGGTTTTCAATCTCTTCAGTATGCAAAAAACGATACCAAGCTTTAGTGGTGGCGAAGGAATATTGCCGGTTTAGGAATCGGGCGGCTGCTCCGGTGCCTTTGCCTTGATGGATCAATTCCGGCACGGCAACACAGTAAATATTGGGGGTTGAATTGGCACCGAATCGATCGAGCCGACCCAAACGCTGTAGAAAGTTTTCGGCAGTGGTAAGTTCGGACACCATGTAATCGCTGGTGATATTTAACGATGCCTGCACAATCGGCCCGGCTCGCAACACAGTGTATTTTGGAGTGCCGTTTTTTTTGAATGATTCGTATACGTCATCGAACAGTTTGTGTTTATCGCTTTTCTTGAATTTGGAATGTAGCAATATTGCATTTTCGCAATTCTGATTGCGGATAAAGCTTTTTTGCGCGGTTTGGGCAGTATTGCTAATCACAATGGTTTTTCCGCTTTGGCGCTGATACAGCGGATTGCCTTCGTCCTGCCGTGTTTCATCGAATACCTTGAATTCAACGCGATACTCGCTTGGGTTGAAACTGGACATTCTGATGACGTCTCTCGATTGAATCTCCATGACGGTATTCAAGAAGAAGTAATGTGGCGTAGCGGACACGAGCAAGGTATTGGCAAGGCTCCCCTGCGACTTTTTGCATTCAACCAGTTCGGCAAACAACAGATTGAACGCCGGCATGGCAACATATTCGTGGAATTCGTCGAATACCACATGAGCATTCAAGACATTGATCAACGTGCTAACTTTGTTATGGCTGATGATGGCGCTGAATATTTGATCGATGGTAGTGATGACGATGTCACCGGAAAAATGTTGCCCTTCAGGCGTTGCGTTTTCCCACCGATTGATAAATTTAAACTCACCCGTATTTATCTCGATCTTTATGCTGGGTAGTGATAATTCAAAATAATCACAGGAAATCAATTCATCGAATAAGCCCTGGCAGACTTGTACTCTGGGACAAATCCAAATAATTTGCTGAGCATTTTTTAATAAAGCCCACTCCAATGAGATTTTGGTTTTTCCACATCCGGCAGGTCCTGCTAATACGGCTATATCTTCTACCTTACTAAGTTGTGCGGCGATTTGACTTTGTTTGGTGGTTCGCTCACTTGGTAGAAATTGCGTCAGACAGTCTTGGATATAAGAAAATAAATTGGTCTCCAAAGACAATGCCTTCTCAACCAAAACATTAAGGTTTTTGAATTTAATATACTCATGCAAATCTTCAGCGGATAACCCGGAGATCAATCGGTCTGCGGAAATGACACACGCGCGCATCAGATTGTGTTGGGCATTGGCGGTGATTTGCTGCCGATAATCGTCGATACGATTTTCCAGTTCATAAGTTTTGTAGCTGGGTAGCGGTGTTGTCTTGATGTTATTCAATGTATCCAAATCTACCGTTTCGCTGTAAATTCTGTTAATCAGCGATGTTTCGGTGTTCCGATATTTTCGATCGATTTCACCAATTTGTTGTAACAGCCGTTGCGCTTTTTCAATGATTTCCGAAAACGGTAGAGTCCCTAAATTGCCGTTAAATTTTTTGTGAATCCCGCCAAACGTCGAAAACTCAGAGTCTTTTTCCTTGCGGTATGGTTTGGCATGGTGCCAATAAATAGTATGCTTGATTGCGTTCTTGTGACCAGTGCTAATACCTTTGAACGAGATAGGATCGAGCAATTGATAAAGCAGAACAGAAATCTCGTTATGACGCGGATGCTTATCGAAGCTGAATTTGGTGTCATCTATGTGTTGACCATCTTCCGCCTGAAGATTCTTTTTCTTCGGGTTTCTTGCCCAATCCTGAAATGCTGGATCGATTTTGCCGACATCGTGCAAACAACCCGCGACAAATGTCGCGTCTGCGCCGTTTACATTATCTGGTGTCAAACGTATTAGCAGTTGCTCCGCCACATAGCCCACAGCAAACAAATGTTCGGCTAGTGCCTGTAAATGCGTGTTGGCATAGAGAAAATTGGGATTAGGTGCTTGCTTGGGTATATCCATTATGAGTTCCTTGGTGGTGGAATTTACTGGCACGATGCCTTGTGGATTGAATTGGTCTCGATTCCCCACAATCCAGACCAACTCGCTGCGACTCCGGCTGCGTATCCAATGACAGGAAACGGCGGTATTCTTGGTTGCGGTTTTGCGCAGCAGGGTTTTGACGGCGATCAATCCTTCTT
>CAZXBP010000138.1:0-7859 GCA_964639015.1 uncultured Nitrosomonas sp.
TCGTTTCTTTCGCGAAAAAGACCGCCGCCTCCTTTAATATTTGCCGCTCCAGCTTTAATTGCTTGTTTTCTATTCTGAGTCGCCGGATTTCTTCCTGCTCCAGTACCAAGCTGATTGCATCTAGTTTGAATTCCTTTGTATAGCGTTTCCTCGGTTCCATTTCTTCCTCCAATTAAGACTATTTTCTCTTAACTGGAGTGTCCGGGTCTGTTAGACCACGTCACAGTAATTACAAAAGTAATTCAGCTATGTATGCCAGCGTACAGAACAGCTGGTATATAGCAGAGATAATAAATTTGATGGACGTTTAGAAAAGGAGCGAGGGAAATCCTCAGCGCCAAGACACATAAGGTTCAATTTATTCAACTCAGGAGAAAAATGCATGGATATCAAAAACAGGTTGATTGTTCTGATGATCGCGTTGATCGGAAGCTTTTCTATCGCAGGGTGTGGAAAGAATGAGGATAAAACTACGGTGGGAACCGAAATCGATGATAGCGTCATCACCACAAAGGTCAAGGCTGCGCTACTGAGTGATACAGGCCTGGAAAGTTTGGATATCAAGGTTGAAACACGTAAGGGCGAAATTCAGCTCAGTGGATTTGTGACCGGCCAAAATCAAATGGATCGCGCCATAGCGGTGGCTCAGGAGGTTAAAGGCGTCAAACACGTAGTGAATAAAATGAGCCTCAAGTCTGGCGACACCAGCATAGGCGCCAAGGTAGATGACAGCGTCATTACCACCAGGGTTAAAGCCACACTCATTAACGATCCCATCATCAAGAGCGCTGATATCGGTGTAGTGACACGTGATGGAGAAGTTCAACTCAGCGGATTTGTAGAAAACCAAACCCAGATTGACCGGGCAATTGAGATCGCACAAGAGGTCGAGGGTGTAAAAAATGTCCTCGATGAAATGAGCATCAAGCAGTAACAAAAACCATAATTTAAACGTAAGAAAGGAGCCACAAAATGAACTGGGATCAAGTAGAAGGTAACTGGAAACAATTCAAAGGAAAAATCAAGGAACAATGGGGCAAGCTCACTGACGACAATCTCGACACGATTGCCGGGAAACGCGATCAGTTAGCCGGCAGAATCCAGGAATCCTATGGAATCAGCAAGGATGAAGCCGAAAAACAAATTGAAGAATGGGAAAAAAAACATAAAGATTAAGTAGCGCCCTCCTCCTGCGTAAAGCAGGGCAGCATGCTGCGAAAGCGGCATGCTGCGCAACAGATTTTTATCTGTTTGGCAAGTATAAAGCCTGTGCACAGTAAATCATGAATCATTCAGGTTTGCCGTGATAGCAGTAAGCTTTGCGCCTACGGTAAAAATACCGGATTTCCCGGTAAGCTCCACCCTTAAAACATTCAGGAGAAACATCATGTCTAAAAGCAAATCAATCATTTCTGCCGCAGTCGGTTCAGCTTTTGCTGTAACCCTCGGTATCGCACCCTTAGCTACAGCTGCTGAGAATCCTTTCAGCATGCAGCCAATGGAAAAAGGTTTTATGGTTGCCTATGGTGATAAGAAAGCAGGTGAAGGCAAATGCGGCGGCGAAGGTAAATGTGGTGAAAACAAATGCGGTGCTGCCATGGCTGATGCAAATAAAGATGGCAAGGTTAGCAAGGAAGAATGGGACAAACACCACGACACCATGTTCGAAAAAATGGATACCAACAAAGATGGTGTTATCGATAAAGATGAAATAGAAAAATCGAAGACTGAAAAAAGAAAAATGCATGATGACAAGAAGAGCCATTAAGCTTTAATTAGTCAGTAAAAGCAGGTTTCCGACATGTGCTTTTTCATGTCGGAAACCTGCTTTTTGAATGGGAGTATTAGAAATTCCGTGTCATTCCTTTATCATTAATTTTATAGGAATGATGAATGAACAAGACCACACCAGAATTTGATTTTGAAGTAGCCTCGGAGAGCCTCTGAAAGCGGGGAGCGATTTAAATGGCAGAAACGTCCTTTTAACACCATTGATCAAATAACCCACTGAAGCTGCATTAGCGGCAGAACTTGAGCAGCATATAAAATCCGGGGACGAACAGAACCGGAAGAATGATTCGACACCAAAAACTGTAAAATCAGCATCTGGCAGTTTTCGACTGACTACGCCACGAGACCGTAGCGGTGCATTTGAGCTACAGCTGACTGGAAAGTATCAAACCCAACTTACCGATGGAATTGAATGAAAGATTTTTTCGCTGCTTACGCTCGGTTCCAGCTATCAGGATATCTCTGTCCATATTGCTGCCGAGTTGTACGGTATTGATATTTAAACAGCGACGACCAGCGCAATCACTAACAAGCTGATTAGTGTCAACGACAACCGACCATTGGATCATCACTATCCGTGCATGAAGCTGGATTCTACACATCACAAAGTAAAAGAAGACAGCCGGTATATCATCAGAGCTTGTTTATACGTACTCGCGGCTTAATCTTATTGCTGCCGTTGACGGACTTACGGGCCCTCCTGTGACACAGGGGGCAATCAACAGCATTTTTCCTGAAACCGAGATTCAGCTCTGTGCATCATTCATCAAATCCGAAATTCGATGAAATGTCTGGTTTGGCCGATTTGAAACCAGTATACAAAACACCCCCCATTTGATGCAGCTGAAGATTACGCTTGATGTATTGGAAGCCAAACAGGGAAAGTACTATACCACCCCGTGGCGGGAGCTGTTGTCAAATGCTTTGTGTGCTAGCGCACATACTCAATGCGATATCTCTGTCATGATTTAAGCTATTAGCTAAAGGGCGCGCGTTGTAGCGTACAGCGATCCGGAAGTAAGGTAAAACAGCAGAGCTACCCCAATTTTTGAGCAGCGATCCTGCGCGGAGCGATAGACTTATTCGGGCAAGCGAAAAATTTCTGAACATGCTCTGGTGCATCATAAACTTGGCTTTACTATCGAAACGGTCAAAATTGTGAATCTTAGATTTAATGTTGAATCTGTGAATACTTGCAGGAGGACTGAATAAGGTCGCGAATTTCAGATTGAATATCGCGCTGTAACAAATCAGGCGTCCTTTATTCTAAGGAATCGAGGATGCTTCAGTTTCGTCAATCATCCAGAGGGATCTTACCATGACACAATTAAATAACCGCTTCTCTATATTTCTCTTGACCATCCTGATGATTTCTTGCGTGGGCTGCGCATCAAACGCAAAGCAATCGGGAACCGGAGAGTATTTTGATGATACTGTTATCACCACGAAGGTCAAAGCGGCAATTTTTAACGAGCCCACCCTGAAGTCCGCAGAAATCAATGTTGAAACTTTCAAAGGTGTCGTTCAACTGAGTGGCTTTGTCAGTTCGCAGACCAATATCAACAAGGCAATCGAAGTCGCACGCAGTGTCAGCGGCGTGAAATCTGTCAAGGATGATATGCGGATCAAGTAACGGTAGATCGTTATATTGATTAACTGCCCGGTGTTGTGTTTTTTTATCATCATAACTGACATATCGTTCGTAATGCCTGTTTCTTGACCGGCTCGCCAATCCAAGGAAGTTTTCTCTGGATGATGCGAGCAGGAGAGTGCGTGCGTATGACAAAGAAGTCCGCATTTCTGCCTTAGCCTTATGTCCGACAGACTCATGGCAGCGGCTATCCAATTCACTCCATTCCAGTGATCCATTCTATCTGGATATCTATTTTTTTAAGAGAAGCTATGCTGGATACCGATTCATCTGATTATGAGCACTGCCAGATAATGGATATTGGGATTTCTATTCAGAACGGAATGCATTTTTAAATGGAAAGCAGCAACAATCGCGTCCTCCGATATTTGCGCCAACTGAACACCGACTTGCGCGGAAGCATTCCCTTAAAAGATGCTTTTAATGAGCAGCCGTTGCGCTCAGAATTGTACAGCACTGATCAGATGGAACAGCGTGGCAAGCATCTCGCAGCCATCCACAAATTGACTCAGGATCGTCCTCGGAATCACTTGATGACGCGTCTGGCAGAAAATGAAGCGGTGTTGATCGATGTATGCGGACGGCTTACGGCAGCGCTAAAAGCCAAGCAGCAGATCACGCCGGCCAGCGAATGGCTGCTCGATAATTTCTATTTAATTGAAGAACAGATCCGTACCGCCAGGCATCACATGCCTAAGGGCTATAGTCGTGAATTACCATGTTTATTGAATGGCCCTTCGGCAGGGTTGCCGCGTGTGTACGATATTGTGCTGGAAATCATCTCGCACGGAGATGGTCAGGTGGACTCGGAAAGTCTTGGCCGGTTCGTCGCATCCTATCAGACGGTTAGCGTGCTCAAATTAGGTGAGCTATGGGCCATACCCATCATGCTGCGATTGGCGCTGATTGAGAATCTACGGCGCGTTGCCATCCGCATTGCCGCTGACAGAATCGATTACGATCTGGCTAACGCGTGGGCAAAGCGAATGGTAACGGTCGCGGAGACAGATCCAAAAAGCCTGGTACTGGAGATTGCAGACATGGCGCGTTTGCAACCGCCAATGTCGACGTCATTCGTATCGGAATTTACGCGTCAGCTGCAAGGGCATGGCCTCGCCTCGTCGTTGCCGCTAACCTGGATCGAACAAGTACTTGCCGAGTCAGGGCTGACCATCGAGCAATTGATCCTGTCGGGAAATCAGCATCAGGCTGCTGACCAGGTTTCTATTAGCCACAGTATCGGCAGCCTGCGCTTTCTGGGTAGAGTGGATTGGCGCGAATTCGTTGAAAGCATGAGTATTGTCGAGCAAACATTGCGCGAAGATCCGGGCGGTGCCTATGACAAGATGGATTTTGCTACCCGCGACCGCTATCGTCATGCAATCGAGAAGATTGCAAAACAGAGCTCCTTCACCGAAACTGAAGTAGCGCGAAGTGCGATCCAACTTGCGCAGGAGGCTCAGGCAGCGCACCCGAATGGCAATGAGCGTGCAACGCATGTAGGATTTTACCTCATCGACCGCGGCCTGCACGAACTTGAAATAAAAGTACATGCCCGCTTCCCTGTCGCTGAAACACTGATGAAAATGGGTTCACAGTACGCATTGGGCGTGTATCTCGGTTTAATCGCAATGCTGACACTGTTGTTCAGCATCAGCCTGATGGTCATCACGCACACACAAGACATCCCCACAGGGTTCTCGCTGCTGATCGGCATACTCGCATTATTGCCCGCAAGCCAGCTGGCACTTGCTCTGGTGAATTGGCTGGCGACTTTGTTCGTGCAGCCGCACCCGCTGCCACGCATGGATTTTTCTACCGGTATCCCGGTACAGTCTCGAACGCTGGTTGTTGTTCCAACGATGCTTACAAGTCCGCAAAACGTTGATGATCTGGTTGAGGCGCTGGAAGTGCGTTTCCTGGCGAATCAGGATAATAACCTCTATTTCAGCTTATTGACCGATTTCCGCGACGCGCATGAAGAAACACTTGCCGAAGACGAACCACTGTTGCACCTGATCCAGGTACGAATCGAAGCGCTCAATGCAAAATATTGCACTGCAGAAAAGAGTATTTTCTTTCTTTTTCATCGTCCGCGCCGCTGGAATCCACAAGAGCGTGTCTGGATGGGGTACGAACGGAAACGTGGCAAGCTCGCTGACCTGAATACATTACTACGTGATGAAACGTGCGGCAATTCTCTTCAACGTTTCTCACGCATTGTTGGTGACATTACTTGCCTGACGAATGTAAAGTATGTCATTACTCTGGATACGGATACGCAGCTACCGCGCGACGTCGCACAACAACTTGTGGCTGCCATGGCACATCCACTGAATCGCCCCCGCTACAATGAGAAGCAACAGCGCGTGTGCGAGGGCTACGGCATTCTCCAGCCGCGCGTCAGCGTAAGCCTGGAAAGTATCAACCGTTCGCGCTATGCGCAATTGCAGGGCGGTGAAGTCGGCATCGACCCCTATACCCGCGCTATCTCTGATGTCTACCAGGATGTATTCGGTGAAGGCTCTTTCATCGGCAAAGGCATCTATGACGTGGATATGTTCGAGCGGGCATTAAATGGACGCTTCCCCGAGAATAAAATTCTCAGCCACGACTTGCTGGAAGGATGCTACGCGCGCGCTGGTTTATTGAGCGATGTCCATGTGTACGAAGATTATCCCACGCATTACTACGTGGATGTCAGCCGCCGTCATCGCTGGATACGTGGCGATTGGCAATTACTCGGCTGGCTAATGCCACGCATTTCCGGCCCTGGTGAGCGCCGACTAAGAAATCCGCTTTCGCGTTTGTCGCAATGGAAACTGTTCGATAACCTGCGGCGCAGTTTCGTACCGATAACGTTGACGCTGCTGCTGTTGCTGGGCTGGACCGTGCTTGCTTCACCCGGATTCTGGACTTTGGCAGTGATCTGCACACTCATGATTCCACCCTTGGTCGCATCGACTGTGGAAATCTTTCGCAAGCCAAGCGAGGTGCCGTTACGTCAACATTTTGCGGCGTCACTTGACACGGTCAGTCAACGCCTGGCGCAAGCGATCTTTACCTTGGCATGTCTTCCCTTTGAAGCCTGGTTCAGCCTGGATGCGATCTTGCGCACGGCGTGGCGTATGATGTTCACCCACAGACGAATGCTCGAATGGAATCCATCAGGCGAAGTCGCACGCAGCAACCGTACGGACTTCGCCGTCACATTGCGTGTAATGTGGATTGCTCCACTGATAGCCGTTGTTGCAACACTCTACTTGTCGCTATTCAAACCCGTTGCACTCGTTGTAGCGGGGCCCATTCTGCTGCTATGGCTGGGTTCACCCGCGATTGTCTGGTGGATCGGACAACCGCGCGTACGAGATGAAGCGCGGTTGACAATTGAGCAAACTATTTTTTTACGCAAGATTTCTCGCAAAACCTGGGCATTCTTCGAAACTTTTGTTGGGCCTGAAGATCGTTGGCTACCACCGGATAACTATCAGGAATATCACGGCGCTGCCGTTGCGCACCGCACCTCACCGACTAACATAGGGATGGCGCTGCTCGCAAATTTATCAGCCTATGACTTCGGCTACCTGCCGGCCGGGCAACTGATCGAGCGCACAACATATACCTTCGATACCATGCAGACACTGGCCCGATATCGCGGCCACTTCTACAACTGGTACGACACGCAATCATTGAAACCACTGCACCCGGCTTACGTTTCGACTGTAGATAGCGGAAATCTGGCGGGTCATCTGCTAACTTTGCGATCCGGTCTGCTTGCGCTTGCCGACGATAAAATTTTCAGCGCAAACTGGTTCCACGGATTCCACGACACGCTGGGAATTCTGCTGGATGCGGCCGCAAGCACCCATTCGGATCAGCTCGCTTCATTACAGAAGGATATCGCGTCTGCACGCGGTTCCCCGCCGGCTACGCCTGCATTGGCATGGCAGTACCTCAACCAGTTGGTCAAGCACGCGGAAGTATTTGCTGAGCACATTGAAGTTGCTGCCTCTCAGAAACCACTTCATACAGCGAGTGCGCAAATGCCGGCGGGCGAGAAACGATACACAGAAACCGAAGGATACCTGGAGATAGATGAGGATTCCACACACCATCCGACCTTGGATCACGCCAGTGCAGTTATCTCTGAAACGACATCCGGGAGTGATGCAGTCTGGTGGGCACGTGCACTAGTCCGGCAATGCCACGCAGCGCGCGACGAGTTAACCTTTCTAGCCCCCTGGCTGGCGCTGCCAGCTGCACCGAGTGAGTTCGACGATAAATTCGGTATCGCCGCAGTCCCAACGTTACGAGAATTGGCAGGCTTCGATGGAGAATTATTAGCGGCAATCGAACAGCAACTTAGCCCGAATATTGCACGAGCCTAAGACAGCCGGTTAATTTTCTTAAATTTTGA
>CAZXBP010000139.1:0-7739 GCA_964639015.1 uncultured Nitrosomonas sp.
TCAGAATGGCAAAGGCAAGATAGTACCAGACCTCATAATTCAGACTCCAATACGGTACATTCGAAAAAAGCTGCGTTGATAGCGTCCACAGCTCATTGGTAAACAGCAGGCTGGAAATGATGCGAATTCCGGAATGATCCCAGGCTCTGTATGCTTCCGGGTATGCGTCGTTGTTGAGGGTATATCCGGAGAAATCAACCAGCGCGGTGATGATGATCGCCGGAATTGCGACAGAGTAAATACGCGCAGCCCTCGAAATAGCATAATCCTTCAAAGTCTTTTCTTTTGTGTCAGTGACATAGGCGATGACAAAACCGGATAAAACAAAAAAAACGATAACCGCCTCATGGCCGTATCCTGAAATCGTCAGATCAAATTCATATAGCGGTTTTGAATGCCACAACAAAACGACAAAGGCAGCTGAGAATCGAATAAAATCTAGGTAGATGGAAAATGATTTTGTCATGGGTATAAGTGGCGGCCTGAATTGACAGTGAGTCGGAATGATCTTGCAGACTGTTCCCTGTGCGTGGCAGGTATAGCCCTCGATTTTATTACGGAAAGATAATACTACGCTGAAGCAATTATGATCAATTTACGATAAGTAAATCTTGTTCATTATTTATAAGTCGGCTGGCGGGGCGGCCGGTCATTGCAAACCGATTTTGTGCTCGATGCGCTGGAATTGGTATGACAAGAGCGGCGAGACACCGGGTGGAGTGATTCATTTGCATTAGAGGTGGTCGCGATATCTGTCTGTTCGCTATACGGAATGCTGGCTGAAACGATTAACGGATTATACAAAGCAGTGGTTATTTGGCATCGCAGCCCCTGGTGCGTTATTACAACGAATAGTGCCTTGTCAAAAATAAAAATCAACGCACTATTTAACTGAGGTTTTTAGAAAAAATGTTTTTCCGGAGTCATTATAATGCTGATTAAAAATGTCATTGAAAGCAAACTTCAGGTTTTGCGGCCCTATTTTCTGGAAGTCATCAATGAAAGCCACAACCACAATGTACCGAAGGGGTCGGAATCGCATTTTAAAGTGATCATCGTCGCTGACGCATTTCAAGGAAAAAGGCTTGTTGCGCGTCATCGTATGGTCAACACCATACTTGCCGATGAGCTGCGTTCAATTCATGCGCTTGTTTTAAATACCATGACTCCGGAGGAGTGGTCTGACAAAGGTGAGGCGGTGAATGATTCTCCGCCCTGTCTCGGCGGATCATCCCGCAAGCAAGGTGAGCAGATTGGATAAGTCACGTCTGGTTGGGGTTTGAAGCGCCGGTTTTGATCATCGGCATAATGCGCCTTTCTCGGCACCCCGCTGCCAGGACTCCAGATCTTTTATGCACCCCTGGCCGCATTGGCCAGGGTGCTGAAGTTCTTCGCGCGCACGTGCAAAATCCATGGTGTGTTTGATGGCGACTTCGGGACTGACCCATTGCGCCGCATCGCAGGCGATAAGATGCCCTGCGCTGTAATGGCCAAGCTGGTCAAGTGTTTCGGCCTTGTCTGCCGTTGTACTGCATCCGGTAGCGGCAGTTCCCAGAACTATTATCAGTTTGATTTTTCTGTAAATTTTCATCATTAACCTGTTGAGTAAATTATAAATCCTATGTCTATAAAAATTCTTTTTACGTCGTCGGATGTAGATTAAAAGCAATGTTACATCCAATCCATGACCGAAGAATGCTAATGCCTGTCCATCCGGCGGTACTGAATGGCTTCAGCGATATGTTGTTTGCTGATTTTGCCGGCATCCGTTAAATCTGCAATGGTGCGTGCAACTTTAAGAATGCGGTGATACGCGCGGGCGGACAGATTCAGGCGGCTGATGGCCTGTTTAAGGAGGCTTTCACTGTCAGGATCAAGCGCGCAGAACCGGTCGATTTCCTTGACGCTCAATTGATTGTTGGCTTTTCCCTGGCGGTCGATTTGTTTCCGGTAGGATTTTTCGATACGCCGCCGGATGGCTTCGCTTTTCTCGCCGGCTGTCTGCTGGCGCATCAATTCTTCCTGCGGCACGGCGGGCACTTCGATCTGCAGGTCGATGCGATCGAGCAGCGGGCCGGAAATCCGCGCGCGGTAGCGGGCAATCTGATCCGGCGTGCAATGGCATTTGCCGGAAGCGTGTCCCAGATAACCGCAGGGGCAGGGATTCATTGCGGCAATCAGCTGGAAACGCGCGGGGAATTCAGCCTGACGCGCCGCGCGCGAAATAGTGATCCTGCCGGATTCGAGCGGTTCGCGTAACACTTCCAGTACCTTGCGGTCGAATTCGGCGAGTTCGTCCAGAAACAGAACGCCGTTCATGGCCAGCGAGATTTCGCCGGGGCGCGGGTGGCTGCCGCCGCCGACCAGCGCCACGCCTGACGCGGTGTGATGTGGTGCGCGATAGGGTCTGCGTTTCCAGTTGCGGATATCGAAACCGCCGTGACTGAGTGATTGGATGGCGGCCGATTCCAGCGCTTCCGCTTCGGTCATCGGCGGCAGGATGCCCGGAAAACGCGCCGCCAGCATCGATTTTCCGGTGCCGGGTGGGCCGATCATCAGCAGGCTGTGGTTTCCGGCAGCGGCGATTTCCAGGGCGCGTTTAACCTGCGCCTGCCCCTTGACCTCTTCCATATCGGGATAGTCCGGGGTCATGCTTTGTTTTTCCGGCGGATTGTGATACGTCGACAACGGCTGGTCGCCGGTCAGATGTGAACAGATTTGCAGCAGAGACTGCGCGGCATAGATTCTCGCCTGTTTGACCAGTGCCGCTTCAGCCGCATTCTGTTGCGGCAGAACAAAGCTGCGGCCTGACTGCACCGCGCTGTACGTCATGGCCAGTGCGCCGTGTATCGGCCGCAATTCACCTGTCAGCGCGAGTTCTCCAGCCCATTCATACTGATCAAGCGCATCGCCTGGAATTTGTCCGGAAGCCGCCAGAATGCCAAGCGCTATCGGCAGATCAAAGCGACCGCTTTCCTTTGGCAGGTCGGCGGGCGCCAGGTTGACGGTAATACGCTGTGCCGGAATTTTGAAGTGCGCGGTTTGCAGCGCGGCACGCACACGATCGCGGCTTTCCTTGACTTCGGTTTCCGGCAGGCCGACGATAGTAAAACTCGGCAGACCATTGGCGATATGCGTTTCAACCGTAACCAGCGGCGCATGCATGCCGGTCAGTGCGCGGCTGTACAGAACAGCGAGCGGCATCGGCGTGCGCTGTCAGTCAACAGTGTTCATGATTCCTCAAAGAATCATGAGCAGATAAACCGCTGGAACAGGAAAACGCATCACGTCGCACTCGAGCGCGACTGCTCGGTGCCTTGCGCCGCACTTGAATCCTGCCCCTGTGTGAAGTCCGGCTGCGCCTGGAACGCGCCGGTGGCTGCCGTTCCATTTCCGGTGCCGCTGATACCCAGCCGTTGCTCCAGTTCGGCAACTTTGGCTTCGAGCTGGGTTAATTTTTCCCGTGTGCGCTGCAAGACATTCTGCTGCACGTCAAATTCATCCCGTGTGACGAGATCCAGTCGGGAGAAAACACTGGATAGTGCGGCACGCACATTCCGTTCGACATCTTTTGCCGGACTGTTCTGCAGAATCTCGCTGACTTTCGAATTGATTTCTTCAATGATGTTTTTATTAAGCATTTTTTCTCCATGGATGATGTTGCGACAGTTGCTGAATCCGGAATCGTTTTCGCGCTGTATATTTGGCGTGATAAAATAATAACTTCATGCCTGCAATATTCGCAATACTCAGGCGGCGACAAAAACAACGGCAAAACGCCGATGCAAAGCAATGATAAGCGGCGGCTGTGATCTGTTACTTTTTTCTTTTATTCAATATACCAAAATAATTTTGATCGTAACAGGAATTGATGGCAGGGTCATCTTCAAAAGTTTTTCAATGCACGAGTGATTAACATGGATCGTTTGCAGTTACTTGAAAATTGGCTACAAAAGCAATTCCCCGGACAAATGTTTACAGTGGAGCCGGCGTCCGCGGATGCGAGTTTCAGGCGGTATTTCCGTGTGATGTCCGGAGATAAGACATGGATTGTCATGGACGCGCCGCCGGAGCACGAAGACTGCGCGCCTTTTGTATACGTCGCGCAATTATTATTGACCGGAACGGTGCATGTGCCGGAGATCATTGCGCGCGATGCTGCGCAGGGCTTTTTATTGCTGTCTGACCTTGGCGGCACGACTTATTTACAGGCGCTGACCAGTCAACCGGAAGCCGCGATCGGTTTATATGCAGCTGCAACCGATGCGCTGGTGCAGATGCAACTGATCCCGCAGTTGGAGGGTCTACCTGTGTATGATGAAAAACTGCTGCGCTTTGAGCTCAGTCTTTTTCCGGATTGGTATGTGAGGCGCCATTTGCAGACTGCATTAACGGATGATCAGGCAGCTGTTCTGGAACAGACGTTCGATCGCATTGTACGGAATAATCTTGGACAGCCGCACGTGTTTGTGCATCGCGATTATCATTCGCGCAATCTCATGGTGACCACGCCTAATCCGGGAATTCTCGATTTTCAGGACGCGGTTTCCGGTCCGATCACCTACGATCTGGTGTCCTTGTTAAAGGATGCCTACATCCAATGGGATGAAGAACGCATTCTCGACTGGGCGATTCGTTACTGGGAGAAATCACGTAAGGCAGGATTGCCGGTAACGAGTGATTTTGGTGAATTTTACCGCGATTTTGAATGGATGGGCGTGCAGCGCCATATCAAAGTCCTCGGCATTTTCGCGCGGCTGTGTTACCGTGATGGCAAAGACGCGTATCTGAATGACATGCCGCGCGTGATGCATTATTTACGCAAGGCGTGTGAGCGCTATCAGGAATTGCGCCCTATGCTAGGTCTGCTTGATGAGCTGGCAGATAATGCTCCGGCGCAGAAAGTCGGGTATACCTTTTAACGGACTGCATTTTCTGTCATGCAGTTTAAGGTGATGATTCTGGCTGCGGGACGCGGAGAGCGCATGCGCCCGCTGACTAACAGCAAGCCAAAACCGCTGCTCATCGCTGGTGACCGAATGCTGATTGAGCACCAGATCATTCGACTTGCACAGGCCGGTTTTACCGATATCGTGATCAATCACGCTTATCTGGGCGAAATGATTGAGCACGCGCTTGGCGATGGTCAGCGCTATGGCGTGCATATCCTGTATTCGCCCGAGCATGATGTGCTGGAGACGGCGGGCGGCATCGCGAATGCCTTGCCATTATTGACGGATACTGATGCTGGCAAGCCGTTTCTGGTGGTCAATGCCGATGTGTACTGCGAATTCGATTATGCGCGTCTGTTGCCGGTTCTGCGGCGTGGTGATGCTGGCTGGCTGGCGCATCTGGTACTGGTGAATAATCCGGTTCATCATGCGGCAGGTGATTTTGCATTAGATGATGGAGTCGTTGAATTGGCTGGCGAGAAACAACTGACATTCAGCGGTATCGGCGTTTATCATCCTGCTTTATTCAACGGTGTAGCGCCGAGGCAGCCGGTAAGGCTGGCGCCGGTTTTGCGCGCGGCGATTTCGGAACAAAAAGTCACAGGTGAGTATTTTTCGGGTATCTGGGAAGATATTGGCACGCCGGAACGGCTGCAGCAACTGGACAGACAACTGATCGGACGGTACGGATAAAGACTGAACAGAAAGATTTTATGACAACAATGGAACAGTATCTGACCCGGCGCAGGCAACTGGCGTCGAAAATGAAAGGCGGTGTAGCTGTCATTCCGACAGCGCCCGAACGGTTGCGCAACCGGGACGCGCATTATCCCTATCGTTTTGACAGCTATTTTTACTATTTAACCGGATTCCAGGAACCGGAAGCGGTGCTGGTAATCGTTGCTGCATCCGAAAAAGCACAGGACAGGCATATTCTGTTTTGTCGCGATAAAGATGTGGAAAGAGAAATCTGGGATGGTTTCCGGTACGGTCCAATGTTCGCCCGGGAAACATTCGGCTTCGATGAAGCCTATGCGATTGGTCAACTGGATGACATGTTGCCCAAACTGTTGGCGGATCAGTCTGTTGTCTATTCCACCATAGGGCATGATCCCGTTTGGGATCAGCGGGTTGCCGGATGGGTCAACGCGGTGCGTACGCAGGGCCGCAGTGGCGTGACTGCGCCGCATCAGATCAGTGATTACCGTACGTTGCTTGATGAGATGCGTTTGATTAAGGATGCGCATGAATTGCAAATCATGCGCGGTGCTGCCGGGATTTCCGCGCAAGCGCATTGTGCCGCGATGAAAGCGACAAAACCGGGCAAATTCGAATATGAAATTGAGGCCGAGCTATTGTTTGTTTTTCGCCGGCACGGTGCGCAGGCACCCGCCTATACCTCAATTGTGGCGGGCGGCGCCAATGCCTGCATACTGCATTATATTGATAACAGCGCACGGTTGAATTCAGGCGACTTATTGTTGATTGATGCGGGGTGCGAACTTGACGGCTATGCCGCCGATATCACGCGGACATTTCCAGTCAATGGCCGGTACACATCCGCGCAGAAAGATATTTATCAACTGGTGCTGGCTGCTCAGCGGGCGGCGATAGATCAGGCCAGACCGGGCAATACCTGGAATGATCCGCATCAGGCTGCGCTGGGCATACTGGTGCAAGGATTCGTCGATTTCGGGTTGTGCCAGGGCAGCGTAGACGCCGTGCTGGAATCGGAGGATTACAAGCGATTCTATATGCATCGCACGGGGCACTGGCTCGGCATGGATGTGCATGATGCGGGCGAATACAAGCAGCTCGGTGAATGGCGGACATTGCAAGCAGGCATGACGCTGACAGTGGAGCCTGGCTGCTATATCCGTCCGGCCGAGAATGTGCCGCAGGCTTTCTGGAATATCGGCGTGCGGATCGAGGATGATGTGCTGATTACATCTGAAGGACACGAAATACTGACTGCCGGCGTACCGAAGACAGTCAATGAAATAGAGGAGTTAATGCGATGAATGACGAACACCGCAAAATCATAATCCGGAAAATTTCGAGTTACGAACAACAGGGAACGGGTCCGCAGGATACACCACCTGCTTCGCCGATTAACCGCTGGGTGGCGTTGATTGTCATGATTCCGGTGTTGGCCTTGCTGGCAGTGCTGGGTGTATTTTTTTTCACCATTTTTGTTGCGCTGTTTTCAATTATTGCCATCGTTATTGGCTTGCGTATCTGGTGGCTGCGCCGCAAATTCAGACGAAATATGCAGGAGACCGGTGCAATGCCGGATGAGCGGCAACAGGGATATAACGCGCAGACCGACCAGTACAACAGAGCCGATCGTGTCGAAGACGCTGAAATTATCGAAGAAATCACGATTATCAAAGAAAGCGGAAAATCACCTGACAACAAAAAGCAATAAAAATCCCTGCAATCATCATGTTGTCGGGCATCGTAGCGCTTTCTGCCGGAGAACGTTTCCAGTACGGAATCTTTCTGTTATATGCATCGCGCTTCAAAATTCGGTTTTTTTATAATCGTTCATTTCCCGCGTTACACGGTGGGGAAGGTGTAATTGCCGAATTTTTCAGCGCAATATGTATTGAACCCGAAAACCTCGGTTGACCGTTATCCGGGATGACTGACGATAGGAACAAATGAAACAATCCGGGTAATATCGGTTCATCCGGATGGCGAGTCAAGCCACATGGTGTTTACAGCACGCCGCTTTTTAATTTTTGCTGCGTTACAATTCGTTGTAATAACGCGTTATTACGCCTC
>CAZXBP010000140.1:0-7692 GCA_964639015.1 uncultured Nitrosomonas sp.
CAACATTTTTTGCTCGCGCCTCG
The DNA here is from genome assembly GCA_964639015.1 of uncultured Nitrosomonas sp. Taxonomy (GTDB): domain Bacteria; phylum Pseudomonadota; class Gammaproteobacteria; order Burkholderiales; family Nitrosomonadaceae; genus Nitrosomonas. Next base: position 24 of record CAZXBP010000140.1, read on the forward strand.
TTTTGTTTAAAATTTTGAATTTTTAGAGATGCCCCGTGTTGTTTATCGGAGTCCCGCAGCGCTACTGGCAGGATTCGCAGCTTTCATCATCAATTGCGCAGTATTTGATTTCTACCGTAGTGGTTTCCATACTGCCGGCGCCTTGAATCCCGCCATGTGCAGGTACGGCGTTAAGCGCGCCGGACTGGACAGTGGATTTTTCCGCCATGGTCGCACCTAAAGAGCGCAGATAATAGGTGGTTTTCAGGCCGCGCAGCCAGGCCAGTTTATACGTATCATCGAGTTTCTTGCCGGAAACGCCTGCCATATAAATATTGAGCGATTGCGACTGATCAATCCATTTCTGCCGGCGTGCCGCTGCTTCGATAAGCCAGCGCGGATCCATTTCAAAAGCAGTGGCGTAGAGCCGGCGGATATCTTCAGGAATGCGGTCGATTTTACTGATTGCGCCATCAAAGTATTTCAGATCGGCGATCATGACTTCATCCCACAAATGGCGCGCTTTCAGATCACGCACCAGCGATTTGCTGGTGATGGTGAATTCGCCGGACAGATTGGATTTGACATACAGATTCTGATAGGTCGGCTCGATGCTTGCCGATACACCGACGATGTTGGATATCGTGGCCGTTGGCGCAATTGCAAGGCAATTGGAATTGCGCATGCCATATTTTTTAATCTGTTTGCGCAATGCTTCCCAATCCAGTGTGACCGACATGTCGGCTTCGACATAACCGCCGCGTTCTTCCTGTAGCAGTTGGAGTGATTCATGCGGGAGTATGCCGCGATCCCACAGACTGCCTTTGAAGGTGCTGTAGCAACCGCGCTCTTTGGCCAGTTCACTGGAAGCCCAGTAAGCCTCATAAGCGATTTGCTCCATGGAGCGGTCGGCAAATTCGACGGCCTCCGTTGAAGCATAAGGGATGCCGAGACGGTGCAGGCAATCCTGAAAACCCATGATACCCAGACCCACCGGACGATGGCGGAGATTGGCGTTTCTGGCCTTGGCGACCGCGTAGAAATTAATGTCGACAACGTTATCGAGCATGCGCATGGCCGTGCGTATGGTGCGTTTCAGTTTTTCCGTATCGAGTTCGCCGTCATTCAAATGCGCGAGCAGATTAATGGAGCCCAGGTTGCAGACCGCGATTTCCTTTTCGCTGGTATTAAGGGTGATTTCCGTGCACAGATTCGAACTGTGCACCACGCCAACATGATTTTGCGGCGAGCGGATGTTGCACGGATCCTTGAAAGTAAGCCAGGGATGGCCGGTCTCGAACAGCATGCTGAGCATTTTGCGCCAGAGCTGTACGGCCGGAATTCTTTTATACAACTCATACTCGCCGCGTTCGACTTTGGCTTCATAAGCCAGATAGGCCTGTTCGAATGCACGACCGAATTTATCGTGCAGATCCGGAACATCCGCCGGAGAGAACAGAGTCCATTCGCCGCCTTCCATGACGCGCTTCATGAACAGATCCGGGATCCAGGTCGCAGTATTCATGTCATGCGTGCGGCGTCGGTCGTCGCCGGTGTTTTTACGCAATTCCAGAAATTCCTCGATATCAAGGTGCCAGCACTCCAGATAGGCGCACACCGCGCCTTTGCGCTTGCCACCCTGATTCACCGCGACAGCGGTGTCGGACACGACTTTAAGGAAAGGCACAACGCCCTGCGACTTGCCGTTGGTGCCTTTGATGCGCGAACCCATGGCGCGCACGGCCGTCCAGTCATTACCAAGGCCGCCGGCGTATTTGGAGAGCAGCGCGTTTTCCTTGATGGCTTCATAGATACCGTCAAGATCGTCGGATACGGTGGTCAGATAGCATGAAGACAGCTGCGAACGGCAGGTGCCGGAATTAAACAGGGTTGGTGTCGAACTCATGAAATCAAAACGCGATAACACATTGTAAAATTCGATGGCGCGTGATTCGCGGTCGACTTCATTGAGCGCGAGTCCCATTGCAACGCGCATGAAAAATGCCTGCGGCAGTTCAATGCGCTTTTCCCTGATGTGCAGGAAATAGCGGTCATACAATGTTTGCAGGCCGAGATAATCAAATTGCAGATCACGGTCAGCCTGGAGCGCCTCGGCCAGTCTGGCAAGATCAAATTGCGCAAGGCGTTCATCAAGCAGGCCGGATTCGATGCCTTTTTTGATAAAAGCCGGGAAACAGTCGGCATAGTGCGTTTGCATATCCTGCTGCAACACCTCTTCGCCGAGCACTTCGGCGCGGATATTGTTCAGCAGCAGTCGCGCGGTGACATAACCATACGCGGGTTCCTTTTCGATCAGTACGCGCGCCGACATAATGGCGGATTTCCTGACTTCTTCCAGCGAAACGCCATCATACAATTCGCGTAATGTCGCTTTCAGAATCGGCGCAGGATTGACGACATCGCCAAGGCCTGCGCAGGAAGATTCGATCAGTGCAGTCAATCGGGGCAGATCAAGCGGGATTCGATTCCCTTTATCGGTGACATAACATATTTCTTCCTGCGATTTTGCCGGATTCAGTTCCTTCAGGCGCGCGCGTTCGCGTGCGCGTTCCTCACGATACAGCACATACGCCCGCGCTACGTCATGTTCGCCGGAGCGCATCAGCGCGAGTTCAACCTGATCCTGAATATCTTCGATGTGAAACGTGCCGCTGTCGGGTTTGCGGCGCAGAAGGGCATTGACGACGTCCTGCGTCAGGCGGCTGACCAGTTCGCGCACACGAACCGATGCGGCGCCCTGGCCGCCGTCGACAGCGATAAACGCTTTAGTCATGGCGACTGAAATTTTGATGGGCTCAAAGGCGACAACGGCGCCATTGCGGCGAATAATTTTATATTGGGAAAATTGCTTGGTGTCGGTATGAATATCCACAAAATCTTTAAGCTCGAGGTTGCGGGACAGGGTGGAGCTTGAAGTTTCGGTAACTGGCTGCATTGATTTTGACTCCCTCTGATTCATTGGTATGAAATAAACCAACGTGATTCCAAAGCGTTAACCGGGCAATATCAAGTTGAATCTGAATAAACTGGATAAGCTGGACAAATCTTTAAACCACTATATATTGTATTCGTGCGGCATGAATACATAACCGGTAGTATATACAATACGAATTCAATTTGTAAACACAAATAAAAAATTCTTTCTGATGTGGTTGAGCGGTACGCAATTCAAACGGTGACTGCGGCAATTGATCGGCGATCAGACCGACGCCGGCGCCAACTCGGTGCCGCATGAAACGAAGATAAATACGCAGATTTGTGTCTCGTAATTATGCAATTGCGCTTGCGCGAGTTGTTGTTTAATGCGTACTGCTTTTTAATGTGTCCGGTATGCTGTTCGTACTGAATGCTGTCAATTTTGTTATGGAGAAAATCAATGCATCCCGATCAATGGCATCTGCTGAAAACCAGACGCTTCCTGCCGCTTTTTCTGACCCAGTTCCTCGGTGCGTTCAATGACAATGTCTTCAAGAATGCATTGATTATCCTGATTACCTATACAGCCATTGAACAATCGACGTTGAGTCCGCAAGTGATGATCACTATTGCCGCGGGCATTTTTATCCTGCCTTTTTTTCTGTTCTCGGCGGTAGCAGGGCAGATTGCGGATAAATACGACAAAGCGAAACTGATCCGCATCATCAAGGCGGTTGAAATCGTGCTGATGCTGGGCGCCGCCCTCGGGTTTTTCTGGCAGCAGACCGGAATATTGATGCTGATTCTGTTTCTGATGGGCACGCAGTCGGCTTTTTTCGGACCGCTCAAGTATGGCATTCTGCCGGATCAGCTGGGGGAAAATGAATTGATCGGCGGCAATGCGCTGATCGACAGCAGCACCTTTGTTTCCATTCTGCTGGGTACGATTTGCGGCGGGTTGCTGATCATGGCCGAGAACGGCGCGCTGATTATTTCAGTGATCGTCATTGCTGTTGCTGTGCTGGGTCTGTTCGCCAGCTTTTCGATACCGCCAACCCGGTCTGCAGATGCCGGGTTGAAAATTCACTATAACTTTCTGATCGAAACATACGCCATCCTCCGGCAGGTACGCCAGCATCCGGTCATTTTTCGCTGCATTCTCGGTATTTCCTGGTTCTGGCTGTTTGGCGCCAGTTTTTTGTCCCAATTTCCGACATTCGCCAAAACAGTCATCGGCGGTAATGAGCAGGTTGTCACACTTTTTCTGGCCACCTTCACGATCGGTATCGCGATCGGCGCGTTACTGTGCAACCGGTTGCTGAAAGGCGAAATTGCCGCCACGTATGTGCCGCTGGCCATTATCGGCATGACGCTGTTTACCGTCGATATGTATCTGGCCAGCAATGGTGTGACGCAAAATAACGCTGATGTATTGATCGGTGCGGGTGTTTTTCTGGAATCGCTGGCGCATTGGCGGATTCTGATTGATCTGCTCGGTATTTCGATCTGCGGCGGCATCTATATCGTTCCGCTGTATGCGATTATCCAGGATCGCGCCGAAATGTCGCATATGTCCCGCACATTTGCCGCGAATAATATCCTGAATGCGTTTTTCATGGTGATTTCGGCGGCTGCGATCAGCATGATGCTGGCCTATGAATTTTCCGTCACTGACGTGTTTCTCGTTATTGCCGTCATGAATGGCTTCATGGCGATTTACATCAGCAGTCTTTTGCCGCAGGCGCTGGTCAAATCCATGCTGCGCTGGATTTTTCAGTTGTGCTATCGGCTGGATGTCAAAGGTATCGAACATCTTCAGAAACTGGACGACAGAACTATTATCGTCGCCAATCATCTGTCGTTTCTGGATGCAATCCTGATCGGTGCGTATGTGCCGCAGCATGTCAGTTTTGCCATCAATACGCATATTGCCCGGCGCTGGTGGCTGAGGCCTTTTCTGTTTCTGGCTGACACCATCGCGCTCGATCCGGCAAATCCGCTGTCGACGCGGCATCTGATCGAGCGGGTGAAACAAGGGCGCAGAATCGTTATATTTCCGGAAGGACGGTTAACCGTTACCGGTTCACTGATGAAAATCTACGAGGGACCTGCGCTGATTGCCGACAAAACAGCGGCGCAGGTGCTGCCGATTATTATTTCCGGCGCGCAATACACCCCCTTTTCCCGGTTGCGCGGCAAAGTCCGGATTCGCTGGTTTCCCAGAATTACCGTGACCGTCATGCCGCCGCTGAAGTTTGATCTGCCGCCAGGCATGCGTGGCAGAAAACGGCGGCAGGCTGCCGGGATCAAGCTCTATGACGTGATGTCCTATATGATGTTTCAAAGCAATCAGCTGGATCAGACGCTGTTTCAGTCGTTACTGGATGCCCGTTCAATTCACGGCAGCAGTCATATCATTGCCGAAGACGTGGAACGGAAACCGGTCAGTTACCGGCAGTTGATCATGCGCTGTTTCATCCTGGGCGGGGTGTTAAAAAAGCATACGAAGCACAGCGCGGCAGCCGGCGTGTTATTGCCGAACATGGTCAGTACGCTGATCTGCTTTTTTGCATTGCAGGCTTACGGGCGTATACCCGCGATGCTGAATTATTCCAGCAGCGCAAAAAACCTGCTTGCGGCCTGCACGGCTGCCGCGATAGTTACCGTGATCACCTCGAGACGATTTATTCAGGCAGGCAAGCTGGCGCATCTGATCGAGGCGCTGGAATCCCGGCAGGTTAAGATAATTTATCTGGAAGATCTGGTTCCGCTGATTTCCATTCCGGCCAAAATCAGGGGGGCACTGGCCAGTCTGGTTCCGCAGTTTTATTATCGGTTTATCAGCAAGACCGCCGGCGCGAGTGCAAATGCGGATGAGACGGCGGTGATCCTGTTTACATCCGGCTCGGAAGATGTACCCAAAGGCGTGTTGCTGAGCCATAAAAATATTCAGGCCAATCGATACCAGGTGTCGTCGCGGATTGATTTCGGTCCGACCGATATCGTTTTTAACGTACTGCCGGTGTTCCATTCATTCGGTCTGACCGGCGGCACGCTTCTGCCGGTTCTATCGGGCATCCGGACTTTCTTCTATCCATCGCCACTGCATTACCGGATCATCCCGGAACTTGTTTATGATACCAACGCCACATTAATGTTCGGCACCGACACTTTTCTTGCCGGTTATGCACGCTTTGCGCACGCCTATGATTTTCAGAGCATACGCTACGTTTTTGCCGGTGCGGAGAAACTGAAAGATGAAACGCGCCAGCAGTGGGCGGAACGATTCGGCGTGCGCATTTTTGAAGGCTACGGTTCTACGGAAACGTCGCCGATCCTCAGCCTGAATACGCCGATGCATAACAAACCCGGCACGGTCGGCCGCCTGCTGCCGGGTATCAGCCACCGTCTGGAAGCGGTTCCGGGCATAGCCGATGCCGGAAAATTGCTGGTTTCCGGTCCGAATGTCATGCAAGGTTATTATTTTGCAGATCAGCCGGCAAAACTCCATCCACCGGAAGGAGACTGGTATGACACGGGCGATATCGTCTCAATCGATGAAATGGGTTTCATCACTATTCAGGGGCGTGTGAAACGATTTGCAAAAATTGGCGGTGAAATGGTTTCATTGACGGCGGTGGAGAATTACATCAGCCAGCTCTGGCCGGAATACAGTCACGCCGTGACGCACTTGCCCGATCCCAGGAAAGGCGAACAGATTATTCTGGTGACAACACATCCGCACGCGCAGCGCGAAGCGTTGATCAGTTATGCGAAACAGAACGGCATCAGCGAACTGGGCATTCCCAGAACGCTGTTACAGATCGAGGAAATTCCGCTGCTGGGTACCGGAAAGGTCGATTATGTCACCCTGAAAACATGGGTCGAGTTGCGTCTGGATGACTGATCGATCACGATGAGATATTCTGGAAGATTGCCGGATTCAGGATTAATCCTGTCAGACAATCTTCCAGCCGGACACCAGCGCCGCACAAAAACCGGCGCTATAAGCTGATATCAAAAGTTTCAATATCCGCTTTTAAGCGCTGCGCCAATGTTTCGATCTGCGCCGCAGTGTTTTCCCGGTCTTTCGCTATGGCGCTCCTGACCAGCATGGCCAGTTTCTCAAAATCGGCAGCGGATAAACCCTGCAACGCCCCGGAAGAAAGCTCCTGTTTGAATCGATTGACTACGTTATCTGCAATTTCATGTATAGCATTACTCATTTGATCTACCTGAAAAAAAACGAAAACGGTTGATTGGATTTTTCCTGCGCAATGACAGGATTATATCGATTTATCCTGATTCATATTACTTTTCAGGTTTGAAAAAATGCCGGATCGTAGCGAAGCAGGCTGTCAGATTTTCATTTTGCGCCTGACTACCCAGTCAAAAAGACGGCCGCCTAAAAACCAGCGGCCGATCACCGCCGATTTTGAATCGGCGGGTAATGCATGACGCATGGGCGGGAAGGTCGATTTGGCCGCTTTCAGCACAGCGCGGGCAATGACTTCCGGTCCGGGTGCTATGGGTTCGTCTTTCAGCAGCCGGGGCAGGGCATCGAGCAGTTTCTGGTAAACCGGCGGATGCTTCACCGTTTTGAGCAGTGCAAACTCTTTCTCGGCAAATTCGGTTTTGATTAAACCGGGCGCTATAACAATGACCTTGATACCGAATTCCATCACTTCGTCGCGCAAAGTTTCCGACAAGGCTTCAACCGCGTGTTTCGATGCCGTGTACCAGCCAAATCCGG
>CAZXBP010000141.1:0-7679 GCA_964639015.1 uncultured Nitrosomonas sp.
TTCAATGATGATGCTGGTCATGTCGAACAACTTTTTACAACTGTTTTTTGGCTGGGAAGCCGTAGGATTGGTGTCTTATTTGCTGATTGGTTTCTGGTATACACGACCGACAGCCATTTATGCCAATCTCAAAGCTTTTCTGGTTAACCGGGTGGGTGATTTCGGCTTTCTGCTTGGTATCGCACTGGTATTGATGCACTTCGGTTCCCTGGACTATGCTACTGTATTTTCACAGGCTCCCGAAGCTGCTGAACAGACCATCGAATTAATACCGGGTTCACCCTGGCTGCTGATGACCGTGATTTCCATTTTATTATTTATTGGAGCAATGGGTAAATCGGCTCAGTTTCCGCTGCATGTCTGGCTGCCGGATTCCATGGAAGGCCCGACACCGATCTCAGCCCTGATACATGCCGCAACAATGGTTACCGCCGGTATTTTTATGGTGGCGCGCATGTCGCCATTATTCGAACTGTCTGATGTTGCACTTTCAACGATACTCGTCATTGGCGGCATTACAACGTTATTCATGGCGCTGGTTGCTGTCGTGCAAACCGACATCAAGCGTGTTGTAGCGTATTCAACTTTGTCGCAACTCGGTTATATGACGGTAGCACTGGGTGCTTCCGCCTATTCGGCTGCGATTTTCCATTTGATGACTCACGCATTCTTTAAAGCCGTACTGTTCCTAGGTGCCGGATCGGTCATTATTGCCATGCACCATGAGCAAAATATGGAAAAAATGGGCGGGTTGAAGAAATATATGCCCATAACCTACTGGACAATGTTTGTCGCTGCTCTTGCCAGCGCGGGTGTTCCCGGGTTTTCCGGGTTCTTTTCCAAAGATGCGATTATAGAAGCCGTTGCGCTGGCGGATATTCCTTTTGTGAATTTTGCCTACTTTTGTGTTCTGACCACTGTATTTGTAACAGCACTGTATACATTCCGATTGTTGTTTATGACATTTCATGGACAACCGCGCATGGACGAACATACAAAATCGCATCTGCATGAGTCGCCATGGGTGGTCACATTACCCTTGATCATTCTGGCTATACCTACTGTCGGCGCAGGTTGGTTTATCGGTCCGATGGTGTTTGGTGATTATTTCAGTAATGCCATTCATGTGCTGCCCGAGCACGCTGCAATTGAAAAACTTGGTGGGGAGTTTACCGGGGTTGGCGGAATGATGGTGCATGCATTATCGACGGCGCCGTTCTGGTTATCTGTAGCAGGCATTTTTACTGCCTGGTACCTATATACGGTGAGAACTGATATACCCGCCAAATTTAAATCCACTTTCTCGCCAATCTATACAATACTGGACAAGAAATATTATATCGATGAACTGTATTCGTGGCTGTTTGCTGGCGGAACCAGAAAACTTGGAACCATATTATGGAAGTTTGGCGATATCAAATTGATCGACGGATTGATCGTCAACGGAACAGCGCGTTTTGTGGGATGGTTTGCGACAGTGGTTAAACGGTTTCAGACAGGATATATCTATCACTACGCATTTACGATGATCGTAGGAATTTTTGCAATCCTTACCTTATGGCTATACTGAGAATTCTCCGCCAGTGCTCTATGACGCATTAATCTTTTACGCGTAAAAATATACACTAACAATTAAAACGGATTAAGCATGTTGTTTGGAATTCCACTTTTAAGTTTGATTATCTGGCTGCCAATACTGATTGGTGTAGTCGTTTTTGCTACTGGTGGAGATCGCAATGCTCAGCTTGCACGCTGGATAGCATTAGCAGGATCAATATTAGGTTTTCTGGTAGCAATCCCGTTATATACCGGGTTTGATCCTTCAACGAGTGCAATGCAGTTTGTCGAAGAGCACGCATGGTTTGAACGTTTTAATGTCAACTATCATCTCGGCGTAGATGGTATTTCCATGCCACTGATTTTATTAAACTGCTTTATAACACCCTTGGTTGTCATTGCAGGCTGGCTGGTCATTCAAGAGCGCGTATCTCAGTATATGGGCGCATTCATGATGATGTCCGGGATAGTCAACGGCGTTTTTGCATCACTGGATGCTGTTCTTTTTTATGTTTTCTGGGAAGCATCATTGATACCGATGTTTCTGATTATTGGCATTTGGGGCGGCCCCAACAGAGTGTATGCGGCAATCAAGTTTTTTCTGTACACACTGATGGGTTCCCTGTTGATGTTAATCGCCTTCATTTACCTGTATCAATCTTCAGGGGGCAGTTTTTCTATAGCCGATTATCATCAGTTACCGATTCCGCTTAACGCACAAATACTGATTTTCATCGCTTTTCTGCTGGCGTTTGCAGTCAAGGTACCCATGTGGCCCGTGCATACATGGTTGCCTGACGCACACGTAGAGGCGCCTACCGGTGGCTCGGTCGTGCTGGCGGCGATTATGCTTAAACTTGGCGGATATGGATTCCTGCGCTTTTCGCTGCCGATTACCCCGGATGCGAGTCACTATCTCGCTGAAATGATGATCGTGCTGTCTCTGATAGCGGTTGTATATATCGGTCTGATCGCGCTCATGCAGGCTGATATGAAGAAACTAATTGCCTATTCATCCGTTGCGCATATGGGATTTGTCACACTGGGTTTCTTTTTGTTTAATGCCTATGGCATTGAGGGCGCCATGGTTCAGATGATTTCGCATGGCTTTATATCCGGGGCCATGTTTCTGTGTGTGGGCGTGTTATATGACAGACTTCACTCACGCCAGATCGCCGACTATGGCGGTGTAGTCAACAAAATGCCTGTTTTTGCGGCCTTTTTCATGTTGTTTGCGATGGCCAATGCCGGATTACCAGGAACCAGCGGTTTCGTTGGTGAATTTATGGTGATCATGGGTGCTGTTAAAGTCAATTTCTGGTACGCATTTCTGGCGGCCACAACTTTGATTTTTGGAGCGGCTTATACGCTGTGGATGTATAAGCGCGTGATTTTCGGCGCCATAGCCAGTCCTGCGGTTGAAGAATTACAGGATATTTCAAAGCGTGAATTCACGCTACTGGCTATTTTAGCTATCGCAGTATTATGGCTGGGCGTTTATCCATTCCCGTTGACCGAGGTGATGCATGCGACTGTCGATAATTTGCTCGAGCATGTCGGTAACAGCAAACTGTAATGCAATTCCAGAATAATAATTTCTCGATATGAGGATGAACGATTAATGAATTTTTTATCCCCCGATTTTTCACCAGCCTACTCTGAAATTTTTATACTTTTTATGGTGTGCCTGGTTATGCTGGTTGATCTGGTGGCAGGTGAGAAAAGACGCTACATAACCTATGGATTGACTCAGGCGACATTAATTGGGTGTGCTTTTTTAACTTTTGTTACCTTCTCGGAAGAGACAACATTTACTTTCTCGGGCATGTTTGTTGACGACGCCATGGCGGACACACTCAAACTGATGGTGTTTGCAACAGTCTCGGCGGTGTTGATTTACTCTCATACCTATGTAAGAGATCGTGGCATCTTAACCGGGGAATTTTTTTGTTTAATCCTGTTTGCGACGCTCGGCATGATGGTCATGATATCTGCCAGCCATTTTCTGACACTGTATATAGGACTGGAATTGTTGTCTCTGTCTTTATATGCTTTGGTAGCGCTGCGCCGCGATTCCCTGATGGCGACCGAGGCAGCAATGAAGTTTTTTGTGCTGGGGGCGCTGGCTTCCGGTTTCCTGCTATACGGGATGTCCATGGTTTACGGTGCAACCGGTTCGCTGCATATACAAAAAATAGCTGAAGTTATCGCCGGCGGTGTAAACAATCACGAGGTTCTTGTCGTTGGCCTGGTATTTATCGTCGCAGGGATTGCGTTTAAACTCAGTGCGGCACCATTTCATATGTGGGCGCCTGATGTTTACCAAGGCGCGCCTACCGCGATTACGCTATTTATTGGCTCCGCACCCAAACTGGCCGCTTTCGCATTCGTGATGCGCCTGTTGGTCGATGGTTTAGGAGATTTGGTCGCCGACTGGCAGGGCATGCTCGTTATACTGGCGGTATTATCTCTGGCTGTGGGTAATCTGGCAGCTATCGCCCAAACCAATATCAAGCGCATGCTGGCGTATTCAACCATATCCCACATGGGTTTCGTGATTCTTGGCTTCATTAGCGCGGACTGGAATGGTTACAGCTCTGCATTATTCTATGTGATTACTTATGTGTTGATGACGCTGGGCATTTTTGCATTGATCATGATTTTGTGCCGTAATGGCTTCGAAGCTGAAGAGATTAATGATTTCAAAGGACTAAGCAAAAGAAACGCATGGTATGCCTTGATGACCATGATACTGATGTTTTCCCTGGCCGGCATACCGCCGATGGTCGGTTTTTATGCAAAACTTGCCGTCTTGCAGGCTGTCGTTAATGCCGGATTTATATGGATTGCAGTTGTCGCAGTAATATTTTCGTTAATCGGCGCTTTTTATTATCTGAGAATTGTTAAGCTGATGTATTTTGACGCACCTGAGACAGAGGAACCCATTATCGTTAAGAGTGATGTTAAACTGTTGATCAGCGCTAACGGACTGGCGGTTTTATTACTGGGGATATTTCCCCAGTCACTTATGGGTCTAAGCCTTTACGCGATTCAAAATTCAATGTAAAACATAACAGACCCGCAAAAACTATGTCTGTTTTTTGCGGGTTTGAATATCCACAGTCAGAAAGCTGAGAAATTGATAAGCATTTAGTGCACTGACTGATAGTCTTGAAAAAATCCTCTTTATCAGCGTCCGCTATTTTCAAGTTGATCTTCACACGTCAGCAGATTGTCTGTATTGAGTTTCTGAAATTTATCCCCACATTACCTGTTTGTTAAATTTAAGGAGAGATCCGTGCAAACTGATACAAAAAAAGAACACTTAAGTTTTCAGACTGAAGCTAAGCAGCTGTTAAAGTTGATGATTCATTCCTTATACAGCAATAAGGAAATTTTTCTGCGCGAACTGATTTCCAATGCATCAGATGCCGCTGATAAACTGCGTTTTGAAGGACTTGCGGATGCTGCTTTATTTGAACATGATCCCGATCTGAAAATCACAATCAGCTACGACAGTGAGGCCAGAACAATCACAGTTTCAGATAATGGGATAGGCATGTCAAGACAGGAAGTCATAGACCATATCGGTACGATCGCAAAATCGGGTACGCGTGAATTCTTTAATTCACTGACCGGAGATCAGCTTAAAGATGCGCACCTCATCGGACAGTTTGGTGTCGGCTTTTATTCCGCTTTTATCGTTGCCGACAAAGTCACGCTGATTACCCGTCGGGCCGGGCTGACCATGGAGCATGGCGTCTGTTGGGAGTCCAGTGGCGAAGGTGACTATACACTGGAAACCGTCACAAAGGAATCACGCGGTACGGACATTATTCTGCATTTGCGCGAAGACGAAAGCGATCTTCTCAATGGTTATCGTTTGCGCAATATCATTCGTAAATACTCAGATCACATCACGTTGCCCATTCTGATGAAAAGGGAAGAATGGTCCGACGAGGAAAAGAAAAACACAATTGCTGATGAAGATGAAACCATCAATCAGGCGAATGCGTTATGGGCGCGTCCAAAAAATGAAATAACCGAGGAACAGTATCACGAATTCTACAAGCACGTGGCGCATGATTTTGAGCCGCCGTTGACGTATGTTCATGCCCGTGTTGAAGGTCGCCAGGAATATACGCAACTGCTTTACATTCCTTCACGCGCACCTTTTGATCTGTTTGATCGTGAGCACCGCCACGGCATCAAGCTCTATGTGCAGCGTGTGTTTATCATGGACGATACTGAAAAGCTGATGCCCGGCTATCTTCGTTTTGTACGTGGTGTGATTGATTCGAACAGTCTGCCGCTGAATGTTTCACGGGAAATCTTACAGGAATCGAAAGATATTGACGCGATCCGGTCCGGCTCGATCAAAAAAATCCTGGGGTTGATCGAAGATCTTGCCAAGGATGATTCTGTTGCCGGAAAAGAAAAATTCAAGACTTTTTACAAAGAATTCGGCCAGGTACTCAAAGAAGGGGTGGGCGAAGACTTTGCCAATCGTGAACGCATTGCCAGATTGCTGCGCTTTATCACCACGACCAGCGATGCCGATGAGTCCACTGTCTCGCTTGCCGACTACATCGGGCGGATGAAAGAAGGTCAGGAGAAGATTTATTTTATTACTGCCGACAACCTCAAAGCGGCGAGAAGCAGTCCACACCTCGAGGTTTTCCGTAAGAAAGGCATCGAAGTCCTGTTGCTGGCCGACCGGGTCGACGAATGGTTGGTCAGTCATTTGACGGAATTTGAAGGGAAACAGCTTCAATCCATCGCGAAAGGCGGTCTGGATCTGGGTAATCTTGAAGACGAAGCGGAAAAGGAAGCGCATAAAAAAGAAAGCACAGAGCATCAGGATGTCATTGATAAAATGAAAGAAGCGCTTGTCGATAAAGTAAAGGATGTACGCATTACACTGCGATTGACCGAGTCGCCTGCCTGTCTGGTTGCGGATACCTACGACATGAGTGGAAATCTGGAGCGCCTGTTGAAACAGGCGGGGCAAAAAGTTACTCCGACCAAGCCGATTCTTGAAATCAATCCACATCACCCGATGGTTGCGCGTTTGAAAACTGAAGAGACGCATTTTGAAGACTGGAGCCATATTCTGTTTGATCAGGCATTGTTGGCCGAGGGCGGCCATCCGGAAGATCCTGCGGCATTTGTCAAACGTTTAAACGAATTGTTGCTGTCCGTTCCGCTGGCTAAGCAATAAGTCCGTTTTCGGACTTGCTGAATTCCATATGCGCCGCTCCCGTACCAAAATAACCTGCACGGGAGCGGTTTTCATTTACACGCCGGTGCGAAAGATTCCTGGTTTTTATAGCGCCATTTTCGTATTATTATTGCTTTAGTGCTTTTTTATACGGTGCGCTGATGAGTATGGTTCATATTCCTGCCGATTCGGTAACACTGGAAGGCGAATTATTTATGCCGTCCCCGGGAAACGGCATTGTATTGTTCGCACATGGCAGCGGCAGCAGTCGACTAAGTCCACGCAACCGGTTTGTCGCTGAGGTTCTGCAACGCAATGGCATCGGTACGCTCTTATTCGATCTACTGACGCGCGAGGAAGATCAGGATTACGCCATGCGGTTCGATATCAGCCTGTTGACGCGGCGCCTGCTCGCTGCAACGCATTGGCTGCAAAAGAAACCTGAAGTTTCGGGATTGCCACTGGGCTATTTCGGCGCCAGTACTGGAGCGGCTGCAGCGTTACAGGCGGCTGCCAAACAGAGTAGGGAGATCGCCGCAGTGGTATCGCGCGGTGGCAGACCTGATCTTGCCGGAAACGCTGCATTGCACCAGGTAACTGCGTCTACGCTATTGATAGTCGGTGGTGCGGATTATGGTGTGATTGAATTGAATCAGCAGGCTTTTGCCGTACTGCAATGCACGAAAACGCTCACCCTGGTACCCGGTGCAACACACTTGTTCGAAGAACCCGGAGCACTGGAGAAAGCCGCACAACATGCGGTTGACTGGTTTCTAAAATACTTAAGACAATCAGACCATACGACATCAGATTTAACCTAAAAACCTCCGTTGAGCGTTATCAGAAATGACTAACGATAGGAATACATGAAACAATTCGAGCAATGCCGGTTCATCCGGAT
>CAZXBP010000142.1:0-2261 GCA_964639015.1 uncultured Nitrosomonas sp.
CGTTGTCACTTGAATTAAGCGGTGGAAAAAAAATAGGAATCAAAGAGTTCCTTCAGTTGTTCAACCAGTTTTCAAAGGAGGAGCAGATCAAAATTGCCGAAAAAATTGCCTTACAAACCTTTGCAGATCGCTGGGTTTTACTGGACAAAGAATTGCCAGATACGGATGAGCTCACCGAAGAAGAAATCATGGCAGAAATAAAAGCCGTTCGATATGGCCAAAAAGAAACGCCTTAAAATCGTCCTCGATACGAATTGGTATGTCAGTGCTTCGATCAACCGAAACTCCAGACGGCGGCTTTATGATCTGTTGATCAACGAAAACCTGACGATATTCTACTCCAGGGAACTTTTAGCCGAATACGAGTCCGTTATTTCCAGAAAGAAATTCGAGAAATTTATTCGCCCAGAACAGGTGAGCCGGTTTATTGGCCTTGTTTTAACCAGGTTAAAGTCGGTCGAAATAAAAACGCTTGTCAGATTGAGCAGAGATGCCAAAGATAATTTCCTGTTATCGATGTCTATAGACTGTAGCGCCGATTATTTGGTGACCGGGGACCCTGATTTGCTCGTGATCAAGGAGTTTGGAAAAACCAAAATTATTACCATGACAGAATTCAATAAGATAATTGAATAACCGCACCCAACAATCGCTCCCCTTTCATGCGCCTTATGCAGGCACACTTCGGGGAGCCTACCCAGGGCAAACGCATCAAAATTAGGGTAGAAATAAGCACAGGGCCTACCTTTCCGGTAAAAACACTTTACCATGGAAAGCACTCAAGGTTCGTTGGGCAGTTTGCTTGAAGCGTTCCGCTCCGTTGAAGACCCTCGAATTGACCGTAGTAAGTTATATCCGCTCATTGAAATTTTGTTTTTGACCACCAGCGCGGTGCTAAGTGGCTTTGAGGATTGGGATGAGATTGTTGATTTTGGGGAAGAAAAAATTGATTGGTTGCGCAAGTACCTGCCCTATGAAAACGGCATTCCTTCTCATGACACGGTAAATCGGGTAATCTCCTTGATTGATTACCGCGTTTTTGAACAATGTTTCATCAGTTGGGCTACGATGGATATTGAACTTCCGCATGGTACTGTGATCAGCATTGACGGCAAAAAGTTGCGCGGTAGTGCTACCAAGAAAGAGCAACAAACGGCGCACAGCCAAGGTGGCAAATCAGCCGTTCATTTGGTTCACGCTTGGTGCCATGAATTGCAATTATGCCTGGCTACAGTCTGGTGTTCCTGGCTTATAATATGCGCCGGGCTATATCCATATTGGGCATTTCAGGCTTGATCGAGCGGGTAAAGCGCCTGTTTTTCTCTTTTTTCGCGCTGAGGCGCATTGTGGCGGGTGTGAGCGCGGGTTTGGCGCCGGAATTTTTGTTCACCCCAGGGCGATGGGTGGTGGCTGTGGCGGCGGAAAGAGACCGAGGGGTTTGAAGGCGGGAGATTTTTTTCACAGGCTGCGTTCGCTGAAACGATAAAACATCAACCGCTGAAAACCCAATAAAAACCGTTACTTTTGAAAGACAAACATCAAGATAATATGCGCATAACAATTGAAGCCATTGATATTCAAGAGGTTGAAAAAATTATCTTTTTGCTGAAGGGCCTGAATATCAAAAATATTGAGGTAATTCCCGGGCTGTCGGGGCAGAGCCCTTCGATCACAAAAGGGGATAAGAAGGTTGACCCGCGCGTGCTTTTCGGGATTTGGAAAGATAACCCTAAAAGCCTTGAAGCGATTAGGGCTGCAAACTGGAAACGAGACTGGAATGCTTGAAGTATGGTTCTCTGCGACACCAATATCTTCATCAGCGCCTTCAATGGCCGGCAAGACGCAATTGATCAATTGAATAAAATTGGTCTGGAACAAATTGCGCTTTCCGCAATTACAGTCATGGAGCTACTCCAAGGGATGGGCAACAAAAATGAATTGGCTCAAATGAAGAAGCGCATCAGGTTTTATGATATAGTCCAGATTGATAGCGCTATCTCTGTCAAAGCAATCGAACTGATCGAATCCTACCGCCTGAGTCAGGGCCTTCAAATCCCCGATGCGATTATTGCTGCCACCTCTATCGTATACCAAATTCCGCTTCATACCTATAATTTGAAGGATTTCGATTTTATCCCGGGAATAGCAATTTATAGTAACAAATAATTTTAAGCGAACTATGCACTACCTGTCATAGCCGACTAAGCGCGGCTACGTCGGTAGCGGTAACGTTAAAGCGTCTACCTTTGTCATGAGCCGGG
>CAZXBP010000142.1:2271-7640 GCA_964639015.1 uncultured Nitrosomonas sp.
AAAACCGCCAACAATTCGGCTTGTTTGCCACTCCGCTGGAGGCCTTGATCGCTCCCGACAACATGGTACGCCTCGTGGATGCTTTCGTAGACGCCATTGATCTGGAAAAACATCGAACTTATGTGGCTTGCCGGTTACCAACAACCATCGTATCACACAGGATGTGATGATAAATAGAAGATTAAAATGCGCGGCGAGTTTTTTTCACGATTATGTCGTTCGGCGCCGCGCAGGATTCGTCGTCGTCGTGCTCTGTTTTTGCCGGGTCGTTCGGCTTCCAGCCGCAGGAAGACTCTTTTTTTAGACAAGATTTACAGGATCGCCAGGATTTAGAAGCCGGAACGGCTTCAAAATCCTGCAAATCCTGCAAATCCTTGTAATCCTGTCATAATTCTCTTAGTCGGCCACCACTTGGAGTCCTTTTTTTTCAAAATCTGGTCAGACACGATTTCGGGTTTAAAAAAGGCTAAAGTCGAACTTAGAGCATGTCTTAATATTTTTATGAACAGAAATTAACAAAAAGTATGAACGGAATCAAAGCGTCCTGGCTTGGTCTTTTAGGAGTGTTATTTTTTGTTGCCGCAGCAATCTTGGGTGGATTACAATTTGCAGATTATAGCCATATTTCTCAACTCATTAGTGAGTCCTATGCAATTGGAACACCTTATGGACTTCAACTTAGATATTTAGGCTTCTTGCCAAGCGGACTATTTATTGCCGCCTTTGCGTTTTATGCGGCAAGTATATTGCCAAAATCTACTTTTACAAAAGTAGGGTTTGCAGGGCTTGGGGTATTTTATGGTATCGCAACAATTATGGTAAGTTTGTTTCCGTGCGACAAAGGTTGCAACAAAGAATTAATCGACCCAAGCCTTTCACAATTAATCCATAACCTTACTGGACTGTTGACATACGTTATAGTTCCACCATGTTTATTGATTCTTGGAATAACAGCAAGAAAATGGGCTAATGGAAAATATGTATCCTATACTGCTCTTGTTTGTGGCCTGACCGCCATCTTGTTCGTTGGTATTTTTTCATCTGACTTACATTCAAACGTTATCGGACTTTACCAACGTATTATTGAAGGATCAATACTTGTTTGGATAGTTGTATGTTCTTTTTACCTTAAAAAATTCAGATAGAATGAAGAATCGCCGCCAACTCCGACACGGCCGCCACATCGAGCGGATCCTGGACGAGCCCCCTGCCGAAGCCAACCGGCTGCGCGTGCTGAACAATCTCGATAAATATAAAACGCCTGAACCGGAGTTTGGGCGTGGGAAATCTCGGCGTGGTGTGGCGCAGTGGGAGGGTCAGAGGATGTGCGCTGTCACCGGAGGATGAAAACGGGGCTTTTTTTCACAGTCTGCGTTATGCACAAGGCTAAGCTAAACCAAGACCAGCACAGTTGCGTATGACAAGAACAACCGACATATACTTTCCGAAAGGCGACATCGAGAAGACCTTCATAAATAGTATTTGGCGTCTTTCAGAGTTTGATTTGCACAAAAGGAAGGAAATAATTCTCCCGAAAGGCACTGTTGAAATTATTTTCAACTTTTCTGACAAAATCAACTACTACAATCCTTCATTACTGGTTTCAAAAAAACTACCAATAGTTTTCGTCAACGGAATTAATTTTACTCCATTTGAACTTATCAAAACGGGCCAACAGGATTTTTTGGGAATCCAGCTAAACGGGATTGGACTAAGGCTTCTTTTCAATATATCTGCTAAAGAATGTAATAATGGCGTATTTGACGGAGAATACATCTGTCCAGACTTAATTACGTTAGCAGACAAACTCTTTTACGAACAAACGTTCAGTCAACAGGTTGACATAATTTTGGAATGGATAAGGAAGAAAATTCCAAAACTGAAATACCCAAATTCAATTAACAGAGTTCAAAAGTTATTGACTTTCAATTGTGATCATGACCTATCAGTTAAAAACCTGAGCGAGGAAATGTGTTTATCTGATCGCCAACTCAGACGATTTTCAAAAGACTGGATAGGAATGAATACGGAAGAATTAATCCATTATCACAAATATCTTACTTCCCTGGGGCTTCTTCACAACTCAAAACAATCGCTCACCGAGGTGGGTTTGGAAGCAGGATATTACGACCAAGCTCATTTTATTCGTGAATTTAAGTCTTATACCCACATGACCCCTAAGCGTTACAGGGAAGCGAATGCGGTATTTCCTGGGCATATTTTTGAATAATTAGAAACGTCCGAATTATACAATTTTGCCGACACCGGCTAAAAGAACTTTGTTGTTGCTTATTTCATAAAACAACAACATCATGATTTACAAATTCTCGTTAATAGAAAAAATACTTTTGTCGAATGACATAATACCGCATCCATTTGCAGACGCTGCTTCTTCGGTAGGACTTGGTTTCGCTTTAGGCAGCGCCGTGAAACTGAAAATTGCCGACCAACTCACGATGGAGTTCAAAGACGTAAAGGAAATTGCCAATGGTGCAAATGTAAGCGCAGTGGGCGCTGAACTGATCCTCGATTGTTTGGATGCATTGGGGTATGTGCAGCGAAAAAATTCGCAGTTTGCCTTTACAAAAAGAGGCAATAGAAATCTATCTGCCCAGTCGCCCAATAATTTCCGGCATTTTATTTTGTTCTGCGACTATTTGTACAAAGGCTATATCAGTCTGGACGAAACCATCCGTCTGGGAAAAAGGGCTGAATCAAGTATGCTTGAAGAAATGACTGATTATGAATGGGAGCTGTTTTCAAGAGCAATGATAGATATTTCCAAAACTAACTATAAAGAGGTAGCCGGAAAAATACCGGTGGCAAAACGGCATTCAAAAATGCTCGACCTGGGAGGCTCACACGGATTATACAGCATAGAACTTTGTAAACGGAATCCGAATCTGAAAGCTACTATTATTGACTTACCACCTGTGAAGAAATATGCTGAAGAGTGCATTATCCAACATGGGGCTTCAAAAAGTGTTGATTTCCTGCCATCCGATTTCATGAAAGATGAATTACCCACAGGTGTTGATATAATACTTGCCTTTAACATTGTACATGGATTGAACCCAAGTGAGAATGAAATATTGGCAACGAAAGTATACGATGCTTTAAATAGTGGAGGCATGTATGTTATTCTTGACCAGATTAAAGGAATAGGTGGAAGTTCCCAAATGTCAAAAGCAACGACCTCATACATGGCATTAAACCTATTACATCAGGCTGGCGGGAAAACCTATTCAAAAGCCGAAATAGACACCTTTACCCAGAAAGCAGGCTTTAAAAAAACAGCGTTGAAAAAGTTAAATGCTCCCGGCTTTGGAGTTGTGATTTGTTATAAGTAAACAAAAAACTGCCAACCCCATAGACCAACAGCCCTATGCATACAAGACTCATCCCGAATTTCTCAGTGCGACAGACCTCGGTACCGCCGAGCCAGGACTACATATGCCAGACTTCCCAAGTGAAGGGTTTTGGGCGTTCAGACCTTCCAGGTTTTAAAAACCTGGAAGGTCTTTTCATCCATCCCCCGCACCTGTGAAGGGTTGTTGGCATGTACAAACCAGTCTTTGATATGCGTAGCCATGGTTCGCCGGTACCGCGCTTGTCGCAGCTGTTTAACCAACTGAGCTACAAATATTTGACCTCTCTGGAGTCATTTAAAAAATTTGGGATGACACCATAGCTTCAATGCGATATTGGCCGCTTTCAAAGTAATTGGAAAGGAATACAGCATTAACTACATCCCTGGTGAGGTATTTTCTAAATTTCCATTTAAAGGTGCTGATGAGATTGCGCAAATGTTTGCCTACTTCGAGTCCAACACGTACATGGGGCCAAATTCAGGCATCCAAATTGAACGGGGAAAAAGGCACGCCGGTACCGAGGTTAGGCAAGGTGTCGCACAGATTTTTGAACACGCTCAACGGAGGCGACCCGTGTTGGATATCAACCTTTTGCCCGCTCCAGTTCCACCGCGCGGCGCTCGACCACCGGCACATTTTTCACCACCATTTGCAAGGTGTTCCGGATGCGTTCTTCAAACAGCACCACTTTTCCTTTCTTCAGGTTGGCAATCGTTTCTTCGTTGAAATGGCGGATAGTGATGAGTTCCAGACCGTCTTCGCGTTTGACTCGGAATTCGTCGGAAATACCTTTGATAAAAGCTTCCAGCCGGTCGGGGATGTTGGGTACGCAGATAGAGAAACTGATGGCCGTGTTCTGCATCATGTTAACGAAGATGCGGAGGTTGGCCAGTTCAGTAAACAGGCGGGCCATGTGTTGTTCGGCGACAAAGGAGTAGTCGGTAGTGATGATGTGGAGCAAGGCCTGGTTTTTCTCTACCACAATGATCGGCGGGTAAGTATCTTCGGTATCGCTGCTGATCTCCGTGCCGGCGCCTTCGGGGTCGAGGAAGGATTTCACGAACAAGGGGATGCTTTTGTTTTGCAGCGGTTTGATGGTTTTCGGGTGGATAACCTGCGCGCCGTAGTAGGTCATTTCGATGGCCTCGCGGTAGGAGAGGCGGTCGAGCTTGATGGTATTTTCAAAAAGCCGCGGGTCGGCGTTGAGCACACCCGGCACATCTTTCCAGATGATCATGCGGTCGGCGTCGAGGCAAAAGGAAAAAATGGCGGCAGAGTAGTCGGAACCTTCCCGGCCGAGGGTGGTGGTAAAGTTTTCGGTGGTGGATCCGATGAAGCCCTGGGTGAGCACCATGGCGCCTGCCAGCATGGGAGGAATGATTTTTTGCGCGTTGGCTTTGGTTTTGTCCCAAATCACCCAGCCTTCCCGGTACGTGTTGTCGGTAATGACGACATCGCGGGCGTCGAGCCAATTGGTTTTCATCCCTGATTTGTTCAGGTAAGCCGCCACGATTTTGGAGGAAACCAGCTCGCCGACACAAATGATTTGATCGTAGGTGTAGTCGTAGGCATTGGCAGCAGGCGCTTCTTCCAGTACCCATTCGGCTTCTACAAAGGTGTCGTTTACCGTGGCAAACACCTCGTCGCCGGCCTCAAAAAGTTCCCGCATCAGGGCATAGTGGCTTTCTTTTACCGCTTCCAGCAAGCTGCCAGCTTTACCCGATTGTTTCATATGTTCGGCCACGACTTCCTCCAGGGCGTTGGTAGTTTTGCCCATAGCGGACACGACGACGAGAAGGGGTTGGGTTTGATGCTGTTGCAAGATGCGGGCTACGCGTTGTACGCCTGCGGCATCTTTGATACTGGCGCCGCCAAATTTGAATACCTGCACGGTCTTTGATCTGATTGAGTTGTGAGAAAAAATGGGCTGTTTTTGGGGCTTTCCGACGCGCAAAGGTAGGAAGGTCACCAGAAACGACAGGATTAAAAATGGACAGG
>CAZXBP010000143.1:0-7615 GCA_964639015.1 uncultured Nitrosomonas sp.
GGGTTATGGCGAAGGCGCCGTGATGGCGGTGCCGGCGCATGATGAGCGTGATTTTGACTTTGCCAGGCACTATTCGCTGCCGGTTAAAGCCGTAATCAGACCTGTTGATGCGGATTTACAACTGCCATTGACGGAAGCTTACGTCGAATACGGGGTTACATTCGATTCGGCCGGGTTTTCCGGTTTGGCGTTTCAGGCGGCGGTGGATGCGATTGCCGCCGCCCTGCAGGCAAAAGGATTGGGCAACAAGCGCGTGCAGTATCGCCTGCGCGACTGGGGGATTTCCCGTCAGCGTTACTGGGGTTGTCCGATTCCGCTGATTCATTGCGAAAACTGCGGCGTTGTGCCGGTGCCTGACGATCAATTGCCGGTCGTTCTGCCGCAGGATCTCGTGCCGGATGGTTCCGGTAATCCGTTGGGCAAAACACCGTCCTTCTACGAATGCGTCTGTCCGAAGTGCGGACAGCCTGCGCGACGGGAGACCGACACCATGGATACCTTTGTCGATTCTTCCTGGTATTACGCGCGTTACACGTGTTCCGATCAGGACAAGGCCATGACCGATGAACGCGCGAATTACTGGCTGCCGGTTGATCAGTATATCGGTGGTATCGAGCATGCCATACTTCATCTGCTGTATTCGCGGTTCTGGAGCAAGGTCATGCGCGACCTCGGGCTGTTGAAGATTGATGAACCGTTCACCAATCTGCTGACGCAGGGCATGGTGCTCAACGAGATTTTTTACCGCAAAGGCGGCAGTGGCCGTATCACCTATTACAATCCGGCGGAAGTCGACATTCAGTACGATGAGAATGGCAAGCGCAGCAGCATGTTGCTGTTCGCGGATCAGCAGCCGGTTGAATCCGGTGGTATCGGTACAATGTCGAAGTCGAAGAATAACGGCGTTGATCCGCAAAAACTGGTTGAAGCATACGGTGCGGATACCGCACGTTTATTCATGATGTTCGCCAGTCCGCCGACGCAAACACTCGAGTGGTCGGACGCCGGTGCCGATGGTGCTTACCGCTTTCTCAAACGTCTGTGGAAGCAGGTGCATACGCATGTCGAACAGGGTATTGTCACCATTGATCCTGCTCTGCACAATACATCAGCCGAACTCGGGCGTCTTCGTTTTCAGCTTCATCACACCATCGCAAAAGTGACCGACGATCTGGGGCGGCGCCACACGTTCAACACGGCAATTGCCGCGGTTATGGAATTGATGAACAATCTGGCTAAATTACAGGAAACCGACTCTGCAACCCGTAACCTGATGCAGGAAGCGATGGAAAATATCGTTTTGCTGCTGTCCCCGATCGTGCCGCACATCTGTCACGTGCTGTGGCGTGAACTCAGGCCCGGCACCGAATTGCTCGACCAATCCTGGCCACAGGCTGATGCATCGGCGCTGGTGCGGGATGAAACCAAACTGGTCGTGCAGGTCAACGGGAAACTGCGCGGAGAAATCCTGGTTCTGAAAGATGCAGATAAAACAGTCATTGAGCAGGCCGCGCTTGAAAACGAGCAGGTAAAAAAATTTATTGAAGGCGCAGCGATTAAAAAAATCATCGTTGTGCCGGGCAAATTGGTGAATATTGTAGTTTAACCGGAGAAAAACCGCTTCGGCTGGAAGTGTACCAATCCCCTGCCGCCCGAGTGCGTGAAACAGAAATTCTCGGAAAGGATTCGGGTATTGCATTATCATTTGTAAATGATAATGGTTATCGTTTACAAAGATCCTGATTGCATGTTAATATGCGACAAATGGCTGATGCGGGTGCATCTGACCACGCGTAACAATGGCTATCGAACTGTGCTTGCTGATGCGTAAGGGCATCTGCCAAATTCGCTGGATCAGGTATGCAGGCAAGCCGCATTGATCAGGAGATTTCAAATGAGATTCATTAGAAAAATGATTTCCAGTCTGATTCCGCCGACTGCGTTGAATTCAACGGCAGTGATCACGTTTTCCGCGCCTTTCATTCGGCCTGAAAGGTCAGGCTTCGGCGCTTTGAATGCACTGAAAAATATGAAGCGTTTCATTCTGGACACAATCGATACGCAATCTGCTGTTGCAAAGTTTGTCGGTCCTGTAAAGCGGCCGATGGGTGAACAATTGAGCGCTATACCGCTGGTCAAGGCATCTACGGCGATTGCAGAAACGAGTCCGGGTTGTCTGAAGGGAAAATGCGTATTATGCGTTGGCGGCCAGTTGCACATGTATCCGGCCTACCGCCAGATCGTTGAAGATGCGGGTGGACGATTTCTGAGTTTTCATGGCGCCGCTGATGCCGCGCTGACGGGGTTGCGCACGCTGCTCAGCAATGCCGATCTGATCATATGCCCGATAGACTGCGTCAGGCATGAGGCATTTTTCTTAACGAAAGACTACTGTGAACGTTCTCGCAAGCCTTGCGTCATGCTGGATAAATCAAGAGTTACAACGTTCTATAATGGCGTTCGAATGCTCAAAACATTTGTTGCGGAGCAAACGGCATTACCAATCCGGAGCGTGTAAACAATCCTGTATCCGGGTATGCGCACTCATAATCGCATTAACCGTAACCGCAGTGCATTGCCTATGACACTGACCGAGGACAGCGACATTGCCGCAGCGGCGATGATCGGCGACAGCAGAACACCAAAGAACGGAAAAAGCACACCTGCTGCAATCGGCACGCCTGCCGAATTGTAAACAAACGCGAAAAAAAGGTTTTGCCGGATATTTCGCATGGTAGCTACAGACAGCTTGCGGGCGCGTACAATACCTATCAGATCGCCTTTGAGCAAGGTTATCCCCGCGCTTTCCATAGCCACGTCAGTGCCCGTGCCCATGGCTATGCCGACATCGGCAGCGGCCAGCGCAGGCGCATCATTCGTGCCGTCTCCAGCCATGGCGACAATACGACCCGCTCCACGCAGCTTTTTAACAATCTTCCCTTTATCCTCGGGCAGAATTTCAGCTTCCACTGCTTCAATGCCCAGTGTTTTGGCCACAGCTTCAGCGGTACGGCGATTATCGCCGGTGAGCATGACAATATGGATACCCTGTTTCTGAAGCTGGCTGATTGCCTCCGGCGTAGTCTCCTTAACCGGATCCGCAATAGCCAGCAGTCCGGCAAGCCGATTGTCCACGGCGATAAAAATTACGGTTGCGCCATCGGAACGCAGTTCATTGGCCTGATCGGACATGAAAGCCACATCAACCGCTAACGCCTCCATGAGCATGGCATTGCCCAGCGCGACATGCTGTCCTTTGATTTTTCCGGTCACGCCCTTGCCGGATTGTGAGTCGAAATCATGCATTTCCTCCAGAACCAGTTCCTTATCCCTGGCCGCCATGACTATGGCATGTGCCAGCGGATGCTCACTGCCTTGCTCCAGTGACGCGGCCAGAACCAAAAGATCATCGGCGGAAAACCCTGCGGCGGGGACAATTTTTGTCACAGTCGGTTTTCCTTCGGTCAGCGTTCCGGTTTTGTCAATGACCAGTGTGTCGACTTTTTCCATACGCTCCAGCGCTTCGGCGTTTTTGATCAATACGCCCGCCTGCGCGCCTTTACCCACGCCGACCATTATCGACATGGGCGTGGCCAGTCCCAGCGCGCAGGGGCAGGCGATAATCAAAACACTGACAGCGGCGATCAGCGCATAACTGAAAGCGGGCGAAGGTCCGTAGACGCTCCAGACGAGAAAAGCCAGCACAGCCACCAGTATCACGGCTGGAACAAACCATGACGCGACGACATCCGCCAGCCTCTGGATTGGCGCACGGCTGCGCTGCGCTTCGGCAACCATGTGGACAATTTGCGAGAGCATGGTGTCTTTGCCGACATGTTCGGCTTTCATGATAAAACTGCCGGTCTGGTTCATGGTTCCGCCGATCACTTTGCTGTCCTGTTCTTTTTTGACCGGCATCGATTCGCCGGTAACCATGGATTCATCGACAGCGCTCCGGCCTTCGGTGACGATGCCGTCCAGCGGTACTTTTTCTCCCGGGCGGACGCGCAGCAGATCGCCCACCTGGATTTGATCCAGCGGCACATCTTCATCGTCGCCATTTTCCGTAATCCTGCGCGCTGTTTTCGGCGCGAGATCAAGCAGCGCGCGGATTGCTCCGCCGGTCTGCTCGCGCGCCTTCAGTTCCAGAACCTGTCCGAGCAGCACAAGCACCGTGATTACCGCCGCTGCCTCAAAATAGACCGCAACAACGCCATCCTGCCGGAATGCTTCAGGAAAAATGCCGGGCGCCAGTGTCGCCACGATGCTGTACAGCCAGGCTACGCCCGTGCCCATGGCGATCAGCGTGAACATATTCAGATTGCGGCTTTTCAGCGAAGCCCAGCCGCGCTCGAAAAACGGCTTTCCGGCCCAAAGCACGACGGGCGTGGCCAGGACAAACTGTATCCAGTTGGAAAGCGTTCCATCGATATAATGATGCAGATTGAAAAGGTGACTACCCATTTCCAGGGTAAAAACCGGTAGCGTCAGAACAAGGCCAATCCAGAACCGCTTGCGCATATCGGTGAGCTCGGGGTTTTCACCTTCTTCGCCGGTCATCGTTTCAGGTTCCAGCGCCATGCCGCAAATCGGGCAGTTTCCTGGCCCGTTTTGCCGGATTTCCGGATGCATGGGGCAGGTGTAAATCGCAGCTGCCCCAACGGATTGAGAATCGTCGCGCGACTCTTCCGTATGACTATGGCGATGATCGCAGCGGGCGTGTTCTTTAAGGTCTTGCTCGGGTTTTTTCTGTTCCATAACGTGTTGTCCTTTAAACCTAAAAACCTCAGTTGAATGGGATTTAGAGTGCGTTGATTTTTATTTCCGGCAAGGCGTAATAACGCGTTATTACAACGAATTGCAACGTAGCCGGAATTAAAAAGCAGCGTGCTATAAATACCATCGTGTGATTCACCATTTGGGTAAGCTGATATTGTTCAGATTGTTTCATTTATGCATACCGTTAGTCATCGCGGGTAACGGTCAACTGAGGTTTTTAGGTTAAAGCATGATTCTGCATCGTGAGGGAGCGGTGGATCCTGCTCCGCATCACACGATTTAATGCGTTTGATCAACCATGGCCAATTGCTGTAATTGCCGTTCATAATGGCGCGCTTTCTGCGCATCACCGGCCAGTCTCGCTGCTTGTGCCGCACCGTGAATCCCATTCCGGCGATTGGGCGTTCGAATCAATGCAGTTTCAAATGCCTGCAGCGCTTCCTGTGGTTTTTTAAGCTCAAGCAATAATTCACCCAACAATTCCCGGGCCGGTTTAATCGCCCCTGGTGTTACATTGTCTTTTTCAGTGGCATCCTCCAGGTCGGCGGACGCGCGCATAAGTTTTTCCGCCTTTTCCGTTTCGCCCTCGCCCAGCGCAATCCAGGCGGCCAGCGCTAAACGCTGGATTTCGATCTGATCCGCCGTATAGTGTTTATTGGCTGCCTTGTCCGAATCACGCAGCGTTTCGATCTGCTGCAGGATGGAGCGGGCTTCGTCAATGTCGCCAATTCTGGCCGCACCCAGGCCCCGCGCAAAATGTGTTATTGACGCGCACCAGCCAAACGCATGCCATGGAAAATCAGACGGCTCAATGCTTAACCGGGCAGCCGCGCGCCAATCGCCGCGCTCCACTGCAAAACGCGCCGGAATTGCTGCGAATGCATAGGCGGAGGTGGTGTTTTCGGGATGCGCTTTTTTAATTGCCCGGGCTTCCCGCAAAATCGCCTCGGCCTCGTCTGTCTGGCCGGTTTGCAGATAAGCGTAAATCAGGTAATCCATGGCATGCATCTGTTGATCCCATGCAGCCAATGGCGCATTTTCCTGAGCATAATCCTTTGCCGCCTGGTAAGCGGCCCGATTGGACTGGATAGCCTCCTGCCACATGCCCAGCCGGATGAATATGTGCGATGGCATGTGTAATGCGTGCGGTACAGCCGGCGCGATCCGCGCATATTCCCTGGCCGCTTTGAGCCCGAGTTGAGCCAGTTCCGGATAATCGCTGCTGTGGATGATGTAATGCGCGACACCGGGATGATCGGGTTCCTTTTGCAATACTGTTTGCAGCAGATTGAGTGCCTTCTTCTGATTCGAGTACGTTTTATCCTTTGGTGAAGCGGTGGAAATCAGCGCCAGCGCATAGAATATCGCCGCTTCGGAATCATCCGGATTGTGCGCCAGCACTTGTTCCATTGCGTTCTGATAAGCAAGCTTTCTTGCGCCGTAATCAACTTTCTCATCGTCCTGGTACAGGTGTTCGGCAGCCGCGAGATAAGCGCGTTCCCTGTCGGTCTTGATCAATGATTTTCCGGCAAGTTGCAGCGCGTTCCGTCCTTTTTGCAATTCCTCCGGCGTTGGAGGCGTCGCCCACAGCTGGTGGTAAAGACTCATCGCCACTCCCCAGTGACCCATGGCGCAATCCTTGTCCACGGTTGTAACGCGACGGAATGTTTTTTCAGCCTCGTCATACCAGAAGGAATGCAGCATTGCGACAGCCTGATTGAATAGCGCTTGCGCAGGCGGCGTGCACGATACATGGAAAGTAACCTTTCCCAGCTTTTCGTCATCGAAAATGCCCGTTTGATGATTGCCGTCCGCGCGTATTGACTGCACAGCGAGTAGAAAAAACGCGAGAGCGATTCCTGTGAATGTTTTCATGCTGTTTCTCCGTGTACTGCGTTTGATTTTTTTATGTCCATTATTTCGATGAAGTCTGGCGAACGGGTGGATGAGCGCGACGCATCTTGCGGGGTTCCGCGAATGCCTGCGCGGCGTCCCTGTCTGACAAATTGTCCAGAATAGGGCAATCCGGACGCTCATCGCCGTGACAATGCGCGATCAATTGCGACAACGTGTCGGCGATCGCTTCCAATTCGGAAATTTTTTCCTGCAGTTCGTTCAGATGCTCTGTTGCAAGCTGCTTAACTTCACGTGCCGGCCGCTGACGGTTTTGCCAGAGCGACAGCAGTTTCCGGATTTGCAGGGTACTGAAACCCGCTGTCCGCGACCGGTTGATGAACCGCAGAATATGAATATCGTGTTCAGTGTAGTGACGGTAGCCCGAGTAGGCGCGTGCGGCTTTGGGAATCAGCCCGGTAGCCTCGTAGTAACGAATCATTTTTGCGGAAACGCCGGAAGCGCGCGCCGCCTGTCCAATGTTCATGCCTGTCTCCTCAATGCCGCGAGCGTCAATGCGCATGACTGCCGCTGCTTCGCCTGCAATGCAGCGGAGCATGATTTGTCGCCCGGTAGACAGGAATAATAACAGTGTAAAAGGTTCTTCATGGCAAATTCATCGCTGATGGGTTAATGGAGTCACCATGCTAAACCTTGCCATCGTTGGAAGGTCAAGCTGGAAATCTGACAGCTTTCATTCCGCGATTAATTGCAAAAATAAGATAGCATGCCAGAATAGTCAATCATCGGTTTTGTATGAATATATTATTGGTAAGACACTGGTGCCGATTTCCAGCCACTACGGCATATGCCGCGCGAATGAACTTCGATCGCCGGATTCCGGAGCGATGACCCGATCACCCGGCCATGAACAGGCATTTATGCTTGAACCTAAAAACCTCAGTTGACCGTTACCCGCGATGACTAACGGTATGAATAAATG
>CAZXBP010000144.1:0-7560 GCA_964639015.1 uncultured Nitrosomonas sp.
CAAAATGGAGGTCGCTAATACGTAAATTTGGTTTGACAGAAGACAGAGTATCTACACGTTCCATGTGTTGATGTTCTGACTTTTCTCAAAATTCCTAGCGAGCTGCCTTTTAATACAAGATAAACATATTCTTCCAAGCCATCGATAAATATCGTCAACGCCTTCATATCTTGATTTACCGTTGCTATATCGTCAGTAATTGCCACAGGAAATGAATGCGACAAAATCATACCTCTTACTACAAAAAGAATACTTTTTGTAGATAAATACTTAGCTGAACTTTTTTCCACAGCTTGTGATGTAATTTTAAAAATCGAATCACTCAAATATTTTTTCTTCATGTCTTTTGGGCAAATCCAAGGAATAGAACCATTCCAATAGTCATTATTAGCTTTGGAGGGCGTTCCACCACCTTGAATTAATCCTAAGTTCGCCAACCGACACCACTCCCAACCCTGTGGCAGTTCAAACGGTTTTTTCTCATCGGTAATCGGCGGTAGTGGTTTCTGCGCTTTGATTTTCTTGTCTTTGACCAGTTGCGCTTTTTCGGCGGCGATGCGTTTAAGCAGTTCACTGGCGGGTTCCACATCGGGATTTTTCGCGCGCCAGTCAACGGTGAGTTTGCCTTCGATGGCTTCCTGCAATATCTGCTGGCGCAGTTTCTTCAGCAGGGTTTGTTGGTGGGTGAGTTCTTGGGAAAGCTGCATTTGTTCTGAATCTAAAATGCGAAATCTTTTGCACATTTCTAACTGTGAATCTTTGTCTGGCAAATAAATCTCTATCGCCAATAGATCGCGCTCATGTATGCTTTTTTGCGCACTGCCGACAACTTTAAGTTTACGGACTTTTTCAAAAAATTGATCTGACAAAAGAAATTTTCTCAGATACTCCATTTCGATGATACTCGTATCGACTGACATCATCGGCATATTTTCAGTCACTACGCACTTATCAATATCGGGCGGGGCGACACCAATCGCTCCATCAAGTATTCCTTGACGAGTGAATAAAATCGTATTTGGATATCTCTCAAGGTCTATTTCAAATTGCCTCTTACGCCCGATTTTTGTACCTTGCTTTACTCCTCGCAATGAAACCGTACCCGACTTCGAAATTGTTACCTGCCTGTAATTTCTGTCATTTTGAATAGCATGTTCGAATCGATAAGGCGTAAGGAAATCACCTAATTTGACTGAATTCCAAAAAGCCACTACACCGCCCCCATTCCAAGAAACGCCAACTTCAAATCATAACCCATTATTTTTTTCCTCAAGCAAGCGCCGTTCGCGTTCCAGTTCGGTAGGATGCGGTGAGGCACGAACCGCATCGTTCGGGTCATTCCCCTGCCGTCCTATCCGACAAATCGACTCCATTACCCCAATTTTCAGCATAAACGCCAGCGATCACATAACGATGAAAGCTCGAATGCGGCCACTCTTTAACGCAACGCACCCAACCATGCTTGACGGGATTCCAATGAATATAATCCATGTGTTGCCGATAATCGGTTTCATCTCGAATCAGGTGCTCCCAAAATCGCCGTTGCCATAAACCGCGTTCTCCTCGGCTTGTTCGACTTTTCGAAATCCTCTCGCCTTTGGCAATCTGTCGGGAAAAATGCGCCTTGATAAGTCCCCAGCGCGTGGAAAAATCTGAGTCGCCCTCCGGTAGGGTCCAGATGCAATGTAAATGATCCGGCAATATGACGACCGCATCAATCTTGAAGGGGTATTTGCGTTTCACATGACTAAACGCTGCCCTTAAACCATCAATATGATCGGTCAATAGCCGGTTGCCGCGACGCTCGGCCAAATTGACCGTAAAAAACCAAGTGGCTCCGGGATGTTGAAAGCGGCGATATTCTGTCATCGATTACCTTTGTTCATTCGCTTTTCTCGAACGATGCGGTTCGTGCCTCACCGCATCCTACCGCGCTGTTGATAGCGGTACGGGCACGATTTCTGGCATCTTCAAGAATTTGCCGAATATCCGTATGGAGCGTTGATAGCACGTTCATCAGCGCAACGCCTTCCGCAACTGCTCCAGCAACTGATCGCCCCTGGCAAAAGACTGGTGCAACAGGTCAAGCAATTCAGCACTGCTGTATTGTCTTTCTTCCTCGGCGCGGTGCGGGTTTTTGATGTCGAGGTTGTAGCCATTGGCTTTGATGGTGTCGATATCCACCTGCCAGGCCTGTTCGTTGGCCTCGCGGTTCGCCCACCAGCTTTTCAGGGTGCCAAACTCGGCCAGTTGAATTGGCTTGGTTTTGGAATAGGCCTTGTAGCCTTCGGGCAGTTTATGCTCGTAATACCAGATAGTCTTTGTCGGCTCGCCCTTGGTAAAGAACAGCAGGTTGGTCGCTACCGAGGCGTAGGGCTGGAACACGGAGTTGGGCAGGCGCACGATGGTGTGCAGGTTACAGTCTTCCAGCAGTTTCTGGCGGATGCGCTGTTTCACGCCATCACCGGTGAGCGAGCCATCGGGCAGCACAATCGCAGACCGGCCACCGACCTTGAGCAGGTGAATCATCAGAATCAAAAACAAATCCGCCGATTCTTTAGTGCGGAAGGTTTGCGGGAAGTTGTTTTCGTTGTTGTTGGAGACCACGCCGCCAAACGGCGGATTGGCGATGATCACATCCACCCGGTCTTTGCGGGTATATTCGCTCAAGGGGCGTTGCAGCGAGTCGCCAAACCGGATATTCGGGGTGACGATGTCATGCAGGATCAGGTTGGTGTTGGCCAGTATATAGGGCAGCGGCTTGTATTCCCAGCCGCGCACGTTATGGGCGATGCCTTCGCGCTCAGCCACGGTGCCGGCGGTGGCTTTCAGGTGCTCGATCACCGCCGTTAAAAAGCCGCCGGTGCCGCAGGCGGGATCAAGCACGATTTCACCGTGGACGGGATTGACCATTTCGGTCATGAATTGGGTGATGGCGCGCGGGGTGTAGAACTCGCCCAGGGTGCCCGCACTTTGCAGTTCACTCAAAAAGGTTTCGTAAATCTGGCCGAACAGGTGCAGATCCTTGCTGTTGTTGAAGTCGACCTCGTTCAGCTTGTTGATCACCTGGCGCAGGTGAATGCCGGATTTCATGTAGTTGTAATTGTTGGCGAACACCTCATGCACCAGCACGGCACGGCGATTGGCGGTGGACAAATCTATTGCCGACAGCGTGGGGAACAGTTTGCGATCGACAAACCCCAACAACTCGTCGCCGGTCATGCCTTCATCATTCCCGGCCCATTCGTCCCAATGCAATTCGGCGGGAATGGGCGAGGTGTAGTTGTCGTCCATCAACTCCAGCTCTTTATCCTTGTCGCTGAAGATTTTCAGAAACAGCATCCAGCCCAGTTGCAGAATACGCAGCTCGTCGCTGCCGGTGCCGGTGTCCTGCCGCATGATGTTGCGGGCGGATTTCACGATGCCTGGTATGTTTGCCATGTTTGCTTATTGCTCGCTTGTTATTGTTTTACGCCGCTTGGTACAGCGCCTGCTCCAATTGGGTTAGGGCCTGCAAGTATTGTTGCTTGCCGCCAAACAATTTGATGATTTCCGTCGGAGTGCCGAACTGGTCAAAGGGGTTGACCTTGAGCACCTTGATGTCCTCGATATTCTCGATACCTTCGTCTGCGTATTTGTCCAGTAACGCTTCAAGCACCTTGCGTGCCTGCTCCCCGTATTGAGTGAATACATCACGCTTTCTCACCTGTTTGGCGCGCTCAGCACGGGTCAACGGTGGCTGATCGAATGCGGTATAACAGATCATATCGAAGACGTCCATTTCCTTGCCGATGGGTTCTCTCAAGTTTTCCAGTACGATACCCTGTTCGGTCAGCTCGTCAATAATGGCCTGTTTTTTGTCGGCGCCATGCCATTTGGTAAGAAAATCATTCAGCGACTGGTATTGCTCGCGCACTTTCTCACGGGTGTAATCTTTCAGACTGCCGGTGATCAGTTTGCCGTTGCCATCCATGTACTGGATACGTTCATTGAGAATCGCGACATTGACGCCATTGACGTAATATTTGGGTTCCGACCCACGTATGATATCGCCGCCGTCGATGAACTCCGGTGTGGGATAAGGCGTTTCGACGGATGGCCTGAAAATAATCGCTTCGCCATTGTCATCCGAAACGATTTCACTTTCATTCAGCTCGTCTTCAGGGGTATCGAATTCATCGTCCTGTTCCAGTTCCTTGACACGCACCGGATCGCCGTCAAAATCCGGGTCAGCAAACAGGTCGGTGACATTACGGAAATCGAGAATGGTGAAGAAGGTTTTGCCGAACGCTTCGTTGATGCGTGTGCCGCGCCCGATGATCTGTTTGAATTCGGTCATGGAACCGATGTTGCTGTCGAGCACGATCAGCTTGCAGGTCTGGGCATCGACGCCGGTGGTCATCAGCCTGGAGGTGGCGGCAATCACCGGATAGCGTTCTTCGGGATTGATGAAATTATCCAGCTCGCGCTTGCCTTCGTCATTGTCGCCGGTGATCTGCATCACATACTTCGGGTTCTGCGCCATCAGGTCACTGTTGGCATTGGCCAAGGCGGCACGCATGCGCTGGGCGTGCTCGATATCCACGCAGAACACGATGGCTTTGTCGAAGCGGTTGGTTTTAGTCAGGTATTCGGTGATCTTGCTGGCTACTACTTCCGTGCGCTCGTCAATTACCAGATGCTTATCGTAATCCTTGCGGTTGTAAATGCGGTCATCCACCAGCTGACCGTTTTTATCGATTTTCCCTGCTTCCGGCCGCCAGCCTTCCAAATCAACGTTGAGACCAACCCGCAGCACTTTATACGGGGCGAGAAAGCCGTCCTGAATACCTTGCTTGAGCGAGTAGGTATAAATCGGGGTGCCAAAGTATTCGGTGCTGGAAACGGTTTCGGTTTCCTTGGGCGTGGCAGTCAGGCCGATATGGGTGGCGGCGCTGAAGTAGTCGAGAATTTCCCGCCAGGCACTGTCTTCCGAGGCGCTGCCGCGGTGGCACTCGTCGATGACAATCAGATCAAAGAAGTTCTCGCTGAATTCGCGGTAGGCGTCAGTGTCTTCATCGTAGTTGGTGAGCCCTTGATACAGCGCCAGATAGATCTCGTAGGATTTATCGATCTTCTTGTGTTTGACGACCGTCATTTTGTCTTTGAAGTGACGAAAATCACCGCGCCGAGTCTGGTCAACCAAGGCGTTTCGATCCGCCAGAAACAGGATGCGCTTTTTGACTCCAGCCTTCCACAGGCGGTGGATAATCTGAAAGGCGGTATAGGTTTTACCGGTGCCGGTAGCCATCGTCAACAGGATACGTTGCTGGCCATTGGCAATGGCTTCTACCGTGCGATTGATGGCTATTTGCTGGTAGTAACGCGGACTGCGACCGGTACCGTCGAAGAAATAGTCCTGGGCACTGATGCGCTCGGCTTCCGGCGTGGTGATGCCTTTGTAGTGTTTATAGCGTTCCCATAGTTGTTCCGGGGTGGGAAATTCGTGCAGCTGGATTTCACGTTCAACAGTGTCATCGGCAGCGGTTCGGTCATGCTCATAGAAGCCATCGCCGTTGCTGCTGAACACCGTGGGAATATCGAGAATTACAGCATAATCCAATCCCTGCTGAATTCCAGCCATTACTGCGTGTTTGTTATCCTTAACTTCAATCACCGCGACCGGGATATTCGGCTTGTAATAGAGGATAAAGTCCGCCCGTTTGCACTTACCGCGCACCGATAAATTGCCC
This sequence comes from uncultured Nitrosomonas sp., assembly GCA_964639015.1. Lineage (GTDB taxonomy): Bacteria > Pseudomonadota > Gammaproteobacteria > Burkholderiales > Nitrosomonadaceae > Nitrosomonas. The sequence continues at coordinate 5,733 of CAZXBP010000144.1, forward strand.
TTCACATAAATACGGCCATCGGTAAAGCTGACTTCCTCACGTACTTGCCTTTGCATATCCCAACCAGCCTGCTCGAGTGCAGGCATGACGAACTTGGTGCAGATATCACGTTCCGACAGGTCTTTCTTATCAGTCATCCTGTAGTCCAGTTACTGTACTGATTTGGGTCGACTTCGTATATACCCGATCAGACTCAGGCTGCCAAAGCAACAATCCAGACCGCATCATAAACAAACTGTTTCGGTCCGCATGCAACATTCAAAACACCAGCGCATGTTCGACGCAGTATTTTTCGTCCTGATGTTGTTCAACCAACATGCCGAAACGCACAACAGCCGCCACTTTGATCCGCTCAACGTTCCGGATTTCCGGAATCAAAGCATCGTGAGGAGATTTGGGAAAATCTTTTATGCAGCGCCACTACATTTTCTCCATTCTCAAATTTTTATACATATCGGCATTGATATGCATAGGAAAGAACAATTTTCTATACATATTAATTAAACAACTATAGATTCTTGTCATTTCTTATACACGTTACTCAGCAGATCGTACAAAATCACATTGATGTAGTAATTGACGCGCCCGATTTTACGCTTATCCAGCAATCCAATGCCGGTTAATTCATCCAGATAACGCGTCGCCGTAATGCGGCTGACATTCAACTCGGTCATAACAAAATCGATTCTGGTATAGGGATGACGAAAAATATTGTTCAGCAAATCCTGGCTGTAAATTTTGGGCAATTCACTACGCATTTTTTGTTTGAAGGTTTGCATGGCTGTCTTGATGCCTTCAATCAGCGTTACTGTTTGCCTGGCGGTTTGCTCGACCCCATCGAGCATAAACATCAACCAGGATTCCCAATCATCTGTGTCGCGAATGATTTGAAGCAGGCGGTAATAATCGCTTTTGTTTTGATTGATATACCGACTCAAATACAGTACAGGAATCTTCAATAATCCCTGTTTGACTAAATACAGCATATTGATGATCCGGCTGATGATCCGGCCGGTTCTGCCATTACCATCATAAAAAGGATGAATACTCTCAAACTGATGGTGGATCACCGCCATTTTTGTTAACGGATCCCAATCGCACAGATCATCGTCATTGATGAATCTTTCCAGATTGGTCATTAAAGCAATGATCTCATCCGCGTGTTGTGGGGGCGTATAAACGGTTTCACCAGTAAGATCGTTTTTAAGCGCTGTTCCGGGTAATTTTCGAAAACCTGCACTATTTTCTTCGATGATTGCCTGAATATGCAGTACGTCATTATTGGTCAGCAAGCCGTGCGCTTTGACTTGTTGAAAACCATAATACAGCGCACTGACGTAGTTGTGCCCTCTTTCGCTGCTGCGCTGACAAAAAGCCTGGGCGGCGCTATCGCTGCGGTAAAGATCATCGTGTGTGGTGATGATATTTTCAATCGCTGAGCTGTCTTTGGCTTCTTGCAGTGAAAGCGTGCTGATAAGTATACCTTCATTCGGAATACTCACGGCAATCCCCTTCAGCTCCGCCAATGCCTGATGCGCCCTCGCGAGTTTTTTCAGCACCGCCGTGGTTTCGATTTCTTGCGGAAATGGCAGCGGCTTGATGGTTCTCACACCGCCGCCTCGATAACCGTCATCGTGTCTTTCCAATTCACAATTTTCACCGCGATCTTGCGCCGTCCTGACGGGTGTATGTTTCATACGGGGTATTGGCATTGACAAGACAGCGCTCGCGGTCCTGCTGGTCGATCATTCTGCCGCATTCATGTTGCTGCCAGGCTTGACCCGTCGTGTAAAGTTGCCGGGCGGTGCAGCCGACGCCAAAAATGAGC
>CAZXBP010000145.1:0-7552 GCA_964639015.1 uncultured Nitrosomonas sp.
CGACAGCACAAAACTCAGGTATTTATTGATGTCGGTCATCACCGCGACACCCTCGGGCGCGAAGTAGGTAATGAACTCGAACACCAGCGGCAGGGCGGCGAAATAGGCGAACAGCATACCGGAAAAAAACAGCAGGCTGCTGCCGATGACCAGCGGCAGCGCCAGTCGTTTTTCATGCGTATAAAGTCCGGGGGCGACAAACGCCCAGGCCTGATAAAGCGTATATGGCAGCGTGATGACGAATGCCAGCATCAAGGCGACTTTCATCGGCACGAAGAACGGTGTTGCCACATCGGTCGCGATCATCTGTCCGCCCTGCGGCAGTTTTTCCAGCAGCGGTTGCGCCAGGATGGTATAGAGTTCACGCGCATAGAACGCGCAGGGGATAAAGCCGATCATCAGACCGCTGACAATGCGGATCAGGCGTGTGCGCAGTTCAAGCAGATGCGATAAAAGCGAACCTTCAATCATCGGGCTGTGAGGATTAATGCCGGCGTGGATGGAACGGTAAGGCGCGAATACATCAACTTGTGCTGACCGGCTGTTTCAGTAGTCATTGCGAAGGTGTCTGATCGTTGCCGGATGATTTGGCGTGGCCGGATTCCGCAGCAGCTGATTTTCCGGTTGAATCGGCTAACTGCCGGGAGCCGGCGTCAGTTGTGTCCGCCGCATCAGCGTGCGGTTCCAGGTGCGTGGCCGATTTTATTTCGTTGATTTCCTCGCGCACGGCGTTTTCGATGGAATGCACGGTTTCCTGCATCGAATTGTGCATGTTTTTCAGTTCTTCCATGCGCAGTTCGTTGTGGATGTCGGTTTTGATGCTGTAGACGAACTGCCGGCATCGGCCTATCAAATGGCCCAAAGTGCGTGCCACCTGCGGCAGTCGCTCCGGGCCGATCACGATCAATGCGACCATTGATATGATCATGATTTCAAAAAAACTGATGTCGAACATGATGCTGCGAATCCGCGGACGCCGTTATGTTTTGGTTTGCGTGTTTTCCTGCGCTGTCTTATCAGCGGAAGAGTCGCTGCTGCTGCTTTTGGGAGTATCTTCTTTTGCAGGAGTGGCTTCTACGGTGATGGTTTCCTGTTTCTTCGCCGCTGATACCGTTTCCTGGGACTGAACACCCTCCTTGAAGGTATTTGTCGTATTCGTGCTGTTCCTGATTTCGTCTTCAAATGTCAGGTTGCCCGTGTTGTTGGATGACTGTGCAGAAGCGTTGTCGGCGCTGGCATCTTTCATGCCTTCTTTGAATCCTTTGATGGCGCTGCCGAGATCGCCGCCCAGATTACGCAGTTTTTTGGTGCCGAAAACTAAAACAACAATAACTAACACTACCAGCCAATGCCAAATACTGAATGTACCCATTACGTTCTCCTGTTGGTATGGAACATAGCCAAGTATAACCTGATATTAATACAAGAATATTACTGTGACACAAAACCGTCAGCGGATTTCTTGTTTGCTATTTGAAAATACAGTCCAACTCAAAACAGATAAGCCGCCAGTAATGCTGCTGCGCGGATTCGGGCTTATAGGGATCGCTATGTTTTATGAATCATTCCAGGCAGGCGGTTTTTCCCGCCAATAATATGAATGTGCAGATGGAAAACTTCCTGTCCACCTACCCGGCCCGTATTGATGATAGTGCGAAAACCATCCGTACAGCCTTGTTCTTTTGCAATTTCTGGGGCCAATAATAGCATTTTTCCCAATAATCCCTGATGTATTTCCTCGCAGTCGATCAATGATGCAATGTGAATTCTGGGAATGATCAGGAAATGTACGGGCGCGGCCGGATTGATATCATTGAATGCGATGACGTCGTCATCTTCATAAATTATTTGGGCCGGAATTTCGCCCTGTACAATTTTACAGAAAATACAGTTGTCCATATGTTTCTATCCTGCTTTGTTCGTATTGCGCGCGGCTTTTTCGGTAATTCCCGACAGACCCTCACGTCTCTCCAGTTCCTGGAACACGTCTTCAGGCGACAGATTATGATGTGACAGTAACACCAGACAGTGAAACCAGAGATCTGCGGTTTCACGAACTACGTGCTGGGCGTCGCCGTCTTTGGATGCCATGATGGTTTCGGCGGATTCTTCGGCAATTTTCTTGAGAATTTTGTCTTGCCCGCCTTGCAGCAATTTCGCAACATAGGAACTGCCGGAATCCGCCTGTTTGCGTGTTTCTATCGTTTCGGCCAAACGATGCAGAATGGTTGGTAAGGTCATTTTTTGTAAATGGTATCCGGATCTTTGAGAACAGGGGACGTGACGATCCATTGATCGTTTTCCAGTTTTCTGAAGAAGCAGTTATGCCGTCCGGTATGGCAGGCGATGCCGCCGATTTGTTCTACTGTCAGCAGAACGACATCGCCATCGCAGTCCATACGGATTTCTTTAACCTTTTGCGTATGTCCCGATTCTTCGCCCTTGTGCCAGAGCTTTTTGCGCGACCGTGACCAGTAGATGGCTTCACCTTTTTCAACCGTAAGCCGGAGCGCTTCGGGATTCATCCAGGCAACCATCAGAATTTTGCCGCTGCCCGCTTCCTGGGCAATGGCGGGAATCAATCCGTCATCTGACCAGTTGATTTCATTCAGCCATGTCGTGGCCATCAGTGTTTAGCTTCAAAAAATTGTAGGAAGTATATTCTAGCACTACAGACGGACTTCGATGCCATGTTCTGCCATGCGCTGCTTGGCCTGCTGGATAGTGTACTCGCCATAATGGAAAATGCTCGCGGCCAGTACCGCGTCAGCATGTCCGTGCAGAATACCGTCGACGAGGTGATCCAGATTGCCTACGCCGCCGCTGGCGATGACGGGAATATCAACAGCATCGGAGACCGCGCGTGTGAGCGGTATGTCAAAGCCGTTTCTGGTGCCGTCTCTGTCCATGCTGGTCAACAGAATCTCGCCCGCGCCAAGCTTCTGCATTTTTTTTGCCCAGGCAATGACTTCAAGTCCGGTTGATTTGCGGCCACCATGCGTAAAAACTTCCCAGCGCGGTTTGCCGTTCGGTGAGTCCAGTGAATCAACGCGTTTAGCGTCAATGGCGACGACAATGCACTGCGCGCCATAATGGCCGGATGCATCGGCAACGAGTTGCGGATTGAGCACGGCGGACGTGTTGATGCTAACCTTATCCGCGCCGGCGTTCAACAGTCTGCGCACGTCTTCGACCTGCCTGACGCCGCCGCCGACGGTCAGCGGAATAAAAACCTGGGAAGCGACATCTTCGATAATGTGCAGAATCAGGTCCCGATTATCCGAACTGGCGGTAATATCCAGAAAGGTAAGTTCATCCGCACCCTGATCATTGTACCGGCGCGCGATTTCCACCGGATCACCCGCATCACGCAGCTCAACAAAGTTGACGCCTTTAACAACGCGCCCGTTGGTGACATCGAGACAGGGAATAATACGTTTGGCAAGGCTCATTTGGGAGATGTCCTCCAAAACCCGTCAAGCGGGCATTGGATGGCAGAGTAATCAGATGCCGCTTTCATCGTGCAGCTTGTCGGCCAGTGCCTGTGCCTCTTTGAAGTTCAGCGTACCTTCATAAATGGCGCGACCGGTTATCGCGCCCATGATGCCTTCTGATTCGTTCTCGCACAGGATTCTGACATCGTCAAGATTGGTGATGCCGCCGCTGGCGATGACCGGTATGGTCAGTTTTCTGGCCAGCTCCACGGTGGCATCAATGTTGATTCCCGAAAGCATGCCATCCCGCCCGATATCGGTATAAATAATGGCTTCGACGCCGTAACCCTCAAATTTTACAGCCAGATCAAAGACATCGTGACCAGTGACCTTGGACCAGCCATCGACGGCAACTTTGCCATCCCTGGCGTCCAGTCCAACCAGAATTTGGCCGGGAAATGCGTTGCAGGCGTCGTGCAGAAAACCGGGTATCTTGACGGCTGCGGTGCCGATGATGACGTAGGACACGCCTTCGTCAAGATAGCCCTCGATTGTATCCAGATCGCGAATGCCGCCGCCCAGCTGGATCGGAATTTCATGATTGATCGCCTGCACGATTTCACGGATGGCAGTTTTGTTTTTGGGTTTCCCGGCAAACGCGCCGTTCAGGTCTACCAAATGCAGGCGTCGCGCACCTTGCTTCAGCCACTGTGTCGCCATTTCACCCGGATTTTCCGAGAAAACCGTTGCACCTTCCATAACGCCCTGTTTCAAGCGGACACAGTGTCCATCTTTGATATCTATTGCAGGAATAATCAGCATAGCCTAATTTAAATTGATAATCGGGTTAAAAACTGTTGTTTATGCTTTGGTTAATATCTGTGTTTATTGTAATGGAAAAACTATTCATCTTGATCGCGTTCAGGCACCGGGCGTCCACACTGAGAAGTTGCGCAAAAGCGTCAATCCGGCAGTATGGCTTTTTTCAGGGTGGAACTGTACCGCGAAAATATTATCTTTTGCAACCGCGCAGGTAAATGCGAAGGGATATTTGCTCTGCGCAGCGACACAGTGTTTGTCAGGTGTCTCGACATAGTAGCTGTGAACGAAATAAAAACGCGCATCCCGGGCTATTCCTCGCCACAGGGGGTGGTCTATCGTCTGATAAACCTGATTCCAGCCCATATGCGGTACTTTGAGTTTTTGTCCCTCGGGCGTGGTCATGGCTGTCGCGGGAAAATGCACGACCTTGCCGGGTAACAGATTGAGACCACGGACATGTCCTTCTTCGCTTTCTTCAAAAAGCATTTGCAGCCCGATGCAGATACCCAGAAAGGGTTTGCTTCTGGCCGATTGTATGACCGCGTCCTGCAATCCGCGCGTTTTGAGTTCATGCATGCAGTTCGGCATTGCGCCCTGACCGGGCACGACAACTCGCGTGGCCTGATTAACGACTGAGGGGTCGTCAGTCACCACCACAGAAGCATCGGGCGCTACATGCTCAAGTGCTTTATGCACGGAACGCAGATTTCCCATGCCGTAATCAACAATTGCAATATTAATCATACCGTTTTGATGAGTAGCGATGCCTGGCCTTATAGTGTGCCTTTGGTAGAAGGGATGACATTTGCGGCTGCCGAATCAATTTCAAGCGCCACGCGTATTGCGCGTCCAAACGCTTTGAATATGGTTTCAGCCTGATGATGCGCGTTCTTTCCGGCCAGATTGTCGATGTGCAGGGTAATCAGCGCATGATTGACAAATCCCTGAAAGAATTCGTTGATGAGGTCGACGTCAAAATTTCCGATACGGGCGCGGGTAAATTCGACATTCATGACTAGCCCCGGACGGCCGGATAAATCGATTACCACGCGCGTCAGCGCTTCGTCGAGCGGGACATAGGCATGGCCGTAGCGGCGTATGCCTTTTTTATCGCCAATGGCTTTGGCAAATGCCTGACCGAGCGTGATGCCGATATCTTCAACGGTATGATGTGCATCGATATGCAAATCGCCTTTAGCGCTGATTTCGAAATCCAGCAAGCCATGACGTGCGATTTGATCAAGCATGTGCTCGAGGAAAGGTATGCCGGTATTTTGAACAGCTTTTCCCGTGCCATCCAGATTCAGATTGACTGTGATCTGGGTTTCCAGGGTATTACGTGTGATCTGGGCCTGACGCATAAAACTGAAGAGGGCGTGTTGTTAGAGTGGGTGTTGCTTAAGTTATAAGTCTATGATATCAGTGCTTTTCGTTCAATAGAATCTGTAATGTCGCTATAAATTGCGTATTTTCTTCGAATGTACCCACGGTAACGCGTAAGCAATTATCCAACAAGGCATGCGCACTATCAAGGTTTTTAATCAAAATACCTTTTTCTTTAAGCATCTGAAATATCCGGGTTGCGTTATTGACACGAAAAAGAATGAAATTGGCGTCGGATGGAAAAACTTCAAGTGTATTCATTGCCGCCATCTGAGCATACATTCTTGCGCGCTCTGCTTTGATCTGTTCAGCTTGTTTCAGTAAGACGTCGATATGGCCAAGCACGATCTGCGTGATGTGTTGCGTCAGCACACTGACATTGTACGGCAGGCGTATTTTTTCAAATTCGTTAAGCCAGGCCGGGCGGCCGGCCAGCAACCCGAGGCGCAGTCCCGCGAGTCCGAGTTTTGACAGCGTTCGCATAAGCAGCAAATTGGGGTGCTGCTCCAGCTGGTTGATAACACTGGCGTCGGCAAAAGCATGATAGGCTTCGTCGATGACCACGATACCCGGCGTAGCCCGGACGATCTGCATCAGCACATCCTTGTCGAACAGATTGCCCGTGGGGTTATTGGGATAGGCTAAAAATATGACTGCGGGCTTATGCTGATCAATGGCCTTGAGCATTGCATCGGCATCGAGTGAAAAATCTTTTTTCAGCGGTACGCCGACATAGCGCATATTAACGAATGTGGCGATCATGCGAAACATGACAAAAGCAGGTTCCACGCTCAGCACAACGGCGCCGGGTTTCGCAGTGGCCATTGCGATGATTTGAATGATTTCATCCGAGCCATTACCGAGCATGATCGACATGGATTCCGGCAAGTCAAGCGTTTGTCGCAATGCGGACTTCAACTCGGTTGCGTTCGGGTCCGGGTAACGGTTAATCGGCGCTTTTGCCGCGAGCTGCGCTACTTCGTTTTGCACAGCTTCCGGCAAAGTATACGGATTTTCCATCGCGTCCAGCTTGATCAAGCCGGTGGCTGGAGGTACGTGATAGGCCTTCAGCTCAAGTATTTCAGGCCGGATAATATCAGTGGGTTGGTATGAATACATTATTTGCTTATTTTAACCTAAAAACATCAGTTGAATGAGGTTTAAAGTGCGTTGATTTTTATTTTTGGCAAGGCACAATGCGGCGTAATAACGCGTTATGACAACGAATTATTGTAACGCAGCAAAAATCAACAAGCGGCGTGCTGTAAACACCATCGTTTGACTCACCATCCGGATGAACCGGCATTGCTGGGAGACTGTCCGAGAATAGACTGATCTACAGCGGACGATTCTGGCTGGCTGGATTTTTAAGCGGGAATTTTGCTGTTGACGCTGCATGACCGGATGAATGCTTGATCGTGGAAATCCTGTTTGACAGCGTACATCATGCGGTGATTGTTGGGGAATTGCATAATTCGCGGCATTGAAGGCGAGGTTGCCGGTTTTGCCGGAATGCTTTCGTCGAAACGTATGATAATGAAATTATTTATTATCCAGCTTTGAAGCATCTAATCCCAATGAGGAAAAATAGGCGCTGATGTCATTTGCCGTAAGACCTGTAATCTCACTGAGCATTGAAGTTGTTATGTCATGCTCAACAGCAGTATTAAGAATGACTTCTGGCTCATTGGAATGCGAAAAAATAAAATCCCGAGCCTGTTGAATTGTAACGCCGATTGAAGCCAGATGCGATTCGGTTAATTGGCTGACTGGGGGGGCTGCTACACCACCTGAGACAAGATAACCGACGGAGCGATAGACTTCCGTGGTGTTTCCGGCCAGATCGCGCACGCTGGCGTAAATTTCGGTGTTCGGATCGCTCAGCGAGCTGCCCAGGTCGACCAGAGTCACGC
>CAZXBP010000146.1:0-7541 GCA_964639015.1 uncultured Nitrosomonas sp.
AGCTGCACGAGCGGCGTATTGCCGACAAAATGTTCGATCGATTTAAACATAGGAGTACCCAAGATTGATGCAAGTAGATTACCACATAGACCAGACCCGTTACAGCGCAGACCGACGCGCTTGACAGACTGTTAGTTCACCTGCACCAGCGGCCAACCGATCAGCAATACTGAAATCGTCACCGCGGCGGTTACCAGATTCATCGGCAGCCCCGCTTTCAGAAAATCGGTAAAGCGATAGCCGCCCGGTCCGTACACCATCAGATTGGTCTGATAACCTATCGGTGTCGCAAAACTGGCTGATGCCGCCATCATGATCGCCAGGATGAAAGGTACATTGTTGAGATCCGCTTTTTCGGTGATCTCCAGGACAATCGGCAGCATCAACAGTGCAGCGGCGTTGTTGGTAATGACCTCGGTCAACAACGAAACGGTCAGATAGGTCAGAATCAGCAGCAGCCAGGGCGTGCCGTTGCTGAAATCGACGATATTTTCCGCAATAAATTCCGCAACACCGGTTTTCTGCAACGCCATGCCCAGCGCAAAAGACGCCGCGATGGTGATAATGACAGTCAGATCCAGGCTTTTTTCCGCCTGGCTGGCCGAGCAGCATCCCGTGATAATCATCAACCCTGCGCCAATTAACGCGGCATTCAGCATGCTGATGATCTCAAATGCGGCCAAGGCGATGATGCCGACCAGAATACCCCACGCCAGATAGGCGCGTTCATGACGCGGCGCTTCTGTATTCAAATCATTAATCAGCAGAAAATCCTTATTGTAGCGCTGACGACTGACGAATGCCGGCCGGGCCTCCAGTAACAGCGTATCACCGGCCTGAAGGATAATCGTACCGAGATTGCCCTTGATACGCTCGCCATTACGCGCCACCGCCAGTACCACAGCACCGTACTGGGCGCGAAAGCGCGCATCGCGGATTGCATGTCCGATGGCGGCGCAATGCGGCGAAACCACCGCTTCCACCAGACGCCGCTCGGCACGATGCTGCTGAAGTGTCTGCATATGTTCACCGTCGGTTGACGGCATGATGCCGTTGATGCGCAGCAAATCCGAAATGGCATCGGTTTCACCGGCAAAAACCAGCCTGTCCTCGCCCTGCAACATCTCTTCTGAAGAAACCGCGGTGATTACCGTGCCCTTGCGTTCGATTTCGACAAGATAAACGCGCTGCAAATGCCTTAATCCGGCTTCCTGGACGGTTTTTCCGACCAGCGGCCCGTTGGGCGCGACGGAGACTTCCAGCGTAAACTCGCGTAAATTTGAAAATGCCTTGTTTTGCGACCGATCCGGCAACAGCCGGGGAAAAAACAGCCACATAAAAATAAAACCGCAGATAGCCACCGGCAGTCCGACGGCGGTGATCGCGAACAATGAAAAACCGGCTTCTCCCGTCAACGTCTGGTATTGACCGTTGACGATCAAATTGGTGCTGGTGCCGATCAGCGTCAGCGTGCCGCCGAGTATGGCTGTGTAGCTTAATGGAATCATCAGCTTGGAAGGGGAAATGCCGATTTTCCGGGACCAGGTATAGATGGCCGGAATCATGGTTGCCACCACCGGCGTATTATTGAGAAAACCGCTCAGCAGGGCTACCGGAAAAAAAATCCGGCCCAGGGCCGCTCGAACCGAGACAGGTCTGCCGAGCACATGATTGACCAGCAAATCTATCGCACCGGAAGCATTCATCCCCGCAGCGACAACAAACATGCCCGCCACGGTGATCAGTCCGGAATTGCTGAAGCCCAGCAACGCTTCTTCAGCGGTCAAAATGCCGGATACGCTCAGCACGGTCAGCGCCGCAATCATGACAAGATGAGGCCCGATACGCGTGAATGACAGCGTCAGCAGCGCGATAACGCACAAAAACAAGGTAAACCAGCCAGGCCAATCCATTATTTCACCATTCCAAATGAAAATTCCGCGCGTACTATACCGCAATCATTTATATAATATGAAATAATAAATAACGATTATTATATAGCTAATGGTTATACCTATAATTTAACTTACCCAGCGGCCATGAATCCATGCTCATTGCATGACATAAAAAAAATGCTAAAATGCTAACCTTGTGTTTTGTCTAAACAAAAAACGCGCAAGCACATAAGTACACTAAGTAAGCAGAAACGCCCTTTTTACGGTAACAATCACTTGCCCCACGTCCATGAAAAATATTTTTGTTAGCCTGTGTCTTTACGGATTGGCGATTGCACTTTACAGCAATCTCCTCAATTCTTCTTATGACGCTGAAACCGGTTCGAGCAGCACACCCGCCGCAAGCTGGAACTACAAGGAAAAACTGGCCAGCTATACTGATCGCGAACGCCCGCACCGTTCGTTTCTATTTGGCGATGACAATGTCAGTAATCGCTGAGTGAACGCGCGCGCCAAGTCATCATGCGGCATGACTGAGCACAACACGATAACGCGCTTTTCCGCTTTCCAGGCGCGCAATTGCCTGATTAACCTGATCAAACGGAAATAACTCGACGACAGGTTTGATGTTATGCCGAACAGCGAATTCCAGCATCGTTCGCATTGTACTCGGGCTGCCTACCGGAGATCCTGAAATACTGTACTGCCCGAGTATCATTGGAAAAACCGCAATATCGAGCGCATCCAGCACAGCGCCGACAAAATGCAGACGCCCTTTGGGGCGCAGCGTCGAGAGATACACGTTCCAGTCCAGCGCATGATTAACCGTGGACAGAATCAGGTCAAATTGCCCTGCCGCTGAGCCCAACGCATCCGGGTCGTTAGTATTCATCGTCTGATGCGCACCGAATTGCAAGGCTTCGATCCGCTTGCTTTCGCTGGTCGTAAATGCAGTCACATGGCATCCCCATGCCCGGAGAAACTGCACCGCCAGATGACCCAGGCCGCCGATACCGATTACAGCCACGCTGGCTGTCGGTGAAATGTCAAACTGCATCAATGGATTAAAAACGGTGATGCCGCCGCAAAACAGTGGTCCCGCGCTTTGCGGATCCAGCCTTTCCGGCAATACAACCACGCTCTCGGCCCGGGCGCGGACCTTATCGGCAAACCCACCATGACGCCCGATCAGCGTCCCCTGTGCCTGCGAACACAGATTGTGATCGCCGCTCATGCAACTCCGGCAATCCATGCAATAGCCCGCATGCCAGCCCAGCCCCACGCGCTGACCCGGCTGAAGACTATTGACCTGCGCCCCAGAAGCCAGGATAGTGCCGATAATCTCATGCCCTGGAACAAACGGATATTGAGTAATACTCCACGCATTATGCAGCATGCTCAAATCGCTATAGCAGATACCGCAGGATTCCACGGCAATCTCGACTTCATGCGGCCCGATCGGGCCCGGATCATATTCAAATGGTTCAAGATTACCGCCCGGCTTAAGTGCTGCATATGCTTTAATCATTGTGGCCCTCCTTTTTGGGATAATCGACGATACGTGTCATGTTAACGAATAATCACCGCTTCACGCGTTTCCGGCAAGAAATCAGGATTTAGAACCCCGCTCAATACTTACGCCAACCTTCCTGATGCCGCGTATAATGCCCAGCTTGGCAACACTGACTTTTACCCAGGGAGAATTAAATTCCCGCATGATCATCAACGCAATATGTTCCGCCAACGCCTCCAATAATGAAAAGTGCTTTCGATCCAGAATGTCGTGAATAGCCTGCACAATGCGTGCGTAGTCCATCGCATCATCGATATGATCGGTTTCACTGGCGCGCCGACTGGGCAGGCCGATTTGGAGATCAAGCTGTATGGTTTGCGCAACTCTGCGCTCCCAGGGATAAACACCAATCAGGGTTTTCACCCTGAAGTCGTCCAGAAAAATAATATCCATGCCGTGGTGGAAACACTATAAGTGAAAGATGGTGACGCCGTACTGCAAGTATCGCAGTACGGGTGATTGATCGCGACTGTTTTCCTATAAAATACACAAAAATTCTAATCTATTTTCCGCAACAACGCTAATCCTGATGACTTCTCCATGACTTTACTGGCTTTCATATTCATAGCATATCTGATTGGTTCGATACCCTTTGCGCTCATTTCAAGCTGGATTTTCCGGCTGCCGGATCCGCGGACTTACGGTTCAAAAAATCCGGGGGCGACTAACGTTCTGCGCAGCGGCAGAAAATCGGCAGCCGTGTTTACGCTGATCGGCGACGCCGGAAAAGGATGGCTGGCTATTGCCCTGGCGCAGTCGCATGCCGCTGCGTGGCATTTGGGTGGTGAGGCCGTTGCCGCCGCCGCGCTTGCTGTATTTCTAGGACATGTGTTTCCCGTTTTCCTGCGTTTTCAGGGCGGCAAAGGCGTTGCGACCGCAGTGGGTGTGCTGCTGGGGCTGGAAGCCCTGCTCGGCCTGCTGGCGATAACAACCTGGGTAGCCGTTGCCGTCATCTCACGGTATTCATCCTTGTCCGCATTAATTGCGGCAATACTTTCGCCCGTCTATGCGTACTTTTTTTTCGGCGCTTCACTGCATACGCTGACGGTTTCCTTGATGGCATTATTGCTGATCTGGCGTCATCAATCGAACATCGTTAACCTGCTGGCCGGCAAGGAAGGCCGCATCGGCCAGAAAAAAACGCTGTCATGATTGTTGCCAGCAACCTAAGGAGTCGCTCATAAATAACTGTAACACTTGGATCACATCTGGCGGGCACACTGCGGCGTTGTTCGTCGTCGCCATAGCCTACTATGGCTCCTCCTCTCACCTTGCATTGCATCCAGCCAGACGCGTTCAATTGTCACACTTATTTCTTCACGGCTCCTAAGCCGGAATCAAAACCCATCAGTAAAATATTCAATATAAATCAGCGCTATCGTCGATATCACAAAAACGACAAATAATAATGTCTTGTCACTCATATCTTTTCCATATCCATAAAATTCTTTCCAGTCGACCATTCCAGGTCGGTCATTTGTACTGCCAACAAATATACCGCAGGCTGTTCTTTCGTTCCGCGCAACTGCCGGGACTCTCATAAGCGCGATATTAACAGCTGCCTGATTTCCATATCGGTCAGAACGACAGGATTGGTCTTCATACTGCTGCCGCGCGAATGCGCTACAACCTTATCCAGTCCAGCTTCCGACACACCAAAATGCGATAAACGCGGCAATTCCAGCTCCTGCGTCCAGTCCCCCAGCAATTGTATCAATGCTGCATACGCCACCTTTTCATCATGAAACTGCTGTTGGCAAAGTATCTCTGCCGCATAGGCATATTTTGCCAGCGCTTTGTTGCCGGGTTCCCTGTCGCGCATGCCTTCGATATTGATCTTCGTCGCCGATGCCACCAATGTTCCGCAAACGACGCCATGCGGAATCGGATAAAAAGCACCCAGCGGCGATGCCAGCCCGTGCACGGCACCCAGTCCGACCTGCGCAAGTGTTATGCCTGACAGCAGGGCGCCATAAGCCATTTTCTCGCGACAGGCCTTTACTGCCGCATCATTTTGCCGATCATGCTGCCGGTACAGCGGAATAAGCGCATCACGCACTGCCTGCAAACCGCTGATCGCGAGCGCATCGGTAAACGCATTCGATTTGATCGATACATAGGATTCCAGCAATTGCGTAAGCGCATCCATTCCATTGGCCGCGATCACATCCGGCGGACAGCCGGCCAATAATTCGGGATCAACAACAGCATATTCCGCCACCAGTTTTTCATGCCGGAAAGATTTTTTAAACCCTTCCGCGCCTTGAACGCTGAGAACGGCATTTTTGGTTGCTTCACTGCCGGTACCAGCCGTCGTCGGCACGGCAATGAAGGGAACAACCGGCCCCTCGTAAGGTAATTCTGGACCGACACCTTCCAGATAATCCATGATGCTGCGCCGTACCTTCAATAACCCCGCGATCGCTTTCGCCGCATCCAGCGCGCTGCCGCCGCCGATGCCGACAACCACATCGAAAGCGCGATCCGACAGTGACCTGACCATGTCATCGACCAACCCGGGAGAAGGCTCATGGGGCACAGTGCAGTGTTCCCATTGGATGCCCTGCCGATCGAGCTGTTCTATAAATGGCCGCCAGCCCGGCAGATTCAGGTACGAAAATGCGCCCGTCACCAGCAGTGTATGCGTGCCATATCCGGCAATGATCGACGGTAATTTGCCAAAAACACCCGAACCGAATTCAATACGCGGCAATCTGGCGATGGAAAACTCGAACATCAGCCGCCGACCTCCGGAAACAATCCCTGATAGGCAACACCCTGGCGCGGCGCGGCCATCCAGTCCGCCACCGTTTCCCGCCAGGCCAGGTAATGCGCGGTTTCTTTATGCACAGCAGCGTCCTGTAGCGTTTTATACGCTTCGTAAAATACAAATTTTGTCGGTTCGTCTGCTGATTGCAGAATATCAAAACGCACGTTTCCCGGTTCCCTGATCGAACCTTCGTGATTCAACCGGCAGGCTTCCTTGAATGCCTCGACTTTTTCGGGCTTAACCGAAACATAAACTATGGTTACAACCATTTTTTCTCCCATCCCCCTCTCTGAGCCTGGTTTTATTTGTTTTGTCAAAACAGCCAAATGTGTCGTTCAAAGCACTCATTCGCTGAAGTCACTGTACATCGCAGTTGTTGGATTCTTAAGAATGTAGTAAAAGATATCTGGCGTTGTCATGAATATTATCATGATGGAACATACTACCAAGCTTCTCGAGTAACATGGCTATCATTCGTATTAAAAACCTATTGCTGAGAACCTGTATTGGCTTTAATGATGAAGAAATCGATAAGCTGCAGGATGTCGTCATTAACATGACTATTGAAGTCGATCTGAAGAATGCCATTCAGCACGATGCAGTGGATGGTTCATATAATTACAAGATTATTACCAAAAATGTCATCGCACTGGTACAGGAACAAAAATTCATGATGTTGGAAAAATTAACGCAAGCCATTCTGGATGAGATCATGAGAAATAAAAACGTCCGTTGCGCCAAAGTAGAAGTCGACAAACCGCACGCGCTGCGATTTGCCGAATCGGTATCGGTTGAACTCAGCGCCACACGCGATATGCGGCAACACCCATGACGGGGCACCGGAATTGTCAATGAACACGGCCACCGCAATCAATGAATGTATTATCGGCATTGGTTCGAATATCGAGCCTGAACACAGCATACAGGCGGCGCTGATGATTCTGCAACAAGAGACCGATGTCAGGGGCGTTTCAAAATGGGTTAAAACCACGCCGATCGGCATCCGCAATCAGAATGACTTTATTAATGGCGCAATCAAAATACGCACGACATTGTCACAGGAATCATTTAGACGCTACCTGAAAAATCTTGAAGACAAATTGGGTCGCGACCGCTCTCTTCCCAGATTCGGTCCCAGGATCATTGATCTGGACATCGTTGTCTGGAACGACGACATCGTTGACGATGACTACTACACGCGGGATTTTGTCAGAAACGCGGTCAACGAGTTATCAGATCGTTGAACCGAAAAACCTCGGTTGACCGTTATCCGCGATGACTAACGGTATGAAT
Organism: uncultured Nitrosomonas sp.; assembly: GCA_964639015.1. GTDB lineage: Bacteria > Pseudomonadota > Gammaproteobacteria > Burkholderiales > Nitrosomonadaceae > Nitrosomonas. The sequence continues at coordinate 7,532 of CAZXBP010000146.1, forward strand.
AAATGGAACA
>CAZXBP010000147.1:0-7534 GCA_964639015.1 uncultured Nitrosomonas sp.
CGGATAATGGTCAACTGAGGTTTTTAGGTTTAAGCCAGCCTTTTCAGGCTTTTTTCTTCCGCTGCGGTCAGCACCCTGATGCAAGGCAGATAACCGTCATAAACAATGCCGTGCATTTCGATGCGCTTTTGCGCATGCAGCATGCCGACCAGATAACGCGTTATTTCGTGCGTAATTACCTGGCCGGGAACCAACACCGGGATCCCGGGCGGATACGGCGTAATCTGATCCGCGCATACCCGTTGAACCAGATCCGGATTGATGCTGTCTTTTTCGTCCACCAGTGGCGTCAATTCGCCGCCACAATAAAATGCATCGCGCGGCAGAAATTTGAGCGCTGTGAAACGCGGTATTTCCACTGTCCGGTAAATACGGCGCGGCGCGCGGTTTTTGCGCGCGATGCGCATCAACGCGTCGTATAACCGTGAAACCTTGCTGCGTGTGGTACCAATGGTAAGCAGCAAAGTGAGTGTGTTAAACGTCGACTTTTCCACTTGAATATTGTAGTGCTCGAACAGCTCCTGAATCAGCTCTTCCACCGTCAGTCCGCAACGCGAAATGTCCACCGTCACTTTCGTCGGGTCAAGCTGGATATTGTCGTTCTGTAATTCGTCCGGCAGCAGGTCGGCAAGCTCCAGTACCTGGAACACGCCGGTGGCGTTAATCCGCACACGCAATTCCCTGGACAGTTCGAGCGTGCGCGCCAACAATTTATAGCCTTCCATAACAGCCTGTCTGCGCGCTACGTCCAGGCTCGCAATCATACTGTATTGCGGACTGGTGGACGTATGCATGTTGAAGTTTTCGCGAAACAGATGCGCGTTGAAATCCGGGTCATTGACATGAATCATGCTCGACTGCGAGAAAGCCGACAGGACTTTGTGCGTGCTCTGCGTCGCATAATCTGCGCCCGCTTCCAGCGCAGTGGGACGAAAAGCCGGATGAAAACGGGCAAATCCATACCATGCTTCATCTATGATCACTTTAATACCTTTGGCGTGCGCCGCCTGAATAATCGGCGGCAAGTCGTAACGCAGTCCGTCGTACGTGCAACTGGTCAGAATCAGCGCCTGGGCATCGCCGTGTTGTTCAATCGCCTCGAATAACGTTTTTTTGGGCACCGGCCCGTAAATATTGAATTTTTTGTTAACCGAAGAATCCAGGTAAACCGGATGCGCACCCGACAGGATGACGCCATGATGCACGGATTTATGACAATTGCGGTCAAGCAGCAGTTTGTTGCCCGGCGCCAGCAAAGTCTGGAAAATCACTTTGTTGGCGGTTGATGTGCCATTGGTCGCAAAAAAAGTGCGCCGTGCACCGAATGCCCGTGCTGCCAGTTTCTGCGCCTCAGCAATCACGCTGGTGGGTTCCATTAGCGAATCGAGCATCGGCACGGATACCGACAAATCCGCCCGAAACGTGTGTTCGCCGATAAATTCGTAGAAATCGCTGACCCAGGGACTGTCACGCAATGAATCGCCGGACGAATGTCCCGGCGTGTGCCAGGCATCCTTGGCCATCAGCACGTAATGCTTCAACTGATCGTAAAAAGGGGTGCGCGCCTTTTCCTGGATCTGAGCGTTGAGAATACGGTAGATGCCACGATAATCCTGTTCTTCGCGGTAGAAATAACCCTCCACGGTTTCGGAAAAAAGCGCATCGACCACTTCGCCTTCCTGTTCCTGCGCAATCAGCACATAAATATTCAGTTCAGGACGTAACGCGGAAATTTTCTGTATCAATTCCAGCGCGGTCATTTGAAGATCGCACGCATGCCCGTTTTTATCGTTCAGGCTATACAGTTTGTCGTCAATGAGCAGCGCCTGAATATCGCCGTCCTGCTCGACCGATTCCAGCGCCTCGCATGCCGTCGTCACACCGGAAAAAACAATGCCAAAGGGGTTTTCGATGGATTTGGCGGCGGCGTTTAATCCCTTGATGAATTCCTTCAATACGAGTTTTTCATCATTGATCACCAGCACACGGCTGACCGGCTTTTTCATGTCATCACCGCAGTATCCGGATGAATAAGCAACAGGTTTCTCGAAGCGCCCATTATTGTATTTCCAGTACTGTATGGTGTTCCACGCAACTGATTTGCCGGAACCCCAGTTTCAGGTACAGGCGGTGCGCGCCTTTGTTGGCATGCAGCACACGAAGACGCAGCGGCAGATTCAGCTTGCGCGCCCTGACAATCAACCGCGCGATAATCGCACTGCCTATACCCTGGTTCTGGTATTGCGGATCGATCTGAATCTCATCCAGCCACAAATAATCCGGCTGGGGAAGAACAATGAACATACCCACCGCTTCATCCCGCTGCATAATAATTTCAATATTTTTTGTCTCCCATGCTTGCAGAAACAGACCAAATTCCTCATCGTCGTCCCAATAGCCGAATTCCTCAATGATTAATTCCCGGTAAACGGTATGGTGCAGGTCGAGCAGCCAGTCATAATCAATAGCACGAGCAGGGCGAATATATAGATCCATAAGCAAAATCGGCAAAGCAGTGATGTGAATGCATTTTTATTCCGGCAGGGAAACAGATCACACAGACACCCTGAAAACTGGTAAATTCTGACAGGCTTTTGCTCATAATAAAAGCGCTGCCGGGTTAATGCGCGATCGGACCAATATACACGTTAATCCCTGTGGCATGCACTTTGATGATTTTTTAAACGTACCTGCAAAGGAGCCCCAGCGATGAATTCCAGTCTGACCGATAAATTCAAACCAGCCGACCTCATTGAAAAAGTGCGCTCAGCCGTGGGTTTAGGCGCAGCCGAGCAACGCACACTTGAAGTCGATGAACCTCCGGAAGATCGCGGCAACCGTATGTGCGTCACGGTCAGCGATATTCATTTGACCGACGGCACTGTCGGATTCCAGAACCTTAGCGACACGACCTGGGATGCGTTTTATGAAGACATCAGACAACGCTGCATCACGTATCATATTGATGAATTTGTGCTGGTGCTGGATGGCGATGTGATTGACATGATCCGCAGCAGCAAGTGGGCGGCGCACGAACCGCCGATTTATCCTTGGGAGCGTGAACGGAAAGCGGAGTTTTCCAGCGTTGTCAACGCCATTATCAGGGATATCGTTGAGAATAGGCACGCCAGTTTTTTCAAGTGGCTGCGCGAACTGGAAAACAAGTTAAAACGCGATTGCCAGCCCAGATCCATCCGCGTCAGAACAGTCACCACAGTCGGCAACCACGATAAGGAACTCTTCTGCGTTCAGGATGCATTAAAGTATTTCTATCAAACCGGTCTGGGCATAAACGTTGAAGCAATTCCCGAAGCGGAACGCAAAATGCTTGGCCGCATGTATGGCGATGAAGCCATGTTTCTGGATACGACCCAGGCGCCCTATTGGCCGTTCTATTATGGCGACACCGGTTTCCGCTTTTTCACCACGCACGGCCAGTGGCGTGATTCGGCGAATTCCCGCGAGATCAAGGCGGAAGACTCAAAACCCGGCTGGAGTGTCAGCAACGGCTGGCAGCTTGAAACCTGGCAGCAGCTGAGATTTTCGCCCTTTTTCGAGCCCTGTTTCGGCGACACGGTCGCGGCGGGCGTATTGTCGACGTTTATCTATAAAACCAAGAAAAAACTCAACGACGCCAATCATCATGACGCACGGCTTGACAGCATATTCGACGAGCTCGATCTCTACCGGCCGACCTACGCCGCGGTGCGCAGAATACTGACTGAAACCGCAGACATGCGCAAACAGAACAAAAAGCCGGAGGTCATCGCCATCATCGAGAACACATTATACGAATGCGTGATGGAATGGCTGAGCTGGGATTTTACCTATCAGTCGACGACAAAACTGCGCGGCAAGGGTCTGAAACTGGCCCGGCGCATTCTGGAATTCATGAAATCGATGGGACATGGACTGGAGATCAAGTCCATCGCGGTATTAATGCGTATCCTGGCGTTCGTCGACAATCTGCATCAACCCAGCGTCCGTTTCTCGACGATGAAAAAATTTCCCAGCTTTCTGCCGCAATATCAGCATTATAACTTCCAGATTCATGGCGAAGGCCACACGCACCAGCCGCTGCAGGAAGAGCCCAATTTTGGCGTCGACCACCCTGCAACGTACATCAACTTCGGCACCTGGCGTGATCAGATCGTGCTCAGAAAGCGACAAGGCTATCGCCGCCGCGGGATCTTACGCGCCTTGTTCATTCTGGACATTGTGAATTACGTCGGCCAGACAAACGATATTATGCCGCGCACGTTTGATTACTTTGTCACCGACATCGTCCACTGGAGCGACGCCAAAGATGCGCTGAATCGCACCGGCCATATCGAACCCAGAACCTGATTTGTGGTGACAATATTTCAATCCGCAAACTGGACAGGAAAAAGATTTTGACATGCAATGTGTATATTTCCTGTTCAGAAAAACAGCGGCAGCTCCCGTTGAAATGCATGGCCTTCCTCAGCCACTGTGCCGGCGGGCAACAACGAACTGACCCGCACTCCCAGCAGGCGCAGTTTTTTCGTCAACGGAATCCGCCGCAGGCATTCCCTTGCGGCGCGACGTATCTGCTCGGCGTCCGCCGTATGCGCAGTCAGCGTAAAGTCACGCGTCACGGTATGAAAATCCTCAAAACGCAGCTTGATGCCGATCGTGCGTCCAATGTAGCCTTTGCGCCGCAGATCCGCGGCGACCTGCTCGCAAAGCGCAGTAAAAATTTCCGATAGCGCTGTACGGTCAAGTCGTGGATGAAGATCGCGCTCGAAAGTCGTCTCGCGGCTGATAGACTTGGGTTCGGAACGGGTTTCCACCGGGCGATGGTCTATACCGCGTGACACGTCACACAGCCAGACGGCATAACTGCGTCCGAAATGCTGCTGGAGCAACCCGGCATCAGCCTGCGCCAGCTCGGCGATAGTCTGAATACCCAGGTCAGCCAGCTTTTTCGTCGCCTTGGGGCCGATACCGTTAATTTTCTGCACCGACAGCGGCCAGATCCGGCCGGGAATATCGGACATGCTGAGTATTGTCACGCCATCCGGTTTGTTGAGATCCGAACCGATTTTTGCCAACAGCTTGTTCGATGCGACACCGATTGAACAGGTCAGTCCGGTGGCGTCGCGGACGGCCAGTTTGATGCGTTGCGCAAGTACTGCCGTTTCGTCAGGCAGACTGCTGAGATCGATATAGATTTCGTCTATGCCGGTGTTTTCTATCTGCGGCGCAATAGCGGCGACAACCGCCTTGAACCGACGCGAATAGTGCCGGTAAGCGTCAAAATCAACCGGCAAGAGAATTGCATCGGGCACAAGCTGCGCGGCCTTCATCACCCCCATGCCCGAAGACACGCCAAACGCACGCGCTTCGTATGTGGCGGTCGTAATCACGCCACGCCCGGTATAATCCCGCAGTCGGTAAAACTGCCGCTGTCCGTTTGCCTGCACGATCGGCTGGTGTTCACTGCGCCCGCCGATGACGACCGGCTGTCCGCGCAATTCCGGATAACGCAACAGTTCCACCGATGCATAGAATGCGTCCATATCGAGATGCGCAATGCGGCGCCGTGCCGGATCTTGCTGCGTTGCGTTATATTCCGAGCTATTCATGTTCTGCGCAAAATTGTTCGTGTAATACCTTCAGGTCAATGACGACCAGTGATATTATCCAACAAAGTCTTCCAGGCGGAACGAAATTACGCATCCAATCATGAACAGGAAAAATACAACGACCGCATTATCCCATTGCCCCTGCGGCGCCGGATCGGCTTACTCCGCCTGCTGCGGGCAATACCTGTCGCAATCAGCCATTCCGCATCATGCCGAGGCACTCATGCGCTCGCGCTATACGGCCTATACACTGGAACACGATGAGTATCTGCTGGCGACATGGCATCCCAGCACGCGACCTGCCACACTGGATTTTTTGAGCGAGCCGCGACGCAAATGGCTGGGTCTGACGGTGAAACGCCATGAGCAATCGCCGCCGAGCCAGGCAATTGTCGAATTTGTCGCGCATTTCAAAATCGGCGGTCGTGCGCATCGACTGCACGAAATCAGCCGTTTTGTGTGCGAGAATGGGCGGTGGCTTTATGTCGATGGTGATATGATCTGAAACACTCTGCAAAGCGAGGAGTATATATATGAACAAGAAAATCTATAAAAAAGAACTTTACGATTTGCACGTCGAGCTCGTCAAATTCCACAAAAGCGTAATCAAAAAAGGAAAAAAAGTCTGCATTCTGTTTGAAGGCCGTGATGCGGCGGGCAAGGATGGCATCATCAAGCGTTTCTGCGAACACCTGAGTCCGCGCGAGATTAGAATCGTTGCACTGGGTCCACCTTCAGATCGGGATAAAACCGCATGGTATTTTCAGCGGTTTGTTCCGCACCTACCCGTTGCAGGTGAGATCGTTTTTTTTAATCGTAGCTGGTATAACCGTGCAGGTGTCGAACGGGTAATGAATTTCTGTCATGAGCGAGAATATCTGAAATTCATGGATGAAGTCGGCAATTTTGAACATTTACTGACACAGGACGATTTGATTTTTTGCAAATACTATCTCGATATCTCAAAACAGGAGCAGGCGAAAAGGCTTAAAGCACGCAAGGAAAGCCCGCTCAAACAATGGAAAATCAGTCCTATCGACAAAAAAGCGCAGGCTATGTGGAATGCGTATTCCGAAGCCAGGGACGCCATGTTTGCAAAAACCAATTTTGTTTACGCGCCGTGGCATATCGCGCACAGCGACAGCAAGAAAACCACGCGTATTAACGTGATACGTCATTTCCTGGGTCAGGTAAGCTATCAGGACAAGGACGAAGAGAAACTGATTCATGATCCATCAGTCGTATTCGAGTTCGATACCACTTGTTATCAAAAGGGGCTGATTGCACCATGACGGGATTCTCGTACTGAACAACACAATCCTATACCGACTGACCGGCCGCATAACCGGATGACCATGCCCACTGGAAATTAAAGCCGCCGAGTTGCCCGGTCACATCGACGACCTCGCCGATAAAGTAAAGTCCCGGAACCTGTCTGGCTTCCATGGTTTTGGAAGACAGCGCATGCGTATCAACGCCGCCTACAGTTACCTCGGCCTTTTTGTAGCCCACCGTGCCGCTCGGCACAATCGGCCAGTCATGCAACTGTCTTGTCATCTGCTGTAATTCACTTTCCTGATACTGCCTGACAGGCTTGACAGTCAAATCCCGTCGTACCGGCATGATATCAAACCAGATTTTCACAAATCGCCGCGGCAGATAGCCGGCCAGCAGATTGGGCAGCAATTGCTGGCTTTTCCTGTGCTGCTCAAGAATGGCCTGCAAGTCGTGCTGCGGCAGCAGATCGATATGAATCGCCGCACCCGGTTTCCAGTATGAAGAAATTTGCAGAATCGCCGGGCCGCTGAGTCCGCGGTGCGTCAGTAGAATATTTTCACGGAACGCCATACCTTCACAGCTGACCTGGGCTTCGATAGCGATACCGGCCATATCTCTGAATCCGGAAAAATCATCCTGCGAAAAAG
>CAZXBP010000148.1:0-7327 GCA_964639015.1 uncultured Nitrosomonas sp.
CAAAATTTAAGAAAATTAACCGGCTGTCTTAGGCTCGTGCAATATTCGGGTTAGCCCGTTGACACCGCTGCGCAGCGCCCGACCGTTGCGCCATACCGCCGCTACTGCAACCTGGTAACGTTCGCCAAGTCCGAGATCGGCCACTGTGCGTCCGTCAATGCGGGCGTGCGGGTGCAGCGTGGCTTCGATCATCTCGAGTCGGCCCTCATCAAAAATACCCAGATAGGGCGTGGCGTCTTTGAGTTGTTCGATCTGTTGTAGCCCGCGCAGTACATCGAGATCTTCCTCGCGACCCTGTACCAGTAGCAGGTCTCCGGCTTGTACCAGGTTGTCTGACGCTGTGTCCTCGATCAGTTCGCCGCCGCGGAAGACTGACAGCAGGCGGAAGTCGAAGGCGTCGCCGATACGGGTTTCGCCCAGGGTGCTGCCAGCCAGTGGCGAGTCCTGCGGCACACGCAGTACGAACAACCGCTCGTCCAGGCGCCAAACCTTACGTCGTTCGTCGGCCGATATGCGAACAACGCTTTCGAAGCCCGGCGCCTTGTGCAGCAACTCTAACGCTTCGTCGCTACACTGGACAAGCAGGCGGTCGCCGTCCGCCAGACGCAGTTCACTCAGGCGCGTACGAAACACTCGGCTGTCGCGGCGTAGCGCCAGGACGTTGGACGCGTAAGCTTCGCGAAATTCCTGGTGGCGCAGCGGCTGCCCGGTCAACGGCGAGTCCTTGACCAGTACCAGTTCGGCCAGCGCGGTCTTCTCCCATAGCTTTTCGTGCAGTGTCGGTGACTCGCGTTCGACAACGAGCGAACTCCAGCGACGCAGCTGTTCGAATCGGTCGAGCCGGCCCTGCGCGAGCAGCACGTCGCCGCCGTGCAGCACTGTTTTTCCCGTCGGCAGCGCCTCGGTGCGCCCGCTACGGGTAAGCGCGATTACCATCAATCCAGCTGACGAGGCCAGCGCTGAGTCGGCCAGCGTGCGCCCGGCGAGTAACGCGTCATCAGGCAGGCGCAGCGCGACGATACGTTCCTGCAGACCATAGAGCTCGCGCAGCCGGTGTTCGCCATCTGTCGGTTGGGTGATGTCGGTGCGCGCCAGCAGGCGGCGGCTGATCAGCGCCATGAAGGCAGTAGCAACGAGTAGTACCGGTACGCCGATCCAAGCGAAGTCGAATAATCCGAAACCTTCGCCATGCGCCTCGCGTAACGCATTGCTGACCAGCAGGTTGGGTGGTGTGCCGATCAGCGTCGTCATGCCGCCGAGCAGAGTGCCGTAGGCCAGCGGCATCAGCACGCGCGAAGGTGCAATACCACCGCGACGCGCCACCTCAACTGCCACTGGCATCAGCAGTGCGGCCACGCCGATGTTATTCATGAACGCCGACATCGCACCGCCAACGAGCATGAAGATCACAATCATGCGCGATTCGCTCCGGCCCGCCACACGTGCGACCTGCAGCCCGATACGATTGGCGATGCCGGCGCGTGTCAGACCCTCGCTCATGATGAACATTGCCCAGACGGTAATAACCGCCGGATTGGCGAAGCCGCTGACTGCATCGGTCGGCGAAACCAGTCCCAGCACGGCTAGGCTCGATAATACGAGCAGCGCTACCAGGTCCATGCGGACCCATTCGGTGACAAACAGCACCAGTGCCACGGCAAGAATGCTCAGTACAAGTGTGATTTCCAGCGTCATCGACATCCCCCTGTTTGTTAGTTGGTAGCGCCTATACGGCTACAGGATCAGTGGGGCACGGAGCAGCGCCGTCATCCTACGCCTTCAATCCAGCGCCTCGGCCTGATAGTTACTGCAGGCAGTGAGATCGGACCGACTCTGTCCGGAATTCACGGCAATTTCACGTAATGCGGTGCGCAAGCCTTCCTCCAGTACCGGGTGATAGAAAGGCATGGCGAGCAGATCGTGTACAGTCAATTCGCGACTGATGGCCAGTGCGAGCAGGTGGGCCATGTGTTCGGCTGCTGGTGCGCACATCTCTGCTCCCAACAGGCGAGCGTCATCCGATCGGGCATAGACACGCAACACGCCTGTGTTGCGTTGCGCAATCAGCGCGCGACCTTGCGAAGCGAAGTCGACACTGCCGATCAGGCAATGTTTCTCGTCCACACTGGCAAAGCGCTGACCTATTGCGGCGACACCGGGGTCTGAGAATACGACGACCAAAGGCGTGCGACGCTGGAAGCAGACAGGCGCATCGGCCACGGCATTAACGCCTGCGATGTAACCTTCATCGGCGGCTTCATGGAGCAAACTGGCGTCAGTGTTGGCATCGCCAGCGATGAACACCGGCAGATCGACGATCTGCATGGTGTTGCGGTCGAAAGGTGGCAGGCCGCGCGAATCGAGTGTTACGCCGAGCGACTCGAGGCCCAAATCTTCAAGATTCGGTTTGCGACCAATGGCCACGAGCACACGGTCGACTTCGATGTCAATTGTACCGGCCTGTACGCGTACGCCGCTTGTGCTTGCTGTTTTGGTACCAGACAACTCGACTTTGTGCCCGGTGTGAATAGCAAATTCTTTGTTTAGTGATTTGCGCAGGGTTTCGGCTACGATCGGATCGGAAATTCCCGCAAGTTCACTGCCACTGTCGAATGCATGTACATCCACGCCGAGGCGCGAAAGGGCTTGAGCCATTTCGATCCCGATGGCGCCAAGGCCGACCACTGCCATGCGAGCCGGGAGTGTCTCCTGGTCAAAGAGAGTGTCCGTGGTAAGCAAGCGATCGCCAAGCGCCTGCCAGTGTTGCGGCACGACCGGATTTGAACCGGTGGCAATGATGATGCTACGAGCGCGGAACACTTGATCGCCCACCGACACCTCGTTGAGACCGGATAGGCGCGCCCGACCAGCAATGCTGCGTTCGCCGATCGTTTCGGTCATTTTGAGTACTCCATCAACAAAACGATCACGCAGCGCACGTACGCGCCGCATGACCGCAGTAATCTCGATGCTTAGGCACTCGCCGCCACGAATTCCGAACACCTCCGCCTTTTTTCGTGCGTGAAAGGCGTTGGCAGCCTCAATTAACGCTTTGGACGGCATGCAACCCACGCGCGCACAGGTTGTGCCATAGGGGCCGTCGTTGATCAGCACAAAGCGGTTTGTGCGCTTGTTCACCTGTCGCATGGCCGCCAGTCCGGCTGAACCGGCACCGATGATAATGACATCAAGGTTCGTGATCATGCGGATCTCCTTCTTCAGTGATCGAGTTTATTGTCTATGAATAATGAGCCGCACAACGCTTTAACCTAGAAACCTCAGTTGACCGTTATCTGCGATGGCTAGCGGTATGAATAAATAGAACAATCTGAGCAACATCAGCTTACCCAAATGGTAAACCACACTATGATATTTATAGCACGTTGCTTTTTAATTCCGGCTACGTTGCAATTCGTTGTAATAACGCGTTATTACGCCTCATCGCGCCTTGCCGGAAATCAAAATCAACGCACTCTAAATCCCATTCAACCGAGGTTTCTAGGTTTAACGAACATTGAATCGCGACGGTGAATCCATTTCAGCATCATCGCGACATTCATCTTTTTCTCGGTGCACTGGAGAATAAGCTTGAACTTGGTGTCCTTGCAGGTATCGATGCGCTGATTTTATGGCTTGATCTCTTTGATGTCACTATCATGTTTGCCTGAAGTGTGCCTCATAGAGCCGGTTATTTATAATTTTTCCTGGAAAGAATGTCCAGTGTGCTACTTTGCTGCGTTATTCCACCGGAGCGGGTTCGTCCGCGGCAAAGTCCAGTTCAACTCTTGCACCGTCCGGATCAAAGCAGAACAGCTGCCAGATGCCCAGCTCCGGCATGCGGTTAAGCTTGTATGAAATGTCATGCTGTTTGAGTGTGTCGATGACAGACTGCAAACCGGTAGCAGTAAACGCCATGTGATCGATAACACCCGGCGCATGTTCCGGCATGGATCGTCCGGCCATGATATGCAGAACAGAGTGGTTCTTGTCTTTGGCGTACAGCCAGGCGCCTTCGGATGCCATGGGTGGGCGATAGCCTTCGGTGAGTCCCAGCAGATTGATATAAAAGGATTTGGTTTTTTCGAGATTACTGCTCAATACCGTAAAATGATTCATGCTTTCGATGGTCATTTTGATACTCCGTGGAAAGTTAAATCTTTTGTTACACTATACAGGCAATAGTTGCAATTCCAAAGTCTCGTGGATTGCCGGTCCGGCAAAACGACTATAAGTGGAGGTGGGTCATGCATCAAATGAGTGATGAAGGTATGGCGTTATTAATGGCGATCGAATCGTTCAGAAGTAAACCTTATGACGATCAGACCGGCGCTGAGATTTCCAGCTGGGTAAAAGGCGCGACTATCGGCTATGGCCACCTGATCAGCCGGGATGAATGGGATCAGTTCGGTGCCATGTATCAGAATGGCATCAGTGAGGACCGGGCAAAAGCATTATTTCAGAAAGATCTGCAACCGTTTGTAGATGGCGTGAATAACAAAGTGACGGCAACGCTTTCGCAGAATCAGTTCGATGCGCTCGTCTTGCTGGTTTTCAATATCGGGCTGGGCAATTTTGCAAGTTCTTCAGTACTGAAGTTGATCAACAATCCTGCCGCGCAGACGCACTATCCGGATCTGGAAGCTGCCTGGAAAGCATGGAATAAATCGCAGGGTAACGTGATGCAGGGATTGGTAAACCGGCGCGATGCGGAATGGAATATTTATTCGAAGAATGTTTATGCGCATTGGTAATTCATGGAGAAAAACATCAGCGCAAATCTGGCGCAAAGCTCTGCTGATGCTTTTTCTGGTGTGTTGCAGTGTCTCGGTTTATGCGATTGATAATCCGGATGCGCCGGACTATGTTGCGGATTTTCTTGAACGTGCAAAGGTGTATGAAGATGACATTCAACAGACACCCTATACGACCCAGGAATATATTACGGTCTATGCGCGTTATGAAGGTTTTCTCAGTGCTGAACTCGATAGCGCTTATAACCAGTTAATGGCGAAGCTCGACGATGACGCCAGACGTGCTTTGAGCAATTCCCAGAAGCAGTGGTTTCGCTACCGCAATCAGGAATTTGAGTTCATTGCGCGCAACTGGACCCACGCCAATTTTGGCAGCGCAGCGGTTATTTCACGCGGTGACTATCGTACAAATATAATCAACAGCCGGATTGTATTGTTGTTGCGCTATTTGCAGAATTTCTGATTCCGGATGGGATTTTCATCAGCTGCCGAGATCGGGGACAAAAAAATGATCGCCGGTTGCACAGTAAATCGTGTTTCTGCCCGCATTCTTGGCGGCGTATAACGCCTTGTCGGCGGCTTTGATCAATTCATCCTCGTTTTGCATGTAGACTTCTTTCAACGCAATGCCGATGCTGATAGTTACCGCGACTGTCTGCTCTTGAATGTCTATGGCTTCCGAGCTGATCTGTTTACGCAGTCTTTCGGCAAAAACAGCAGTTGAATGCATGTCTGTTTTTTTATCCTGACAAATGATCAAAAATTCCTCGCCACCGATACGGCAGAAAAAATCCCCCTTGCGTGCTGTATTCTGTATCGACGCTGCGATTGCTTTGAGCACCGTGTCGCCTGCCGCGTGACCGTGGCTGTCATTAATGCGTTTAAAATTGTCGATATCGATCAGAACAGCAGCGATGTGTTGATGTGAGCGGCTGGCAATACTCCATGCACGCGATAAAGCTTCGATCCCCGCGCGCCGGTTTGGTAGTCCGGTCAGGATATCGGTATGCGCGGCTTGCTCAAGTCTGCGATTGGTTGTTGCAAGCTCGGCGGCGAATTGTTTGAGTTGTTTTTGATCGTGCTGCCAGGAATCCTGTAGTCTCCGATAGTGCCAGGCTGCCCGTAATCGAGCGCGGAAAGTGCGTATGTTGATCGGTTTGATGATGTAGTCATCCACGCCAATTTCGAAGGCCCTGGCAAGCTTTTCTTCTTCTTCAACGCCGGTCAACATGATGATATAAATGCTCTGTCCCCAGTCCGTGGCACGCAGGGCGCGCGTCAATTCAAGTCCATCCATTACCGGCATGATCCAGTCGGTGATGACAACGTGCGGCATAGTTTCCAATCCCAGAGACAAACCCTGCTGTCCGTTCTCGGCTGAGAAAACCGTATGGCCCAGCGTACTCGATAGTATTTCCTGAATCAGCTGACGGCTGACCGGGTCGTCTTCAATGACCAGAACACGAAGCGCGGAGGCATTTTGACTATTCTCGGAAAATTGTTCGATCGTCTGGGTAATATTCTGAAAAGCAGGTAAAGTGGCGAAAGGTACTTTGAGCAATGTGTTCCAGTTTTTCCATGCCTGGATAATATCCTGGACCATGTCGGTAAAGGTTTTTGTTTCAAAGCCAATTTTCTTTGCCAGCAACATTAATTCGGAGGTCTGTTCAAAGTATTCAACTTTGGCAGTGATGGCGATGTCAGCGAGATGCTTTGCCAGATGAAAAAGTTGTGTTAGCCGATAACATCGAGAATCTTCGAAAAATCCTGATTCCATCGGCTCTTCATGATAATAAACAGGTTCAACCAGCTCCGAGGCAAAATTGGCATCAAAAAGCATTGCCGCAGTCATGCTGTTATGATCGGTTTCCAGGTGCAGCCGTTCCTGTTCGACCAACGTGCGCCGTTTATCTTCATTATCCAGTATTTCCGAGTATTTCTGCGGATAAGTGGTGGCTAAAGCCAGACAACCGATGCGCGCCAGCAATCCACAGGCAAATAATTCTTCTCGTACGCTAATACGAATGACATTGCCGAACGTCTCTGATGCGATAGCCATTAACAGGGAATGTGACCAGAATTGTAGATAATCAAAGGCTTTGCAGTTTCCCTGCTGATACTGGTCGATCAGTGAGAAACCCATGGCCAGTTGTTTGACTGATTGAATGCCAAGATGAAAAATCGCATCGGATACCGATGCGATTTGCCTGCTGGTGGTTTTGGTTAAGTTGGCGCGGTAAATCAGACGGTAGGACAGGGTTGGGTCAGTCTGAATCAGTCGAGTGATGTCATGAATCGAAGTGTTTTCGTTGCGGCACATTTGCAGTACGGCTAGAGCGACACCTTTGGGACTTGGCAGTGAGTCCCGGATATTCAGTTGATCAATATTGGTGATTTTCAAGTTGTGTTTTGATCTGAATTTGCAAAAATTCTGATCAATATCAATAAATTAAAAAAATATCGCCATGAAAGAAAAGAGGCAAATAATTCTGACGCCGATGAGACCGATAGCTGGTATTAAAAAAGGTAACAGGGGGTAAACTGTAACGCATCTTTGAAAATTCAAAGTTCTGAAA
>CAZXBP010000149.1:0-7318 GCA_964639015.1 uncultured Nitrosomonas sp.
GTTGGCTACGAAGATTTTAACTTTTTTGGTTCCGGCTTGTCCGGCTTAGGTTTAAGCCTCGTTGACCATGCACCCGCCCGTCACTGCTTTTCACCAACCGGTGAACCAACACACCCTCCGCATCGACCAGTTCGACCTGCAGCGGCATTTTACCGAGCGCATGCGTCGCACATGACAGACAGGGATCATAGGCGCGCACGGCCACTTCCAGATGATTCAACAAGGCCTCGTTAATTTCCTGTCCATCCAGATACCGATTGGCCACGATACGCAGCGATTCGTTCATCGCCTGATTGTTGCTGGTGGTCGAGACAATCAGGTTGGCGCGGGTGACAATGCCTTCGTCATTGACCTGATAGTGATGAAACAATGTACCTCGCGGTGCTTCGATCACGCCAATGCCTTCATGCCGTCTGTCGCCTTTTTCGGCAACCAGTTCCACGCCGGTGATCTCGGGATCGTTCAGCAGAATCTGGATTGATTCCGCGCAATGCAGCATTTCGATCATGCGCGTCCAATGATAACCCAGCGTATCGTGCACCAGATTATCCGCACTGACCGCCTTGAACTGTTTGCGCGCCGCTTCCGCACGCGGCGTAGTAATGCTGTCGCAATTGTTGACGCGCGCCAGCGGCCCTACGCGATACCAGCCCTGCGCTTCGCCGAGCTGAAGCAGATAGGGGAATTTCATGTAGCTCCATGCGCGCACTTCCTCGCGCAGGATCTGCTGGTAATCGGAATAATCGAACTGATCAAAAATCAACCCGCCATCCGGATATCGTGCGCGCAGTCCGCCGTGATACAGCTCCAGCTCGCCATTTTTACCAACCAGGCTGAGATAATTTGTCGGCATCGTGGCGAAATCGGCATGTTCCGCATGCGTAGTATGGATCTGCGCATTGAGCTCCACCGCCTGCTCTGACCACCGCAAAATATCCGTCAGTTCAGCCAGCAGCGTATCACGTCTGTCCGGCGCGAGCGGTTTATTCATGCCGCCCGGAATCGTGCCCGTACCATGCACCCGCTTGCCGGTAATCGCCTCGATAATCTGCTGGCCGAATTTGCGCAGCTTGATGCCTTGCATGGCGATTTCCGGATACTTCTCCAGCACACCGGAGATATTGCGCCGCAATGGATCGCCGCCAAAGCCGAACAGAAAATCCGGCGAACACAGATGAAAAAAATGCAGTGCATGCGATTGCAGCACCTGGCCGAAATGCAGTAAACGGCGCAGTTTTTCCGCTGCCGGTGTCAATTGATCAACGCCGGCGAGCTGATCGACCGCTTTTGCAGCGGCCAGTTGATGACTGACCGGACAAATGCCGCACAGGCGCTGCACAAAAAACGGCACGTCCCAGTAGGGTCGACCCTGGATGAATTTCTCAAAACCGCGGAATTCAATAATATGCAGACGCGCTTCCTGTATATGGTTGTACTGATCCAGCAGCAGGGTGATTTTGCCATGTCCCTCGACCCGCGTGACCGGATCGATAACAATCCGCCGCGTGCCTGGTTCGTTGGATTTTCCGGATGTCATGATGATTTCCTTAATCGTAATAGAATCTGCGACCAGCCATCTGTGGCAACGCCTCCCCATTCAGCAACGGCAGGAGAATCGCAAGAAACGCATCAGCGGGCGGCGGACAGCCGGGCAGAAAATAATCCACCGGAACCACTTCCTGAATCGGATAGACTTTATCGAGCAGCAGCGGCAATTCCACATCGTCCGGAATCTGCGGATTTGTCACGCCTGTGCCGTGGAGATAGACTTCTTCAAGGCATTCGCGCAAATCAAAATAGTTGCGCATCGCCGGCACACCGCCGGTAATCGCGCAGGCGCCGACGGCAATCAGAATTGTGCAGTTCGCACGAAACTCGCGCAGTACACGGACATTGTCCGCGTTGCACACGCCACCCTCGATCAGACCGATATCGCTCGGCCCGCAGTGCTTGATATCGGTCAGTGGAGAACGGTTAAATTCAATCCGTTCATTCAACCGCAACAGCTGCTCATCGATATCCAGGAAGGACATATGGCAGCCAAAACAGCCCGCCAGGGAAGTTGTCGCAATTCTGATCTTTCGCGCTGTCATCGCGCTTTATCGCCTTTCTGTACCGGCACATGCTCATTCAACGCCACATCGCTGATTTGTTGTCGGTCGTAAATACGTTCGCCGATGGGCGTCACATAACCGTGCTCCTTGAACATGATCGCACCCACCGGGCAGATATTCGCCGCCAGATCGCCGACATCAAGGCTGCTGTCGCCGAGTTTTCCGCTGACGGAATTGACAATCAGATGCGCATCGGCGCCACGACCGGCGATGGCAAACACGTTTTTTTTATCCACCTCATGGCTGGCGCGCACGCACAAACTGCACAGAATGCAGCGGCCGCGATCCAGAAATATGTACGGGTGCGATGCATCCAGCACCCGGCGCGGATTAAACTGCGGGTAATGTTCTTCCAGCATGTCCAGGTAATAGCCCATCGCCTGCAACTTGCAGTTACCGGATTTTTCACACGACGGACAGATATGATTGCCTTCAACAAAC
Organism: uncultured Nitrosomonas sp.; assembly: GCA_964639015.1. Taxonomy (GTDB): domain Bacteria; phylum Pseudomonadota; class Gammaproteobacteria; order Burkholderiales; family Nitrosomonadaceae; genus Nitrosomonas. The sequence continues at coordinate 2,556 of CAZXBP010000149.1, forward strand.
AGCATCTGCGTGATCGCCTTACGCGCCGCGCTCAATTCGACGGTATTATTGCTGACCTGCTGCCCTGCTTTGGCAGCGCTCGTACATGCGGCGACCATCCGGCCATCCGCTTCCACCATGCATAACCGGCAATTACCCGATGGCGTCAGTCCCGGATAGTGGCAAAGATGCGGAATATAAACCTGCGCGGACAAGGCGGCGTCCATGATTGTCTGGCCTTGCGTGAAGCCAACCGCGTTACCGTCAATAAAAATTGTGCTCTTGGTTTCTGTCATCGACAAATCCTCATTCCAGATGGGCATCCGCGTCATCGCGCTGCGAGAGCTGCCGCGCTGTTTCCAGTGCGGCATCGAGATCGACTGCAGGTGTAAAAGCCTGCTGCGCCAGAACGTTTCGGGTACGCTCGGGAAAATGCTGCAAACTGTCCAGAATATGATTGGCCGCGGTATGCCCCAGCCCGCAGTGCGAATAGCGGCTGACAATCCCGCTCAATTGTTTGATTTCATCCACGTCGCGCCATGTCGCGCGGCCATCGGCGATTTTACCGATACTGTTTTCCAGCAGGCGGGTACCCACGCGACAGGGTGTACAAAAACCGCAGCTTTCATGCGCAAAAAACCGCGCGAAACTCCGGTTGATCGATAACAGATCGTGGTTTTCGCCAAAGATCAGGAACGAACCGCCGGTCGATGCGTCTTCGAAACTGATGCGCCGGTTGAAATCCTTTTTCGCCACCAGCGATCCGGCCGGCCCACCAATCTGCACTGCCTGAACCTGCGTTGCGCCGCAATCGTCGAGCACTTGCTGAATGCTGACGCCATAGGGATATTCATAAATACCCGGCGTCCCGCAATCACCACTGATGCTGAGCAGCTTGCTGCCCGGAGATTTTTCCGTGCCCACGGCGCTGAAACCGTCGCTGCCGTAACAGACGATATGCGCCGCTGCGATGAAAGTCTCGACATTGTTGACCACGGTCGGTCGGCCAAGATAGCCATGCGTTACCGGAAAAGGTGGACGGATACGGGGTATGCCGGGCTTGCCTTCGAGCGACTCAATCAACGCCGACTCCTCACCACAGATATAAGCACCCGCGCCGATGACGATTTCGATATCAAAACTGAATCCGGCCTGACCGAGAATGGATGCGCCTAATAATCCGGAATCATGGCGCCGCCGCAATACTGCCTGTAAATGCCCAAGTAGATAGCGATATTCTCCGCGCAGATAGAGAAAGCCTTTTTCCGCGCCAATGCCGTAGGCACACAGCGTCATACCTTCAAACAGGGCGTCGGCGTGACATTGCAGCAGAACACGATCCTTGAATGTCCCCGGTTCGCCCTCGTCGGCATTGCAGACCACGTAACGAGTATCGCCCTCGGCTTCGCGGCAGAGCAGCCATTTTTTTCCGGTGGCAAAACCCGCTCCACCACGTCCGCGCAGACCGGATTGCACGATTGATTCCAGAATCGACCGTGCATCGTCCGCCAATGCTATGTTCAAGCCGCCGCCGCATTCCAGCGGTGCGTTCAACAGCAATCCGGGTTTGTGGATGTGATTATTGATCCGGAACCAGTCCGCCGGCCAGTCATTCAGCGATTGCTGTGCTGTAATCAGAGCGCACAGCTGTCTGATTCTGCTTTCATCGAGATTAACGATGGGTACGCCGTTGAGCAGTGCCGAAGGACCATGATCACACATACCGATACAGGATGTTTCATCGACACTGACTACACCATCCATCCGCGTCTGCCCCGGCGCAATATTCAACTGCCCGCACAGCAGCGCCAGCAGATTGACCTCTCCAGCCTGATAACCGCAACTGGTGCAATTGCTGAAAAGCAGATGATAACGGCCTACCGGCTGTTGATAAAAAAAGGAATAGAAATTGACCACTGCGGCCACCTGACTGATCGGCAAGCCGGATTCGCGGGCGACTTCCGCCATCAGCCGGGGTGGGATATGACGATGTTTCTCCTGCAAACGGTATAGCCGGTGCAACAGATGATCGGCCATAAAATCAGCGTCAGTATTGTTTCCGGTTTTTGATTCTGAATGTTGGCTCAACATAGCATCACCAGTATACCGTCATTTTTTTGCAGGTTACAAAAAAACGGTCTTACGGATTAAGCCAGCAATGCCGCGACGATACCGGTGATAAAAATACCGTCAAACGTCCCTGCCCCGCCGATCGACGCCTGCGGCGCACCCAGGCCTGGAATGGCCCTTAAATGCAGCAAGTCGGCGCCGATCAGCACGCCGAACGTTCCGCTGATATAGGCCAATGGCGCGCTGAGCTCGGGACTGAGAAACAAACCGACCAGCGCCGCGCTTACGGGCGCAATCAGAATCGGCATACCGATGCCAAGTCCGGGTATCGGACGGCTGAAGAAATAACTGATCAGACTGACGATGGCAATGCCGAACAACGTCACCGCAATCGGCAAACCGCTGTTGACAAACAGGTAAATCGAAACCGCAAGCGGTATCAAGCAACCGCCAAGATTGACGGAAATCTGTGTTTCGTTCAAAAACGGTTGTAACGGTATCCTAAAAATACCCCAGCGCTGATAAACCAGCATCTGTTGCGGCGGCCGCTCCGACCTGATCCGGAAAACCGGCAGATTGACCGCGCTGCCAAACAACGACAGCACGAGTATCAGCATGCCCAGCATCGGCGGCAGGTTCAGTTTCTCAAATGCAAAAGCCAGCAATTCAAGCTGTATCAGTATCAACAGAAAGAGCAGCAGGAAAAACAGAAAAAACAGATGCTCAAAGGAAAATTGATTTTTCATCGCGATATGACCACCGTCATTCAGGTCGATTTAAATTTCTCTCTTCGATTCTGCCGTTTACTTTTTCTGGTAACAGTCAACCGGGATTTTTCAGATTCAATCATACCGAGTCACCTCCCAGCACACCTTTACGAAATAAAGCGGCAACATCCATCATCAAGGCAACGCTGCAGTGCACAAAGAAACCGAGCCATATATTCCGGCTTTTCAGGCTCATATAACCCAGAATCACGCCGGCAATTATCGCTGCAATCGTTTCCGGCATGGGTTTGCCAAAATGGATCATACAATACGGCACAGTCATGAAGAAAATCGCATAAAAGCCAAACCGGTGCTTGGTGCCATGTAAAATAAATCCGCGAAACAGGAATTCCAGCGCAAAAAATTGTAAAAAATAAAAGATTTCCCAGATAAAAAATTTTGGAAAAAGCGGCTCGCCCGGTTGCACCTTGTAAAAAGGATAAGTTTTCAGAAAACTCTCAGTCCCAGAAAAATAGATGACCAGCGGTGCCATGACAACAAGCATCAATAGATATAACCGGCAGTACTTAAGAGACCCTTTGAAAGCTGTGCCGTAATCCGAGAATCTTTCCCTGAGTATCCATTTGATGCAAATCGCCGGCAACGCCAGATAGCAAATAATGACCACCGATGCCCAGTAAATCGGCCGATAAAAACCTGCATCGGCATGTAAGGTCATGGCATAGTGAAATTGACCTGCCCAGTCTGTTAATCCGAAATTCATGAGCAATGAAATCAGATAATTGTAGTCACTGAAATAATACGAGCAGGTCAACACCAAAGCCGTGACTACACAAACGAGCGTTACTTTATAATCAAAGCTTCTCAGGCTCTTATGTAATGCTTTGTACGAATAAGCCTCTGATCTTAAAAACGTCGTAATAAAAATTGATAACGATTTCCTGGTAAACATTTCTTCAATCGATTCAAAAAGACGAAAAAACGAATATTCTAGTAAATTATTCTAAATTTTTATCCAGTATTTTATTTTTTTGCGCAATAAATTCGGTTTCGGTCAACACACCGCTATCGCGCAACCGTTGCAAACGTTCCAGTTCAGTCAGTCGATTTCCGTCAGCCCCTTTTCCATCTGTTTTCGTCAGATCCGGCATATCGGATTCCGTTTTTTGTTTAAACCCAAGAAACAGGCCGATTTTGGCAAAAAACACTTTTATCAACCGCCACAGTTTCGGCAACATCCAAATAGTCAGTGCAATAAAAACAATGAACAAGGCCAGGAAAACCAGCGGATAATTCAGCGCCGCCCATAAACCGCCCAGCACAAGAAGGTCTTCAGACAGGGACGCAGACCAGTTACTGACCGGCTCGGGCGAAGTGTTAATCAACAGGCGTGTACTGGCTTTTGTTACATGGCTCGTGGCTGCTATGCCACCACCCAGAATACCGGCTGCAATCTCCAGCGCGGGGGTCACGTCGCCTACTGTGCCGGCGGCCAGCATCGCGCCAGCAGGTATTCGAATAAACGTATGAATCGCATCCCATACCGAATCGATCCCGGGTATCTTATCAGCAAAAAACTCGACAAAATACATGATGCCGGCGGCGGCGATCACCAGCGGGTCCTCCAGAACAGACAATTCGGACGGCAAATCAATATGCCCCGTCGAACCACCCCAGCCCAGCACGAGCAGCACAGCATATAAATTAATGCCGCTGGCCCAGGATACGCCCATCAGTAAAGCCAGTGTTGTTAATAACGCTTCGTAGTTTTCCATATTAGAGTCGACACCCTGAAAACTGTAACTTTTCGGTCTTCAAAAATACTGCGCCAAGAGTCCCGTATAGTAGCATTGAATAACGTGACTTGTGACGCAGGAATATAAGGCCAACTGATGATGGAAATAATAAGCAAGGGTGAATGCCGTTTAACCATCCACCCTTGTATATTAAAAGTGAGCAGCAAACTCGCTCAAAACTGTAAAGTAA
>CAZXBP010000150.1:0-2876 GCA_964639015.1 uncultured Nitrosomonas sp.
ACGCCGCTTGTTAATTTTTGCTGCGTTACAATTCGTTGTAATAACGCGTTATTACGTCGCATTGTGCCTTGCCAAAAATAAAAATCAAGGCGCTTTAGACCCCGTTCAACTGGGGTTTTTAGTTAAAATATCAGGATTTTTCTGCGATTAGCGCCTGATATTTGGCTTGAAGCTGTTCTGTGCTCTCGACGCAATCCGGATTCAGAACAATGCAGTCGACGGGGCAAACTTCAACACATTGCGGGACGTCATAATGACCAACGCATTCAGTGCATTTTTTTGGATCAATAACATAGATTTCCTCACCCTGGAATATCGCGCCATTTGGGCACTCGGGTTCGCATACGTCACAGTTGATACAGTCGTCCGTTATGATTAATGCCATTTTTTCCTCAACACTGGTCTTGCTGTTTTGCTATTTTATGCCGCAAGTGTTGCGCCACATAAGGATGTACAAATTTATCGGGTTTGCCGCCAAGTAACGCAATTTCGCGCACGATTGTCGCGGAAACAAACATGTATTGCTCACTGGGCGTCATAAACAGTGTTTCGACATCCGGGTACATGCTGCGGTTCATGCCGGCCATCTGAAATTCATATTCAAAATCGGAAGCGGCGCGCAGGCCGCGTAGAATGATGCGGGCATTCTGTTGTCGCAGAAAATTCATTAACAGGCCCGAGAATGCAATAACGCTGACATTCGGACAATCGGACAGCACCTGTCTGGCAATGTGCTGCGCGCCTGACCAAATCTTTATGACCGCGTGTAATAGGATCGAAAGTTCCCGGGTAAACGGCTTTATCCATGAGTGTCCTGATCTCGATTCAATTCCAAAAGATAATAATTCACTTTTCCTGCTTTTCCCTTGCGCCGGATATGCCAGTGCTGTAAGTTTTTCTCGAAATCGCAGGAATGTTCGTTCTCAAGATAAACCTGAGCACCTTCGGCCAGAAACGGTGGCAGCATGGGCAATATTTTCGGCAATATGTCCATCCGGTAAGGGGGGTCGAGAAAGACAATATCAAATTTTCGCGTATCGGTAAGCAAAAAAACGGATGCATCCATTCTGATCAGTTCGATTGAATTCGCGTTCAGTTTGATTATATTTTCCGATAATGCCTGGTGTACGCTATTGAAGGATTCTATCATTACTACATTTTCGGCACCACGAGAAGCGGCTTCAAACCCAAGCGCACCGCTGCCGGCAAAAAGATCAAGACAGTTAAGGCCTGTCAGATCCTGTCCGAGCCAGTTAAAAAGCGTTTCGCGTACTCTGTCAGGGGTTGGACGTAAATCGGCATGAGCCGGGAAAGTAATGATGCGGCTTCGCCACCGGCCGCCAATAATGCGGATCCTGCCTGAATATGAAGTCATGTGAAAAGAAAAACGGAATTATGATTTAATCACCGGTTGTTTCCAGTGCGCCGACAATGACAGCGACCATGCTTGCCGGATCTATACGGCGCTGAAACGCATCCTTGATCTGATCGGCCGTAACCGTTTCAACTGCTTTCAAATAATCGTCCAGATAGGTTAATGGCAAGTGATAAAAACCTATCATGGCAAGATATCCCAGAATCTTCTTGTTACTGTCGAGTCGAAGCGGAAAGCCGCCGATAATATTTTGTTTGGCAGCCAGCAGCTCCTGTTCCGTGGGGCCGCCGGTAATAAAATCCCGCAGCACAGTCTGCGTTAACAGAAGCGCTTCTTCAGATTGATCTTTCCGTGTTTGCAATCCGATCTTAAAAGGCCCTTTTTCTTTCAGTGGTGCGAAAAAACTTTGAACACTGTACGCCAGTCCTCTTTGCTGGCGGATTTCATCCATCAGGCGTGATACAAAACCACCGCCGCCCAGGATGTAATTGCCGACCAGAAGCGGGAAATAGTCCGGGTCAGTTCTGCTGATGCCGGGGTGCGCCAGCACGATATGGCTTTGAGTTGCCGGGTGCGTCAGTCTTTCAATGCCGCCTTGCGGGTTTTTAACCGGGGGTATCGTTACGTGTTTGTCCTGCGCTGAAGATTCGGGAAGATTGCGCGTCAGCGTGTCGGCAATCCGGGTCGCTTCGTGTTTGTTTATGTCGCCGATGATGGTGATAACGGCGTTGTTTGCAACATAATGCTTTTGGTAAAAGGAAACCAGATCATTGCGTTGAATAGTTTCAATGGTTTCGATTTCTCCTGAATCATTCATGGCGTACGGGTGATCGCCATAGAGCATGTTCATCAGCGCGCGGTCAGCGATATAACCGGGTTTTGTGCTTGCTTCCCTGATACTGGTGATAATTCTGGTTTTCTCGCGTGAGAGAATGTCGTTTGGGAATTCAGGGTGTTGCAGGATACTGGAAAAAACTTCGAGTGCCTGTTTGCGTTCGCGGTTGTGGCTTAATGTGCGCAATGTCAGGCCAGCGCGGTCGGCGTCAAAATGTCCGCCGAGTTGTGCGCCAACATCCGCAAGTGCGTTTGCTATATCATCTTCGGATAGCCCGTTAGCGCCAAGAGATAATAAATGCTGTGTCAAACTGGCTGTGCCGGATTTTTCTCGCGTATCCATACTGCTTCCGGCAGCAAATTCGACACTGATATCCAGCATTGGCAGCGTATGATTCTCAACAAAATAGACACGCGCTCCGGAAGATGTCTGCCAGAATTCAATCGAAAGCGAAGCGGATAGCGGATGTGCAAAAACACTGATCAGCAATAAAAATATCAGTTGTCTGGTACGCATAAAAATGTTCTCACAGAATTTTCCGGAAATATTAACTGCTTCAACCACTGTTTCTTAATCCCGATGTTATGCCGTTGATGGTGAGGTGTATTGACCGTTTTACTTCATCACTGTCTTCGCCGGAACGGTATCGCTGCAAGAGCTCAACTT
>CAZXBP010000150.1:2886-7288 GCA_964639015.1 uncultured Nitrosomonas sp.
GATTCAGCGGATCAATATAAGGCATCCGATTCTGGATGCTGCGCGCCAGCGTCGGATTATCCTGCAACAGCTCCGTGTTGCCGGTGATGGCAAAGAGCCATTTGCTGCAACGCTTCCATTCATCGTGAATGCGGCCAAATATCTGGTTGCGCAAGGCTTCGTCCGTTACCAGTTCAGCATAACGTGAAGCAATGCCCATGTCGGTTTTCGCTAATACCATATCTATGTTCGATAACAGGGTTTGCATAAACGGCCAGGTTCTGTACATCTCTTGCAACAGTGCCAATCCGGTACCCTCTTGGTCTTCCTGCACAAAAGTTTCGATAGCGTAACCGAAACCGTACCAGCCGGGTATCATGGTGCGATTAAGCCCCCAGCTGAATACCCACGGAATGGCGCGGAGGTCTTCGATCGCATCCGAAGGTTTGCGTGAGGCGGGACGGCTGCCGATATGCAATCCTGCAATCTCTCGAATCGGCGTTGATTCGAGAAAAAACTGCTTGAATCCTGGCGTCTCAAAAACCAGACTGCGGTAAGCAGAAAGCGAGTGTTGCGCCAGTTTTTCCATGGTCTGGTAATAGCGTGGCGCTTTATCGCCAATCGGATCATGGCCGAGCAGCGTGGATTCGATTGTCGCGGCAACCAGCGTTTCAAGATTCCGTCTGCCGATTTCCGGTTCGGCATATTTGCTGCTGATCACTTCACCCTGTTCGGTTACGCGGATTTGTCCATTAACACTGCCGGGCGGTTGCGCCATGATAGCCTGATAGCTGGGACCGCCGCCGCGCCCGACCGTGCCGCCGCGGCCATGAAAAAGTCTTAGCTCGATATTGTGTCTGGAAAAAACTTTGGTCAATTCGCGTTCCGCTTTATAAATTTCCCAGTTAGAGGTTATGAAGCCGCCGTCTTTGTTGCTGTCGGAATAGCCGAGCATAACCTCCTGTGTGTTATTCCGCGAAGCCAGCAGCTTCTTATAATAAGGCAGTGAAAATAATTGATCCATGATCATGCCGCAACTGCGTAAATCAGCGATGGTTTCAAATAGCGGAATAATGTTTAGTCCGAGACGTGGATTTTCACCTGCCTGCAACAATCCAACCTCTTTCAGCAGCAGCGCAACTTCGAGCACATTGCTGATGTGCGTTGTCATCGAAATGATGTAATTGGGTATTGCGGCATGACCAAAGCGCCGATGAATATCCGCTGCTTTTTGCAGAATACGAAGCTCGCTCTGCGTGGATTCTGAGTATTCGAGATACGGCGAAAGCAGTGGTCGCGGACTGCTGATTTCCGAGATCAGCCATTGAATACGATCATTCTCGGGCATTTCCAGATAATTGCTGTGATGCGTACCGAGTTCATAAAGCTCGGCGACGACTTGTTCGTGCACCTTGCTGTGTTGGCGCATATCCAGCGGCGCGAGATGAAATCCGAAAACATCCGCTGCACGGCGCAGGTTACGCAGGGCGCCGCGCGCAATCCAGTTGGATTTATGATGTTTGAGCGATGTGATGATCACATCGAGATCATGCACGAATTCCGCGCTGTCGGCATAAGGTTCCGCTGAGCCGAACAGTTCCTTTTGTTTCGGAGCATGTCCTAAATGCATGCAGGTCGCGGTAAGGCGAGCGCCCATGCTGATGAATGCGCGCCGATAAGGTTCGTCAATGCGACAGGCGGGAATATCGGGCGATGAGGCGGCAAGTTCTTCGAGATCATCGGTGATGTCCACCAGACGTTCGGCCAGGCTCATGGTGTTGCCGATTTTTTCGACTTCAGTAATATAATAATCCAGCGCCAGGGCCGATTGTCTTTCAATGGCATAAAGTAGTACCTGGTGCGTGACAAACGGATTGCCGTCACGGTCGCCGCCTATCCAGCTGCCTATGCGTAAGAAAGAATGAACATAGGGCGCGTCGTCTCCCATGTGCCGTTCCAGTAGATTCTCAATCTTGGCATAAATATAGGGTACCTGCGATAAAAAAGTGTAGTTGTAATACGTCAGGCCATTATCGATTTCATCGTGCACCGATAAGCGAACTGAACGCAGTACGCGCGTCTGCCATAAAATTTGTATCATGGCGCGTAGATTTTCTTCGTTCTGCCGCATTTCATTCGGTGTGAGCTCGGTATAGGCGCGTTCTCGCAACAAACGCTCGATGGTCAGCTGACAGTCAAGAATACTTTTGCGCTGCACTTCCGTCGGGTGCGCTGTCAGCACGGGCGAAACAATCGCTTTGGCAAAAAATTTCGCCAGCGTTTTATTGTCAATGCCATTTTTCAATACCCGTTCCAGCGCCAGTGTTACACTGCCGGCCTGTGGCGGGGATCCGGCGCGTAAGTGCGCGCGGCGACGCCGGTTGTGATGTACATCTTCGGCGATATTGGAAAGTTGTGAAAAGTAAGTAAACGCACGGACTACGACTGTAGTTGCCCTGATGCTCAGTTCGGCGAGAATCTGGTCCAGTTTCTGGCGCGCCTGGGGATCCTGTTCACGGTGAAAGCGGATTGCAGTCTGCCGGATTTCTTCTACCAGATCAAACGCTTTTTCACCTTCCTGTTCCCGCAGTGTATCTCCAAGCATGCGGCCCAAAAAACGAATATCTTCTCGAAGCGGCCAATCCTTATCATCATGGGATTCTTTTTCGAAATGATTTTCCAAACCTACTATATGCATAGCGCTACTTTACCTTTAGTTTAAATGTATTGTTTATGCCCAGCTAATCCAAGTTGACTCAAGTTTATCCAACTCGGCAACGGTCATGCTAGAATGACCCTATATATTGTTTTTGTAATAATTTCTATTTCGTTTTTTTAATGTCCAGCTCACTAAATTTTATTCCGCAGAGAATTATTATCGCGTCACGAGAAAGTCTTCTTGCCATGTGGCAGGCGAAATTTATCCGGCAACAATTAATGCAATTATACCCGCAAACCGAAGTAGACATACTCGGTATGACGACAAAGGGCGATCAGATCCTGGATCAGTCTTTGTCTAAAATTGGCGGTAAAGGACTTTTTATCAAGGAGTTGGAGCAGGCGCTGGAAGAAAAGCGGGCGGATATTGCGGTGCATTCGATGAAAGACATGCCGATGAATGTGCCTGAAGGGTTCGAGCTGGCGGTAATTACCGAACGTGAAGATCCGCGTGATGCATTTGTTTCCAATCACTATCAGCATCTTGAAGCATTGCCGTCGGGCAGTGTAGTGGGTACATCCAGTTTGCGGCGGGAAAGTCAGCTGCGCGCGCAGTTTCCGCATTTACAGGTCAAGCCGCTGCGCGGTAATGTGCAAACCCGCCTGCGTAAGCTGGATGAAGGACAGTATGCGGCGATTATTCTGGCGGCAGCAGGACTGAAACGTCTGGGGTTGTCGGAGCGAATTACCGCTTTATTGAGTCCCGAACAAAGCTTGCCCGCTGTCGGGCAGGGCGCGTTAGGCATCGAATGTCGACAAGACCGGCCGGATCTGATTGCATTGCTGCAGCCATTGCATCATCATCAGACTGCGTATTGTGTCAAGGCTGAGCGCGCGATGAGTCGTGTACTGGGCGGCAGCTGCCAGATACCCTTGGGCGCGTTTGGTGAGATTCTGGGCGATACGCTGAAATTACGCGGATTTGTCGCCAGTCCGGATGGCAGTCAGATGGTGAGCGCCACATTAACCGGCGCGCCCGAAAAAGGCGAAGTGCTGGGTAAAGAAATGGCGCAAAACCTGGTTGCGCAGGGCGCCGATAAAATTCTGGCGGAGATTGTGCCGGCGAGCGGCTGGTGAAAGGTGTGCAGAAAAATGAACGGCGATATCAGGCCGCTTGAAGGTGTCGGTGTTCTGGTTACCAGGCCGGAGCACCAGAGCGCGGCCCTGGCCGAAGGTATACGCAGTCTCGGTGGCAATCCTATTATTTTTCCCGTGCTGGTTATATCCGACGTAAAGGATAAAACATCTGTGATGAAATGCATTGAACGGCTTGAAGAATACGATCTGTGCATTTTTGTCAGTCCGAATGCAGTACACAAAGCGATGCAGCTGATTCAAGCGGCGCGTTCCCTACCAGCGCAAATGAAAATCGCTGTGGTTGGCAAAGGGAGTGCCGATGCGCTCAGGGAATACGGTATTGAAGATGTCATCGTGCCAACCGGTCGGTTCGACAGTGAAGCTTTGCTCGAGCACGCGGCGCTGCAGCAGGTTTCCGGAAAGCGGATTGTGATTTTCCGGGGAAATGGCGGCAGGTCGTTATTAGGCGATACGCTGAAGCAGCGCGGAGCAATTCTGGATTACGCGGAATGCTACTATCGCGGCAAACCTGACGTTGATGTGACGGAGTTGCTGTCAAACTGGTCACATGGTCGGATAAATGCTGTTATTATCACAAGCAGCGAAGGATTGCATAATTTATTTGACA
>CAZXBP010000151.1:0-7144 GCA_964639015.1 uncultured Nitrosomonas sp.
TCGCCTCAAATAATCGAAAAATCCCGCTCAACCAGCTTGGCTCTCGCCACGATCGCTATTCTCGGACAGCCTCCCAGGTTCAAGCACTAACAGATGGCTAAAGATGTCAGTATAGCTGTCATTCTCCTGTCACATAACTGCTTTATCGTGTCGGTCATTAGTCGTTTTGCCGGAGAGCAGAGCCATGATCGATGTCGATGCATTATTGAGTCATTATTTTCAGACTGCGGATGGTCAGCATGACAAGCCGCTGTTAAAGACCGCCTCTTCCTTTTTGAAAAAACTGGTTCATCAGGATGAAATTAACCGGTTTATGGAACAGCACCGGCATCTGGAAGGTCTGGAGTTCAACGACGCTGTTCTGGAGCATTTCAATTTTACCTTTCAGATTTCCGGCAAGGATAGATCGCGCATACCGGATCAGGGCCGCGTATTGATTGTCGCCAATCATCCACTGGGGTCGCTGGATGGCCTGGCGCTGCTGAAGCTTGTTTCGGAAATCAGGACAGACGTTAAAATTGTCGCAACAACGCTGCTGGATTGCATTGATCCGTTAAAAAGCCTGTTTCTGTCAGTGGATAATTTCTCCGCAACGGCGGCCAGCGCCTATGACCAGATCGCGCAGATCGTTGCAGCGCTGGAAGCGGAACACGCGATCATTATGTTTCCGACCGGAGAAGTATCCCGCATCCGCCCGACCGGGATCCGCGACGGCAAATGGAAACCGGGATTCCTATCGTTCGCGAAAAAAACAAAATCACCCATTCTTCCGGTGTATATCGGCGGCAAAAATTCATCGCTTTTTTACGGCCTGTCTAGTATTTACAAGCCGTTCGGCACGATGATGCTGGTTAACGAAATGTTCAATCATAAAGACCACGAAATCGTTTTAAGAATCGGCAAGCCGGTTCCCTGGGAATCCATAGCGGCTATGGATATGCCGAAGAAAACCATCGCCAGGCTGATGCGCAAACAGGTTTATCTGTTAGGAAAAAAGAAGCACAAGGAATTATTCAAACCGGTTGAAAATATCGTCCATCCGGCCAAAACCAAATTAATCCGTAAAGAGTTGAAAGATTCGCAGTTGATTGGCAAAACACAGGACGGCAAACATATTTATTTATTCGACTATGCGCCCAATTCCAGCGTGATGCGTGAAATCGGCCGATTGCGCGAGCTGTCTTTTCGCCAGGTGCAGGAAGGCACCGGCAACGCGCTGGATGTCGACAGTTACGATCGCTATTACCGGCACCTGATCCTGTGGGATGAAGACGAGCTGGAAATCATCGGTTCATACCGCATTGGCGCAGCCAGTGAAATTCTGCGCGAATATGGTGAAATAGGCCTGTATACCAACAGTCTGTTTCGTTTCGAACCAGCGCTCATGCCTTATTTTGAGCACGCCATAGAACTGGGGCGCAGTTTCATTCAACCCCGGTATCAGGGAAAACGCAGCCTGGACTACCTGTGGTATGGCATCGGCGCCTATCTGCATCAGCATCCGGAAGTAAAATATCTGTTTGGGCCTGTATCGATGAGTAACGCCTGGCCTGAAGCTGCGCAGAAACTGATCGCGCAATTTTACACCGCGCTGTTCGGTATGGACAAAAAGCTTTGCGAAGCCAAAACGCCGTTTCATTTCGATGAAGTTAATACATTGACACCTGATGGCAGCACCGCAAGCGAAGCCGAATATAAGCTGGCCTATGCGGTATTGAAAGAAAGCCTGAACCACTATGGTGTCAAGGTGCCCGTGCTGTATAAGCAGTATGTGGAATTGTGTCAGCCGGGTGGTTGTCGGTTCCTGGGATTCAATATCGATCCGAAATTTTCGAATTGCGTGGATGCACTGATTCTAGTGGATATTGGCGCTATCAAGGAAAAGAAATATCAACGTTATATCGAAAGCCACGCAATGGCGGAGCTGAATCTGAACTCCGCCTGAATCTGGAATTCATCGTCGTTTTTGGATAGATGCAAACAGGTTTCACTCTCTCTTACTGCTGCATTTATTCATTGCCATGCCTGATTCAGCCGAACAACGACAGTCTCCCGCATACTGCGTCAATTCAGTTGAATCAGGTCTCCTTATTTAAAAAATTACTGAACCAGCATTGCTCGAATGGTTTCATCGAACGTTCATTAAGCTGACATAAACCATCAGTACTATGCTGTTGCACATTTCAATTACAAAGCCAGGGAGGCTCGAGTGAAAAAAAAGAAGGACTTATCATTAACCCTGATGAATGCGTTCGGCGTTGCGATCGCAGTAATGGCTTACGGCCTGCTGCCTTTCACGGCCAACGCGGATAACCGCGTCTTTAATCGTATTGCGACATTTCCCGTATATCTCAATACCGATATCAATCTGGAAACTGCCGCTGAAATTCTTGACGCCAGTAAAGACGGCAGGACACTGGTATATACCGATAGCCAGACTAAAAAACTCGGGTTTGTCGATATAAATAAGCCTGATCAGCCGAAAGCGCTCGGTGCGATTGATGTCGGCGGAGAGCCGACATCGGTAGCCGTTGCCGGCCGCTTTGCGCTGGTTGCGGTTAATACATCACCCAGTTTTGTTGCACCCAGCGGGCATCTGCATGTCGTCGATATTGAATCACAGACTATTGTTGCAACGCATGCACTGGCCGGACAGCCCGATTCCGTAGCGATCAGTCCTGATGAACGGTATGCCGCCGTGGTCATTGAAAATGAGCGCGATGAAGATCTGGGTAACGGCGAACCGCCTCAGGCGCCGTCCGGTTTATTGCAGATCATCGACCTGAAAGACAAACCGGAAAACTGGTCAATCCGCAATGTCAATCTGGATGGCATTGCCAGTGTATTTCCGGATGATGCCGAAGCGGAATTTGTGGCGATCAATGAAAACAATATTGCCGTGGTGACATTGCAGGAAAATAATTATATCGCCCTGATCGATCTGGCGACAGGCAGTATTGTCAGTCATTTTACCGCCGGCATGGTTGATCTGCACCAGATCGACATAAAGGAAGAAAGCCCAGCGTTGATCGACTTGAGCGGCAGCTTATTCAATATTCCGCGTGAACCGGACGGCGTCACATGGATTACAGATAATTTGTTTGCCACAGCGGATGAAGGCGATCTGTTTGGCGGCAGTCGCGGTTTTACCGTATTTGATACACAGGGTAATGTTGTTTTTTCTTCAGGCAATACGCTTGAGCATGAAGCCGTGCGGTTGGGGCATTATCCGGATGACCGTTCAAAAAACAAAGGCAACGAACCTGAAAGTATTGTATTTGCGGAATTTGGCAGCCAGCGCTATTTGTTCGTGGCATCCGAGCGCTCGAGCGTTGTTTTTGTGTATAAGTTGAGGGGAAGAAGTCACACGCCTGAATTGTTGCAAACGCTGCCGGCAGGCATGGGGCCGGAAGGTATCAAAGCGATCCCAAAACGGAATCTGCTGGTTTCCGCCAGCGAGAACGATTCCCGTGATGATCTGTATCGCAGTGTCATTACCATCTACCGACTGGAAAACGGCAGGCCAGCGTATCCCACAGTGGTTTCCGCCGATCGAGCAGACGGCACGCCGATTCCATGGGGCGCATTGTCAGGATTCGCGCTGCATCCGAGGAATGACAAAATGCTCTACAGCATCCATGACAGTTTTTATCAGCAAAGCCGGATTTATGTCATGGATATCCGCAGAAAACCCGCCGTCATCGTGGATGAAATTGTATTGAAAGACGGTGGCCAGACCGTCAATCTGGACGCTGAAGGGATTGCCGTAAGCGCAACCGGTGACGGCAGTTTCTGGATTGCTTCCGAAGGCGCGGGATCTGTCGATGAGCCCAGCAGACCGGTTACCAGCCTTAATACGCTGGTGCATGCCGCATCCGATGGTTCGATTATCGAAACAATCACACTGCCGGATGCAGTCAATGCAAAACAGCGCCGGTTTGGTTTCGAAGGTGTTGCTTCGGTGATGGAAGGCGGCAGCGAAGTGCTTTATGTGGCATTCCAGCGTCCCTGGGTAGACGATCCTGCGCCGAATAACAACGATGATGGCGGCAAGGTGAGAATCGGTCGTTACGATCATGCGCACGGAGAATGGACATTTGCTTACTATCCGCTGGATGTGCGCCAGTCTCCTAACGGGGGTTGGGTGGGTTTATCGGAAATAACAGCGCTGGGTCATGGACGCTTTGCCGTCATTGAGCGCGATAATCAGGGCAATACCGATGCGCGTATCAAACGTGTTTATGCGTTTTCAGTTTCAGACGTGGTGTTTCGTCCCGAGGGCGAATCCTTCGATACACTCAGCAAAACACTGGTACGTGATTTGCTGCCGGATCTGAAAGCGACAGGCGGGATGGTGCTGGAAAAAATCGAAAGCCTGGCAGTTACCCGAACAGGGGATCTGCTGTTTGCCAATGACAATGACGGCGTTACCGATTCCAATGGCGAGACGCAGCTGATACGCATCAAAGGCGTTTTCAGATCGAGTTCAGGTCAGGGACATCGCTTCGATCATCACGGTAGAGATAGTGATTAAATCGTTATAGCATTTGCCAAAAAACAAAACCCTCGTTTCATTGACCGAGGGTTTTGTTTTTATAGGCGGCGGACTATACCAAATACTTCAAATGCTTCAAATGCTTCAAATGCTTCCGGTCTGCCAGTGCATCGCGCGCAGCAGCGCATGCTTTTTGTGCTGATGCTGCTGCATGCATTTGAGCACGGCATTCAGCGAACGAACGGCATCGACAATATAAGGGCCTTTATTCAGCATGACGCATTCCGCGCGTGCACTCATTGCGGCATCGGTGAATTCAGGTCGGGAGCGCACGCCGTATTTGGCGATTGATTCCAGTACCTGCGTAGCCCAGATAACCGGCACATGTGCGGCTTCGCACAGCCAGAGTATTTCCTCCTGGATTTCCGCCATGCGTACGTTGCCCAGCTCGACGGCCAGATCGCCGCGCGCAATCATGATGCCGACGGGGTTTCTGGACAGTCCGGCAAATAGAATGGCCGGCAGATTTTTTACGGCGCGCGCGGTTTCAATTTTTGCGATGATGGGCATCGTGGATGCATTTCGTTTCAGCAGTTCATCCGCCAGCGCATGCAAACTATCGGCTGTTTCAACGAAGGAGAATCCGATCATGTCGGCATTTTCACAGATGAAATCCAGATCGGATTTATCCTTCTCGGTTAAAGCCGGCAGATTCAGTAATGTTTCGGGAAAATTGAATCCCATGCCGGATTCCAGTTTTGCGCCTTTAGGGGGCGTTCTGGAAATGCGCAGAACGACATGGTCCGTCGCTTTTTCGCTGACATAAGCACTGATTTTTCCATCATCGATCCAGACGCGCACGCCTAAGTCCAGCAAATCGATCAGACTGGCCGATGAACAACTGATATGCGCGTGTGTGTTAGATTTGCCATCCGATGGGGATTGTTCGATAAAGCCGGGAATTTGCTGCTTATGCAGAAACAGGCTGTCGCCCGCAAACAGGCGGATTTTTCGCGCAACCGGATTAAGGTTGACAAACTTAAACGTATGCTGATCTTTGTAGCCGGCATTGTCGCGTCGCTGCCAGGTGACCTCCAGTCCCGTAACAAGATGGATTGTTTTGTCGCAATAACCGTTGACCGGTTGGTTGCCCGGTTGCGTGGCGATGGTTATGTAGCGCTGCTTGCCGCGCGCGTCGATAATGCTGAACCGGTCACCGGCGGTCAGATTGGCGTAAACCGCATTAGGCGCCGGGAACAGGAATTCATTTCCGGAACTGTCGGAGGATACTGAGCCACGCTGTTCGTCGGAAATGATTCTGAAGGTGATGACGCCGGAAGATTTTTCACGCGTGTTTTTCTTGATTTTAATATTGAGCGCCTGTGAATCATCCGCGATCGAACCGGTGCGAATTTTATGACCGGCGAGATCCATTAAAATGCGGCATTGGGATTGATTTTCAGCGGTTGCCTGACGAATATGGGCGATTATCCGCCGCCAGATGGCTGCATTATCGTGTGCGCAGTTAATCCGGGCAATATCCATGCCTTCCTTGATCAGATTGTGAACAAATGCATAGTCGTCGGCTGCTTCGGCGGGCATTGTAACCATGATGCGGGTGGTTCTCCGATGATGTGACTGGCCCAGTACCGTAGCGGTATTTTTTTCGAGTATTTCAACGCTTTCGCGGAAATCCGGGAAAAGGCAATCGCTGTTGATATCCGTCGAGATTCCCAGCGCTCGGCTGAGCATATGCAGAACACTCTTCAGACTTGCAAAAACGTGCGGCTCAATGTTGCCCAGCGAGGACAGTCCGGCTTCAGACAGCTTTTCCTGTAACGGCCGCAAATCCAGTTCGCGCAGCGCCAGATAATGCGCCAGATTAGCGATGCTTTTACCGGATGCAGGCGCTTTATCGGTCATTGCGGCCGGTTTGATTCGCGTTGCTCCCCGTGCCTGTATATGATGAACAAGCTGTTTGATTTCTGCATGCAGATGGCGAAAAGCCTGACGGATACTGATTGGATTTTCAAAATTCATTGAATAAACTGCAAATAGGTTTTTGGTGTTATAGCGCAAGTGTTACTGGATTAACACTTTTGAAGTAATTATGATTACATGCTGCTTTGAAAATTTAAGTTAATTTTCCCAATTGAAGCATGCTCTGCAATTTTCACGTTAAATTATATCGGTGGATTGTTACAGGTTTGTTACGTGGCTTGAATGGTAATGGATCGCCTTGAGAAATGATGCAATTGCAGTGATAAATCTAACGAATTACGGGATCTTCAGAAAAATCGAATCAATTCGTAATTTTTGACCGAATTGATATTTAAAAATCATTCGCATTACTGATAAATGGTTTCCGATAGAACTGGGGGTGATTTGGTTTGAACGATTGATGGCGCAAATTGCAAGAATTTTACCAGTGCCGCCACAACACCAATTGTCAGCGTAGTCATCGTTCCTGATTTTAAGATGAGTCGATATTCAAGTGAACATAAATCAGTTTTGTGGCAATTTCGACTTCAATATGCGCATTCCGAAAGGCTTCGGTTATTGTTCTTCTGCAACATCGGCGTGTTGTCCGATGTCTTTAACCTAGAAACCTCAGTTGACCGTTATCTGCGATGGCTAGCGGTATGAATA
>CAZXBP010000152.1:0-7129 GCA_964639015.1 uncultured Nitrosomonas sp.
TGGAAACCGGCGAGGTCATGCTGTTGCAGGCCAAAGCCACATTGTTCGCGACGGGTGGTGGCGGCCGCATTTTTCAGGCGAATACCAATGCGCTGATCAATACCGGCGACGGACTGGGCATGGCTGCGCGTGCCGGCATTCCGCTCGAAGATATGGAGTTCTGGCAATTTCATCCGACCGGAATTCATGGCGTAGGCGTGCTGATCAGCGAGGCGGTGCGCGGCGAGGGCGGTTATCTCATCAACAAGGATGGCGAGCGCTTTATGGAGCGTTATGCGCCCAATGCCAAGGATCTCGCCAGCCGTGACGTGGTGGCGCGTGCGATGACCATTGAAATCAAGGAAGGCCGCGGCTGCGGTGACGATAGCGATCATCTGCTGTTGAAACTGGATCATCTGGGCGCGGATATTATCAAGTCGCGGCTGCCGGGAATCCGTGAGCTCGCAATGAAGTTTGCGCATGCTGATCCCATTCACGATCCGATACCGGTCGTGCCGACAGCGCATTATATGATGGGCGGAATACCAACCAACTACTATGGTCAGGTCGTGGCGCCTTATAAAACGGGACCGGAGGAAGTGGTGACAGGCTTTTATGCAGTGGGGGAATGCGCCTGCGTTTCCGTACATGGATCTAATCGTCTGGGCACGAATTCTCTGCTGGATCTGGTAGTTTTCGGAAGGGCGGCGGCGAATCGGATTATTGAGGATTTGAAAATCAATCCACATCACAAGCCGTTACCCGCGGACGCGGCGGAAAAATCGTTAAGCCGGCTTGCGCGGCTGGAAAACCAGACAGGCGGTGAGAATGTCGCGCAGGTGACCGATGCGCTGTGTAAAACCATGCAGACTTATTGCGGTGTTTTCAGGTTTGAAGATACCCTGCTGCAGGGTGTGGAAAAAATCAAGGCAGTGGCTGAGCAGGTGGATCGGACTGAAATCAAGGACAGGAGCAGGGTGTTTAATACGGCGCGTATCGAGGCGCTGGAGCTGGATAATATGAAGGAAATTGCTGTTGCCACAATGATTTCAGCCGAAGCGCGGCGTGAAAGCCGTGGCGCGCATGCGCGTGAAGACTTTCCTCAGCGTGATGACGAGAATTGGCTGAAACACACATTGTTTTTTAGTGACGGTTATCGCCTGGATTACAAGCCGGTGCGCCTGAAACCGTTGACGGTGGATTCGTTTCCGCCTAAAAAACGCACGTATTAGTTGCGCTTGCGCGCAAATGCGCCGTCAATTTTTTTCTGGTTTTATTCTGGATTTCTGTGCGGCGGGGTTCTCAAGGCATGATTTAATTCGATTTGGAATACTTGATTTATGAAAAGAAAACTTCTTTCGATACTGCAATTTTTTATCGCCGTTTGCGCGTTATTGCCAGCGCTGGCCTATGCGGATCAACGCTATGTTACCGATCAGTTTGAAGTGATGCTGCGTACCGGCCCCAGCGGCAATCACGCGATTATACGCATGCTGAAAAGCGGCGCAGCGTTGACCGTACTGGATCCGGAGGTTGATAATGGCTACGTGCGTGTTCAAACAAACGCCGGTACGGAAGGTTGGGTACTGATACGCTATCTGATACGTGAACCGGTTGCGCGCGTGCAACTGGAGAATCTGGTCAGGCAGATCACCCAGATTGAACCCAAGGATGCGAGCATACGCGGCCAGCTGAATACCGTAAAAGCCGAATATGATAATGCCAATAAGCGCATAACACAGCTTGAAGCGGAGAAGAAAGAATTGGAAAATCAACTGGATGCAATTAAGCATAGGGCGGCGAGTGTGCTGGCGATTGATGACGAGAATAAGCAGTTGCAACAGCAGCTGGCTGAAGCAAAGGCGCAGCTTAAAACATTGCAGGAGCAGTACAGCGAATTAAGTAACGATAATGAAAAAGACTGGTTTATTACCGGCGCGCTGGTGCTGGGCGGCGGACTGCTGCTGGGTCTGATTATTCCTAAAATCAGCTGGCGCAGGCAACGTTCGCCATATGGCAGTCTCTAGGGGCCTGTCCGAGATCTCATTGAAGGACGATTACTGCATTGAAATCGAACTCAGAATGCTTGCACCTTGTGCATGCTCCGTTTTTTCGTTTAATTCTGCTTTGCGCCGCAGGATCTTGAGCTGCGGCTTGGTCGTCAGCGGAGTATGAGCGCGCTCGGGTGCTGAACGGATATCGTGAATCGATTGTTTCTGCGCGATACCCATCCGCGAATTTCAACATTCCTGTCCAGATACTTTTCCAGCGCGGGGAAAAGGTTCAGGTGATCATTGGCGATGCGCACGCTGACCTGATCGTTAAGAATCAGATAGGTAAAGCTGCGTTTTTGCTGGACTTGCCTCGGGATTCCGGTAAAGCGCTGCCAGCCGCGCGAGGCGGATGCAATCTGATCCAGTGAACGTACCTGATAGCCGGATTCGCGCCAGATACCCAGTGCTTGTTTTTCGGCCTGCTGCTGCGCGCGGTTGAAGGTTTCCGCATAGCGCAGATTGGGTGGAACAATGCTCATGAATGCCAGTCCCTGTTTGAGCAATTCCAGATTAAGGTGCGTACCGTCAGGCAGAAACACGTGAGCAAGCTGGCGATTGTATTTATCCTTTTTTTCCTGATCGTACTCCAGATAAACCTGCCGGTTTCTAACCTGATTGCGCAGCCACTCTCTGGCCACCACGCCGCCGGGTTCCCCGGGACGGTGGCGGCTCTCGATTTCGGGTGTATTCACGCCCAGCAGCCGGATGCGCTGATTGTTCTCCAGGATGATCGTATCGCCGTCATAAACACTTTTGACCGGATACATGCGCCGGTATGTCTGAACAGGCAAAGTCGTCTGTTGAATATTCCTGGTGTTTTCGGTTGCCTTGTCCGTATAAAGCACTCTGCCGGATTCGTCCACGATGCGATAAATTTCCGCGTTGAGAACCGTTTGCCCGATCAGCTGGCAACATACTGCGATGAACAGGTAATACAGTTCCCGTATTGCGTTATTCATGTGGGTGCCTGTCCCTTCCTGCCATTAGGCAATAGTCGATATTCATCATGGTCATGTGCGAAAAATGCGTTTGATTTGAAAATATGGCACAATTACGGGGCTTTAAGTCTGGGAAAGGGGCATGTGCGACGGATACCCGTGAAATAAAACCATTGCGCTGCTGAAACAATACTTTGATCACAAGGCGTCGCGCAGTCTGTGCTTCGGGTTCTCATTAAAGCATATATAAATCAAGAAACATGTACTGGAAAAAAGGGCTTTTTAACTTTGCTTTTCGTAATCGGGATTTTTTTTGCAGGCGTTTTAACCTAAAAACCTCAGTTGACCGTTATCCGGGATGACTAAGGACATGAATAAGTGAAACAATTCGAGCAATACTGGTTCATCTGGATGGTGAGTCAAACGATGGTGTTTATAGCACGCCGCTTTTTAATTTTTGCTGCGTTACAATTCGTTGTAATAACACGTTATTACGCCTCATTGTGCCTTGCCAAAAATAAAAATCAACGCACTCTAGATCCCATTCAACTGAGGTGTTTTGGTTTAATGAAAAAATGCCTTGTAGCAACATCCGGTCAGGGAGTGTTCAAAATTTAATGGGAATTGACAGTATTATCGATGCCGCTTTTGAGCCTGTTTCAAATGTGGTTGCGTCGGTCATTTTTTATAGCATACCGTTGCTGGGGCTGGAAATTAAACTGGTACTGGTCTGGCTGGTGATCGCTGCGCTTTTTTTTACGTTTTATTTCAACTTCATCAATGTGCGGTATTTTGCGCATGGCGTTGCGGTATTACAGGGCAAATACGATCATCAGAATGTCGATGGACAGATTAATCGCTTTCAGGCGCTGATGACTTCGTTGTCCGGCACTGTGGGATTGGGCAATATCGCGGGCGTTGCCGTGGCGATTTCTGTCGGCGGTCCCGGAGCGGCATTCTGGATGGCAGTGATGGGCGTTTTCGGCATGTCGACGAAATTCATCGAGGTTACTCTGGGTGTGAAGTATCGTCAGCATGGTTCGAAGAAACATCCGGAAGCCATTTCTGGCGGGCCGATGTATTATTTGCGTGCCGCGTTTGATCAATACAGCAAGCCGCGACTGGGCCGATTTATGGCGGGATTGTTCGCGCTGTGCTGCGTTGGTGGTGCAATCGGCGCGGGTGGCTTGTTCCAGGCGAATCAGGCCTATCAGCAGGCTTTGATTGTAACGGGAGGTGAGAACGGGGTTCTGTCGGAAAGAGGCTGGCTGTTCGGTGTTTTCATGGCCGTGCTTGTCGGTCTCGTTATCATCGGCGGTATCAAATGGATTGCGGCCGTGGCCAGCCGTGTTGTGCCGTTGATGGCGATCATCTATATCGTAGCCGGCATGGTCGTTATTGGTTTACACTACGACGCGATACCCGGTGCAATAATGACTATTTTAGAAATGGCGCTTTATCCTGAAGCGGGAATCGGCGCATTAATGGGCGCTTTGCTGATGGGTGTGCAGCGCGCGACGTTTTCCAATGAGGCGGGGCTGGGTTCGTCGTCGATCGCGCACAGCGCGGTCAAGACAGACCAGCCGGTCAGTCAGGGCATGGTCGGCATGCTCGGGCCGTTTATCGATACGGTGGTGATCTGTATGGTCACTGCCTTGGTAATCGTAATTTCAGGTGCATATATCGAAGGTGATGGTATTGAGGGTGTGGCATTGACATCGCGTGCATTCGAGTCCGGAATAGCGTGGTTTCCCTATGTTTTATCGGCAACCGTTTTTCTGTTCGCCTATTCAACCATGATTTCATGGTCTTATTACGGGTTGAAAGGCGCAACCTATCTTTTCGGCGAATACGATGTCGTTGAAAATATTTATAAGATCCTGTTTTGTTTTTTTATCGTTATCGGTTCGGCGACACAGTTGTCGAACATCATTCTGTTCACCGACTCCATGGTATTCGCCATGGCGATACCGAACATTATCGGATTGTATCTGCTCGCGCCCGAAATTAAAAAAGACCTTCAAGTCTATTTACAGGATATTAATGCGCGTTCATGATTATTTTGCAATCATCTTGTGAGCGAAACGTCATGTGTGTGATTCCGGACTGTATTGGAATCAGAAACATCCGTCCACATTATCCGCCAATGAGCAAATAACATTATGACACCCGAAACGCTGGTAGAAGTCAGCGACCTGAATTTTTCCTACGATGCGCGTCCGATTCTGAAAGGCATCAACATGACCATGAAGCGTGGTCAGGTAATCGCTATCATGGGCGGCAGCGGATCGGGAAAGACGACGCTGCTGAGATTGATTGGCGGCGAAGTCGTCCCGTCGTCAGGCTATGTCAAGGTGTCCGGTCAGGTCATTCATGAACTTGATCGTGACGCGCTTTTCGAGATACGTCGCAAAATGGGCATGTTGTTTCAGTTTGGCGCGTTGTTTACCGATTTGTCCGTGTTTGACAATGTTGCTTTTCAAATGCGCGAACATACCGATTTGCCGGAATCCATGATCCGTGATCTGGTGCTGATGAAACTGCACGCCGTCGGTTTGCGCGGTGCGCACCAGCTGATGCCGGCTGAATTATCCGGCGGTATGGCGCGCCGTGTGGCGCTGGCGCGCTCGATTGCGCTTGATCCGATGCTGATCATGTATGACGAACCATTCACCGGGCTTGATCCGATATCGCTGGGTGTGATTGGCAGCCTGATCCGGCGCATGACTGACACCCTCGGCATGACATCGGTCATTGTGACGCATGATGTGCAGGAGTCGTTGAAAATTGTCGACTACGTTTATTTTATCGCGGACGGCGTCATCGCCGCGCATGGTACACCGGCAGAGGTCAGGGATTCCGTGGCGCCGTTCGTTCATCAGTTCGTACATGGCGAAGTCGACGGTCCTGTGCCTTTTCATTATCCCGCGCAGTCCTATCGCCGGGATTTAAATCTGGAGAAAGCACTTGTTTAAACACCTTGCCGCGAGTATTCGCGGCGTTGGGCACCGTACCATCGAAGGCATCTGGCAACTGGGGCATGCCACGCGATTTTTTCTGCTGGTGCTGCTAAAATCCGGAACCAGTTTCCGGCGTTTCGGTCTGGTCATTCGTGAACTTTATTATGTCGGTGTTTTGTCGCTGATCATCATCGTGGTGTCGGGGCTTTTTGTCGGCATGGTGCTGGGTTTGCAGGGGTACGAGACATTGCAGAAGTATGGTTCTGAATCGGCTGTCGGCACACTGGTCGCGTTGTCGCTGGTGCGAGAACTCGGACCGGTGGTTGCCGCGCTGCTGTTTGCCAGCCGCGCGGGCTCGGCGATTACCGCCGAGATCGGTCTGATGAAAGCGACAGAACAATTAGCTGCAATGGGGATGATGGCGGTCGATCCGGTGGCGCGCGTCGTTGCACCGCGTTTCTGGGCAGGCGTGATTTCCATGCCGTTTCTGGCAGCCATTTTTTCGGTGATGGGCGTATTCGGCGGGTATCTTGTTACTGTTACGTTTATCGGTGTGGACGCCGGTTCATTCTGGTCGCAGATGCAGAGTAATGTTGATTTCAGGATTGACATACTCAACGGTTTTATTAAAAGCTGTTTTTTCGGTGTGGCGGTAACGGCTATTGCTGTCTTTGAAGGATATGATTCACCACCAACAGCCGAAGGCGTATCAGGCGCAACAACGCGCACTGTTGTGACGTCTTCGCTGGCGATACTGGGGCTTGATTTTATCCTGACGGCTTTCATGTTTAGAGGAATATAAAGTGATGCAACGCAGGACATTGGATTTCTGGGTAGGATTATTTGTGATGGCCGGCATTGCGGCATTAATGTTTTTAAGTCTGAAAGTAGGCAATCTGGATACGTATGGCATTGCGGATAGTTATGTCATTAAAGGTAATTTTGACAACATCGGCGGCCTCAAGACCAGAGCGCCGGTTAAAAGCTCGGGCGTGGTGGTTGGCCGTGTTACCGATATTCAATTCAGCACCAATACGTATGATGCGATCGTGACGATGAATATCGACAGCCGCTATCAATTTCCCAAGGATACGTTTGCCAGCATCCTGACGGCCGGTTTGCTGGGAGAGCAGTATATCGGGCTCGCGGCAGGCGGTGATGAAGTGATGCTCAAGGAAGGTGATACAATAATGAAAAC
>CAZXBP010000153.1:0-7125 GCA_964639015.1 uncultured Nitrosomonas sp.
TTCATTTTGTGATGTTCTTTTATCCAGTAGCCAAGGTACAGATATTTGAGACCGAGGGCGCGGCAGAGCTGAATTTGCCAGAGAATGTTATAGGTGCCGAAACTCGCCTGGCTGATATCCGGATCGTAGAAAGTGTAAACAGAAGAGACGCCTGTCGGCAAGAGATCGATGATACTGACCATACGCAGATCTTCCCGTTCATGAAAAGTAATCAGGCTGGAATTGATGTGGCTTTGCAGCAAAAAATTCTGATATTGCCCGTGGTTGTCTTGCGCCATGCCGTCGTCAGTGTGACGTCCGGCCTGATAGCGTTGATAAAGCTCGAAATGCTTACGGTCAAAATGCAGTTTGTGTTGACGGGCCGTTAAATGCTGGTGTTTTTTCCAGCATCTACGCTGCGCACGGTTGGGATCAAATGCGTCAACGCTGACGCGCACTGACAGGCAGGCGCGGCACTGCTCGCATTGTGGCCGGTAAACAAACCGTCCGCTGCGGCGATATCCCTGGTGCATCAGTTCCGCGTATGTTTCTGTGTCGACGGTATGTTCCGATGCAACCACTTCGGAGCGCGCCATTCTGTCCGGCAGATAACCGCACGGATATGGGTGTGTTGTATGATATTTAAGTGTTTTCATCGCTATCCGACCAGGTTGCCGAAATTCCATTTTTCACCATATGTCACATCCTGAATATGCAGCTCCAGCAGTTGACGGAAGACTGTTCTGGGAATTTCGCGCGCGCCCAGCGAGGCCAGGTGCGCTGTCCTAACTTGACAATCAATCAATGCAAACTCCCATTCTGACAGTTGTCTGACCAGATATGCAAATGCAATTTTAGAAGCATCAGGCGAGCGGGAAAACATCGATTCACCAAAAAAAATCTTCCCCAGTGCAATGCCGTAGAGTCCTCCGCTCAGCTCGCCGTCAATCCAGGTTTCCACGGAATGCGCCAGACCCAGCCGGTGCAGCTCGCTATAGGCATCGATTATTTCCGGGTGAATCCATGTGCCATGCTGATCTTTGCGCGGTGCTGCGCAAGCCTGCATGACTTCAACAAAGTGTGTGTCGGTTTGTATCGTGTAATTATTTTTCCGGATCAGTTTCGCCAGAGAGCGGGAAATATTTAATTCATCGGGAAACAACACCATGCGCGGGTCGGGGCTCCACCACAGAATTGGCTCGTCTTCGTTAGACCAGGGGAATATTCCGTTGCGATAGGCGCTCAGCAAACGGGAAACGGATAAATCACTGCCGGCCGCCAGTAATCCGTTGGGCGATTCCAACGCATGATCCAGCGGTGGAAAGGGTGAGTTTGCGTTAAGTATTGAAATCATGACACCAGCAACTAATTGGCATTAGCTTGATAAAAATCAAGATTGACGACATCGGTTTTCCCTATCATCCAAAACCAGATAATAAAACAAAAAAGATTAAAAACAGAATAGATGATTATATTGAATTTAGCCAGAGATCCGGATTTTTAGCGCTGATAAAAAAGATTTCATTGATGATTGTGAAACAAAAATAATAACCTAAGGAGGATGCATGTTTAATTTAGTTCAACGATACAGTCCTGTATTAACCGCGCTGCTTATCACGAGTGTGCTGCTGTACGCGCCCCAGGTGGCAGCACATGACAGAGCGCGGGCTCTGGAGAGAAAAGTCCAGGAACTGGAAAATATGTTAAGAGCGGTACAGGGTGAGTTGCAGCAGATCAAAGCCGATTCGAGAGCCGAAGCGGAACGCGCCATTCAAGCGCAGGATACTGCCATTCAGGCGCGGGATACGGCGATTCAGGCCAAAGAGCAGGTAATGGCGGCGACAGAGTCGATTGATCTGGTTTCTGAACGGGTGGATCGCAAAAACCGTATGCTGTTCTTCCGCGGTGGTTTCACACATGCAATGGAGCGGCGTGATGGTTCCAGTATCCGCAGCGATGTTGCGCCTGTCGGTGCGCAGGATCAGGCCGATACGAATGGCTGGTATGTCGGCGCGGGGTTTGATTGGAGTTTGACCCGGGATGCATGGGGAATGCTGCCAGGCGCGCAGATATATGCTGAATTGATGTTTGAGTACAAGAATTTCTCCAATCATGTTTTAGGCAATGCGCTGGCGAATAATCCGACGATTCTGGCAGGCGGCGCGCTCAATCCGCGCTCTGTAACGGTGAGTCAGTTTACCTTGACGGCTGCGCCTAAAATCAAATTCATGGAAGGATCAAAGATCAGGCCGTGGGTGATTCCAATGGGTCTGGCGATGCATGTCGTCAGTCCAACGACCGAGTCGATAACGTACTTGGTACCTGGCGTAATGTTCGGTGCCGGTATTGACTACAACATCTGGAAAGATTTCTTCATCGGCATCGATGGCCGTTATCAGCTGACAGCAGGTAAGTCGGACGGTGTCAAGGTGGACGGTATGACGGTCGGCGGGTACATGGGTATCGGTTTCTAGGGCAAGTGTAATTTCGTGTAATAAAGTTTGTTGAGTGGTGTTTTTTCCTTGTTGTTTATTTGTGCGTAGTTCATAGGGCGTATAAGTTCGTGACGAAGCCATTGCACCTCACTGTTTCAGTGAGGTGTTTTTTTTTGCGATTCAACCGGTTCGGTTTAATTGCTGTCCCCCGCCCTGGCCAGCAATCTGTCGAGTGCGCGGGTGCTGAGTATGCGCTTGAGAATACCGAACAGGTGGGTCGGAAAGGTGACGTAATACCGTGGTTGCGGGTTTGTTGCCTCAAGTGCATGGATGACGTGCTTGAGAACAGCTTCGGGTGGAAGGGTGAAAGGTACTGCCGGACCTTCCTTGTTCAGGCGCTGCAGGACTTTCTGGTAGCGCTCGCGATGAATGCTGTTTTCAATGTCAACATATTTATTCAGCATGACAAGCGCGTTTTGTCGGAATTTGCTGGCGATCGGACCGGGTTCGATCAGGCTGATGTGAATATCGGTGCCTTTGAGTTCAAGTCGCATGGTATCGCTCAGTCCTTCAATGGCGTATTTTGTAGCATTGTATGCACCGCGGAACGGTAAGGATACGAAACCGAGTACCGAGCTGTTCTGGATAATGCGTCCGTAATTCTGCTTCCGCATGACGGGAATGGCCAGATTGGTGAGTTCCTGCCAACCCAGCACATTGGTCTCGAACTGGTCGCGCAGTGCATCGCGGCTGAGATCTTCGATGGCACCCGGCAGTCCGTAAGCGCCATTATTAAACAAGGCGTATAATTCGCCGCCGGTTCGTCGCATGACTTCTTCAAACGCGAAATGAATCGAATTTGAATCCATGAGATCCAGGCGGAAACTTTCCAGTCCCTCAGTCAGCAGCATACTGACGCTGTCATGTCGGCGTGCAGTGGCAAAAACGCGATAACCCCTGGCTTTTAACGCCTTCGCCGCACATAGGCCAATTCCACTTGAACAGCCTGTAATTAAGATTGTTTTTTCCATTTCCTGAATTGATCTTGAATATATTTCGGACATCCGCTTGACAATCGGATGACTGCAAAGATAGCATCAAACGGACAGAAAATCTCTGTTTGATGAAAGCGGTTTTAATAGCATAGCAGGCAGATCAATGTCCCAATCGAAAATATTGTTCAGGCTCAGTGGCGTTCCGGATGATGAAGCCGACGACGTGCGTATGTTGCTGACGGATAATCATATTGATTATTATGAAACTTCAGCGGGGAACTGGGGTGTATCCATGCCGGCCATCTGGTTAAGGGATGCGGATGATTACGATCGGGCGCGTTCATTGCTCGATGAATACCAGCAAGCGAGAACAGTGCGCATGCGAACCGAATATGAGCGTCTCAAACGTGAGGGAAAACTTAAAACATGGTTTGATGCGGCCAGAGAAAAGCCCCTGCTGTACCTGTTTCATTTTTTTGTCGCTGTATTGGTGGTTTATTTGTCCGTGCGACTGGTGATCGATATTGGCAATATGGGTAATAACTGAGATATCAAGCCGTGCATGACTTGCAATAGGCACATTTCAAAGACTTTACAACTGACTATAGATAAGGAGTAATGATGAAAGGTTTATTAAAAATAGCGGTAGCAGCCTTGGCCATTGCGCCATTGATTGCATATAGCGGTGGAAATCCGGAGCATGTCAAATTTCCGGAGGGCTACGCGGATACGTTTACCCTTTATTCCACAGCGAATCGTGCGAATCAGACGCAGGTGGCCAAGTTGTATGCGAATGACGTGGCAATAGCCAGCTACAAGGCGGAGCAAAAGGCGGCTTCCGGATCTGTGGTGGTCATGGAAATTTATGCCACCAGGACAGGGGAAGATGGCAAACCGGTGAAAGGCAGTGACGGGCTTTTTGAAATCGATTCACTTGCCGGGGTTGCCGTGATGGAGAATCGCGCTGACTGGGATGAGGCTTTCTCGGCGGATGATCGTACTGGGAACTGGGGGTTTGCTTTGTATAATCCCGATGGCTCGGAAAAAAGCAATGAACTGAATTGCGTGCAATGCCATACCCCATTGGTTGCACAGGATTATCTGTTTACCTACCAGAGACTGGTCGATTTTGTCAAAAATCATTAAGTGACTGGAAATCGGCGCACTACGTTGAAGCCTCGTCAGCTTGAATCAGCTGGAGAGGCTTCAGCATTTTTGCCGGCTGCCTGCCGCAGTCAGGTGACGGATAAAAAAGCGCCATGAAGCCGGAAAATATTTATTCGCCTGTTTCCGGTAATCGCGATAAAGAATTCTTCGAAACGCTGATTGAAAGCGGTGCGTTTAAAATCGAAAGGATTGTATCCTGTGGGCATTGCTCGCCGGAAAGCGGCTGGTACGATCAGAGCCGGAACGAGTGGGTGCTGCTGCTCAAAGGCAGTGCAGTGATTACCTTTTCAGACAACAGGACAGTCTGCCTTGAAGAGGGCGACTACCTGCATATCGCGTCGCATCAGAAACATAAGGTCAGCTGGACCGATCCGGATCGGGAAAGTTACTGGCTGGCGGTGCATTATTAACTCCAGCGAAGTCAAAGTGCTTTCGTCAGGTCATTTGCAGGCCAGAAAAACTTCAGGACTACAGGGTTATTTGATCGCGCAGATACTGCGCTCCGCATGCTCGAATCAGTCCGGTAACTGAGAAATTCCTGATTGTTCCTGATTCGAGCGCTGGTGGTCGCAGATGCTACGGGTTGTGGAGTTCTAGGGGTTCGCGTTGGTGTCGTTTCGCTTTGAAAATGGATTGCCGTATTTCTGGCGGAATTTTTCGACCCGACCTGCGGTGTCTACGATCTTCTGCTTGCCGGTATAAAAAGGGTGGCACATGGAACAGACTTCAATATTCAAAGACTTGTTCAGCGTTGAACGTGTTTGAAATGAATTGCCGCAGCTGCATGTGACCGTGATTTCCTGATAATCAGGATGTGTATCTGCTTTCATTGTTATCCTCAGTTACAGTATGACTAAAAGCACAAATCAAAAACGCGCTATTATCCTTTAATATTCGCGTTGACGCAACTCTCGTTCAGGGTTTGTGTAGAGAACAAATAAACTGCCCGGTCATTGTTACTAACCCTTCAAAGTAGACCATTTGGTCTATGGTCTATTGAATCATGTCAGTTTTTGTAAATTACAGTTTACAAATGGCTGTCAATCATTATGATTGATGGATGTTGATCAGTCATGCGGGAGGATGTTTATGAACAGTTGGGATAACGGATTCCGGGGGAAGCCGGGGCAGGGGATGTCGCATACGTTGAGTTTCGGAGGGGCGGCGAGTTTTTTTCGCACGCCTTACCAGACCGATCTGAGCGGTGTTGATGTGGCTGTTTCAGGCGTTCCACTGGATATTGCCACAACCAACCGTCCGGGTGCGCGGCTGGGGCCGCGTGCGATACGCAACGCATCGCTTTCGCTGGCATGGGAGCGCCCCTGGCCGTGGCGCGTTGATCCGTTTGCTGCGTTGCGCGTGGTCGATTATGGCGACTGCGCGCCTGTGGGTGATCATTTGCAGGATGTTTCGCATATCGAGCAACATGTCGCACATATCATTGACTCGGGCGCGGCATCTTTGCTGCTGGGCGGCGATCATTTCATCGCTTACCCCAGTCTGCGGGCGCACGCGGTTGCTCATGGCACGGTCAGTCTGATTCATTTCGATGCGCATACCGATACCTGGCTGCCATCCGGCAAAGATATCAATCACGGCACCATGTTTTATCATGCGGCGCATGAAAATATCGTCAATCCTGCAACGTCCACGCAAATCGGCATCCGGACCGTCAATGAGGACACGCTGGGTTTCAACATCATTTCCGCCGCCGATGTCCATCAGACGACCGGCAGTGCAATCGCAGCCCAGATACGCGGACGTGTCAAGGATACGCCGGTTTATATCACTTTTGATATCGATTGTCTCGATCCGGCGTTTGCGCCCGGCACGGGCACGCCGGTACCGGGCGGGCTGTCCACCTTTCAGGCTTTGAGTATTATCCGTGAGTTGCGCGGGATTAATCTGATCGGCATGGATGTGGTCGAGGTTGCGCCTGCCTATGATCATGCCGAAATTACTGCGCTGGCGGCGGCGCAGATTGCAATTGAATTGTTATGTCTGTTTGCTGAAAGCCGCGCAATCAGACGTGAAAAAGTGGCCGACGATGCGTGACGATACCGATACCCTGAAACCCGGATGGTGTAATGCCGACGCTCAGGCGCTGTATGCCATGGACAACTGGTCGGGTGGTTTTTTTTCCGTGAATGAGCAGGGGCACGTTGCAGTCTGTCCTACTTCCGACCCGACGCTGCAGATCGATGTCATGGATGTCATTCGCGCAGCCCGCACTGAAGGTGTTTCCCTGCCCATGCTGATTCGTTTTCAGGATATCATCAGTGCGCGCGTGCACCGTTTGAATCTGGAATTTCAGGACACCATACAGGAATGCGGCTATGCGGGAACTTACCGCAGCGTCTATCCGGTCAAGGTCAATCAATTGCATGAAGTGGTGACTGAAATCCTGGATGCAGGCCAGGCATTTAACATCGGACTGGAATGCGGCTCGAAAGCGGAACTGCTGGCGACATTGCCGCTGGTGGGTGACAAGACCTTGCTGCTTTGCAATGGCGTCAAGGACGATGTCATGCTGAGTCTGATGCTCAATG
>CAZXBP010000154.1:0-6899 GCA_964639015.1 uncultured Nitrosomonas sp.
AATAAAAATCAACGCACTCTAAATCCCATTCAACTGAGGTTTTTAGGTTCAATGATTCCGGTTTGGTTCCAAAACAATTATTTGCTTAACCATTTCCTTTGCGGTGTAACCCGCTCGCATTTTTCATGACCGGCCGAAAAAGAGACGCATGAATTTCATTTGCACCCTTTATTTAAAAGTGAAATACTGTGCTTTTGAGTAATTGAACTGCGTACAAAACTTACTCGAATTTTCCAAATCGAGAAAATCCGCCATGTTTGGTAAAAAGGAAAAAACGTTCAAGTACCCAGGTATCCGCGTTGCCATGGACGGCAACACTGCTGCCATTATGTGCGAGCGTGAATCTACCGATGCCGCCGGCGCATATCCCATCACGCCATCGACCCAGATGGGTGAATACTGGGCTGAAGAAGCAGCCAAAGGACATCTTAATATTTCCGGTCGCCCATTGATTTTTATCGAGCCGGAAGGTGAGCATGCTGCTGCTGCCGTGACCGCAGGACTCTCCATGACCGGATTGCGCGCGGCCAACTTTTCCTCCGGGCAGGGCATCGCTTATATGCACGAATCACTGTACGCCGCCGTCGGAAAAAGACTGACTTATGTCCTCAATATTGGCACGCGGGCAATGACCAAATCCACGCTGAACGTGCATGCGGGGCACGATGATTATCATGCCATCGACGATACCGGTTTTTTCCAGATGTTCGCCAATAAAGTCCAGCATGTAGCGGATTTGAATATCATCGCGCATAAAATCGCCGAGCTGTCTCTTACACCAGGCGCAATAGCCCAGGATGGGTTTTTAACCACCCACCTGATCGAAACCCTGCGGCTTCCCGAACGGGAACTGATTGAGGAATTCCTCGGCCGACCGGACGATATCATTGAAACACCCACACCTGCGCAACGAATGATTTATGGTGAAACACGCCGCCGTATTCCCGAACTTTGGGATGTGGACAATCCCGTCATGGCGGGCATCGTGCAGAACCAGGATGCTTACATGCAAAGTGTCGCGGCGCAACGCCCATTCTTTTTCGACCACATCAAAGAATTGACGGACAAAACGTTCGATGCCTATTACGAACTAACCGGTCGTCGCTATGCACGGGTGATGACCTATCGCGCCGATGATGCCGACTATCTGATTGTTGGTCAGGGCAGTGTCATTCCCAGCGCCGAGGCGGTTGCGGACTATCTGCGCAGGACACGCAACATCAAAGTGGGCGTGGTGGATTTGGTCATGTTCCGTCCTTTTCCTGCCGATCTGATCGGTCAGGTGCTGCAAGGCAAAAAAGGCGTTACCGTTCTGGAGCGTCTCGACCAGCCACTTGCGGCCGATCCGCCTGTCATGCGGGAAATACGGGCCACATTAACCAAGTGCCTTGAAAATGGCGCAAACAGTCGTGAATTGCCGTTCCCCGGTTTGGTCGGCTACCAGCCTGCCGACATGCCGGCGCTGTATGCGGGTTCATTCGGCATGGGCAGCCGCGATCTGCAGCCGGAAGGCATTATCGGCGCGATTGAAAACATGCTGCCGGACGGCAAACACCAAAGGCAATTCTATCTGTCCATCGACTTTATCCGTGATGCACCATCCACTCCCAAGCAAAGAATTTATCAGGAAACCATCCAGGAGTCCTATCCGCACGTCAAAGCGTTGTCAGTACGCGGCTCGGAAAATCCCAATCTGATGCCCGAAGGCGCCATTACCGTCCGTTTCCATTCGGTCGGCGGCTGGGGCGCGGTAACCACGGGCAAAAACCTCGCCATGACACTTTATGATTTGCTCGGCTACGATATCAAGGCCAATCCAAAATACGGCTCTGAGAAAAAAGGACAACCCACCACCTATTACCTCGCTGCTGCGCCTGAACCTATCCGTATCAATTGCGAATATTTCTTCGTTGATGTGGTGCTTTCACCCGACCCGGGTGTTTTCAAGCATACCAACGCGCTGGCAGGCCTGAAGAATGGAGGTGTCTTTATCATTCAAAGCGAAAAAACGAAACCTGAACAAGCCTGGGCAGACATACCGTTACTTTACCAGAAAGTGATTATCGACAAGAACATTCGCGTTTTTTATATCGATGGTTTCAAAATTGCCCGCGAGGAAGCAACCGACCCCGAGTTGCAGTTGCGCATGCAGGGCATTGCTTTCCAAGGCGCTTTTTTCGCAGCCTCTCCCCTTATGGAAAAGGGAAATTTTACCGAGGAATCGCTGCTAAAGGCCATTGAGGATCAGCTACAACACAAATTCGGCGCGAAAGGTCAGCGGGTCGTTGACGATAATATGCGGGTGGTACGACGTGGGTTTGATGAGGTCTATGAAATTACCCATAAAATGCTCAGCGAAGAGCACGCCGTCAAAACTGATCAAGGTGTAACCCCCATCCCTGCCATACTGAAAAGCACTCCGCAAAGCGCATCGCAACTGAGTGACATTCATCGTTTCTGGGAGCAGACGGGCAGCTTCTATCAGCGTGGCATGGGCAACGACAATCTCACCGATCCATTCATCGGGCTTAGTGTGATGCCGGCAGTTTCCGCCTTGTTCAGGGATATGACCAGCATTCGCTTTGAGCATCCCGAATGGGTCCCGAACAACTGTACAGCCTGTGGTAACTGCTACGTAGCTTGCCCCGACACGGCTATCCCCGGTTTGGTGAGCGAGCTTTCGGGCGTACTGGACACGGTAGTGACGCGGGTGAAAAAAAATCACGGCGAGGTGAAACACCTGCCCAGAGCGGTGCGCCAGATGGAAGGTAAAATCCGTAAGCTGTTCAACGAATCAAGAAACGGCGCGACTGTCAACGGACTCATTAACGAAGTGGTCGATGAAATCCTCCGGGAGGATAAAAGCGATGCCAGCCTGAGGCAAGAGCTCGACTGGTTTCAGGATCAACTTGGCGATTTCAAGTTTGCACTTACTCGCCCGTACTTCGATGTACTGGAAAAAAATCAGCCTGACAGCGGCGGACTGTTCAGCATCACCATCAACCCAAACACCTGCAAAGGTTGCATGGAATGCGTGCAGGTTTGTAATGATGACGCGCTGAGACCTGTCCTCCAGACGGAGGAATCCATCGCACGCCTGAGAAAGGAATGGGATTTCTGGATCGATCTGCCCAATACGCCGGCCAGATTCAATCGCATCGACGATTTGGAAGAAAAAATCGGGCCACTTGAAACGATTTTGCTGAATAAAGATGCCTATCTGCAATTTGCCAGTGGTGATGGCGCCTGCCTGGGATGCTCTGAAAAAACGGTTATCCACCTGTTTGTCGCGACAGTAGAATCTTTGATGCAACCCCGCATCAAGAAGCACGTCGCTCATTTGAATGCGCTGATTGCAAAATTGGAGCAGCATATCCAGCTTAAGCTCATCAGCACAGTGGACATCGGCGACACGGCGGCAATGACAAGAATTTTCTCGGAAATGAAAGACAATGACTTGACCATCTCCAATATCAGCAAGCAGCTTGAGGCGGCAAAAGGAACTGAGCCGATCGATCATGACTGGTTACGGGAAGTTACGCAATTGCTGGACAAACTCAAGAAACTGCACTGGAAATATACGACAGGTATCACCGGCAAAGGTCGCTCCAATATGGGGATGTGCAATGCCACGGGTTGCACCTCGGTATGGGGCAGTACCTGGCCTTACAATCCCTACCCTTTTCCATGGGCCAATCACCTGTTCCAGGATTCTCCCTCCATGGCCATGGGCATCTTCGAAGGGCACATGGCGAAAATGGCCGAGGGTTTCAAAACCATCCGCAAGACCGGGTTGATCCTGAACGACACTTATAAACCGAGCGAGCATGACGATTTCTTCACTTATTTCACCTGGAACCAGTTCAGCGATGAAGAGTGGCTGCTTTGCCCGCCCGTGGTAACTCTGGGCGGTGATGGCGCCATGTATGATATCGGCTTCCAGAATCTGTCGAGAATGATGGCTTCCGGCAAGCCGATCAAAGTGATCATCGTGGATACTCAGGTCTACTCCAATACCGGTGGTCAGGCCTGTACTTCCGGCTTCATAGGTCAGGTTTCCGATATGGCGCAGCATGGTAAAGTCTGGCAGGGAAAATCCGAACCGCGCAAAGAAATAGGCCTGATCGCCATGGCACACAGGAATACCTACGTACTGCAAGCCACCATGGCCAATACCAGTCATATGATCGAAGGTTTCATCGACGGGCTGACGGCCAGACGCCCCGCCCTGTTCAATCTTTATACCACCTGCCAGCCAGAGCATGGCGTAGGTGATGACATGGGCACACACCAGGCTAAACTGGCTATGGAATCACGTGCGTACCCCATTTTCAAATACAATCCCGACAAGGGAGTGGAAGTGGCGGAAACTCTCGATATCAGCGGTAATCCGGGCATAGATAGCATTTGGCCGAGCTATCAGTTGAAATACATCGAGCATGGCCGGGAAAAATCCATGGCGCTGCCAATGACGTTCGCCGACTTCGCGCTCACAGAAGCCAGATTCAGGAAGCATTTCCGTAAAGTGCCGCGTGATGCCTGGAATGAAAATATGATGCCACTGGCTGATTTCCTTGAACTGGAAGCCAGCGAGCGGGAAGGCAAATTTCCGTTCATTTGGGCCGTTGATCGCAAACATCAACTGAATCGAGTGCTGGTTGCCAAGCGAATTGTAGAATCGTGTGAAGAACGGCGTGATTTCTGGATAATGCTGCGCGGCCTGGCTGGTTATAAACCGGAGGAAGCAAAACCGGACAACATCGAACAAAAAATCCGCGCGGAAGTCGTCGGTAAAATCGCGCAGGGCTTGATGAAACTTGCCGTCGGCAACGGTGACAGCTTCGTTGATCTGGCGATGCATGCACCGGCGACAGCTGCTGCGGCAACAGCCGTGCAGACCGGCGATAGCTACATGGCGCCCTGGCTCGAGACAGAAAATTGTACCGCCTGTGATGAATGCATCAAGATCAATCCTGAAATTTTTGCCTACAACAAGGATAAAAAAGCCGGCATCATCAATCCGGCGGGGGGGCCTTACTCGGATTTGGTGAAAGCCGCGGAGCGATGCACCGCCAGAGTCATACACCCCGGCTTGCCAAAAGACAGATCGGAAAAAGATATAGACAAGTGGATTAAGCGGGGTGAAAAGTTTAATTAATGGAATTTTTCAGTTTTCATAACCTCAGGAAAACACTGAATAATTTGATTCCGTCGCTGGCGCGGAAAACTCGTCACTTACCGAAGCCACCCGCTGCTGTTCGATCCGAGTCTATGAGGGAGCCAACTCATCACTTCCTCAAACACGGCATCCATCCGCCGGAGCACAAGGATGAAACCTGTGGTCTACCTATCCGCCAATTCCCGTTTGCACCGTTGATCATCTTGCCCATGGTACAGCATGCAGGTGATCCTTCTCAGATCATCGTGCGCGAAGGACAGGAGGTTGTCCGCGGCCAGATGTTGGCCAAAGCGGGAGGATATCTCTCTGTGCCCCAACATGCGCCTGTTTCCGGTATCGTCCAAAAGATTGGCAATGTTCCGACCATTTCAGGAAAAATGGTGCCGGGGATTTACTTAAAAACCTTTCCTTCCTCCGGTCAGGAAGTCGTGGAAGGCAAGCCCATCGTCGTGGAAACGGCTACACGCGAGCAAATTTTGCAGGGTATCCAGGATGCCGGCATTGTTGGGCTGGGCGGCGCGGCATTTCCTACTCATGTCAAACTCAACATTCCCGAAGGGAAACACTGCGACATTTTAATTATCAATGGTGTCGAATGCGAGCCGTATCTAACCACGGATCACCGGGTGATGCTGGAACAGGCAGACGATATCATTCTCGGCATCAAGTACTTACTAAAAGCGACCAGTACACAACAGGCCATCATCGCCATTGAAAGCAACAAACAGGATGCTGCCAGCCACTTGGCCGCATGTCTACCCGAAGATGAACCGATCCGAGTGCAGGTGATTCCGGTGAAGTATCCGCAAGGGGCGGAAAAGATGTTGGTTACCGTTTTGTTGGGTCGCGAAGTGCCTTCTGGAAAACTGCCCATTGAGGTCGGTGCCGTAGTCATCAATGTAGCCACGACAGCAGAAATCGGACGACTGCTGCCGCATGGCCGGGGGATTCAGGAGCGAGTCATCACTATTGCCGGTCCGGGTGTAAAAAAGAAGGGGAATTATCTGATTCCTATCGGTACGCCTTTGCGCTACGTGCTGGAGCAGGTTGGCGTGGAGGATAACATTGGTCAGGTATGCATGGGTGGCCCAATGATGGGGGTGGCCGTTTCCAACCTGGATATTTCCATTACGAAAGGGACATCCGGTATTCTGGTTTTTACGGAGAATGAAAACAAACAGCCGGAGAAAATTTATCCCTGTATTCACTGCGGTGCGTGTGTAGACGCCTGCCCCATTTCACTCGACCCGGCAAGGCTGGGCATTCTGGCAAAGTTTGCGGCCTACGACGAAATGACAGAAAAATACAACCTGATGGATTGCTTCGAATGTGGGGCATGCGCCTATGTGTGCCCTTCCCACATTCCGTTGGTGCAATATTTCAGGTTGTCGAAAAATACGGTGAGAAAGCGCACGGCGGCGAAGGCGAACAGTAACTTGTCAAGCTGAGGGAGTAGCGTTGCAAGGGATAGCGTCATTACACCACGCCTTATCGAAACCTCCTTATTAATCAATATTCTGCGTAATAGTTACGTGAATTTATGAAATATTCGGGCTAAAATGATGATCCTAAAAACCTCAGTTGACCGTTATCCGGGATGACTAACGATAGGAATACATGAAGCAATTCAAGCAATGCCGGTTCATCCGGATGGTGAGTCAAACCATGGTGTTTACAGCACGCCGCTTGTTAATTTTTGCTGCGTTACAATTCGTTGTAG
>CAZXBP010000155.1:0-6884 GCA_964639015.1 uncultured Nitrosomonas sp.
CCGGCGTCGCCACTTTTTTTACTTTCCTGCCTTCATTCCTGTTCATACTGGCCGGCGGGCCGCTGGTGGAAGCAACGCGCGACGAGCCGCACTTTACCGCGCCGCTGACAGGAATAACCGCAGCGATTGTCGGTGTGATACTGAATCTCGTCGTGTTTTTCGCCTGGCATACCTTCTGGCCATCTGGCGCTGCTGCAACCGCAATTCTGGATAATTTACAGCTGTACCCTCTTTTTCTTTCCGTGATGGTTTTTATCGCGCTGTGGAAATACAGGCTTGATATCATGACTGTCATATTGGCCGGCGCGGCATTGGGGATTATTGAATACTGGATGATATGACCGGAGTCTGGCTTCATGCGATCATTCGTATGGATATTTTTGAATTAACCTGATATGTACGAATAGACGACAACATATGAAATTTGGTCAGGCCGCACTGCTGCGTGATATCGCCCGGCAAGTGGAAGAATACACGCTGTTTAACGTCGAATGGGAATTGCTATGAAAAGCCGCGTCATCACCGTCAAGGGAAGCGAAATCGCCATCATCGCCCGCCATGAGCAGGACTA
Organism: uncultured Nitrosomonas sp.; assembly: GCA_964639015.1. GTDB lineage: Bacteria > Pseudomonadota > Gammaproteobacteria > Burkholderiales > Nitrosomonadaceae > Nitrosomonas. The sequence continues at coordinate 572 of CAZXBP010000155.1, forward strand.
TATTTCACTCACCGGCATGGTCAAAAATTTTGATGGCGGTGGCGCACTCATCGAGCAATGGCTGAAAAATAAAGACACCGTGCTCTTTCTCGGTATATGGGAACAACTTAACAATCCGGTTTTTAATTCCCTCGAATTCGAAGGAATTAAAAATGAAGCAGGACGCAACAGTTTCTTTTTGTCCGCAAAAAAGTGGATCGAAGCCACCAGAACCATCGGCTTGTATGCCAAGGCCGGACGATACGGCGGCACTTACGCCCATCGCGACATCGCTTTCGAGTTTGGTTCCTGGCTTAGCCCGGAGTTCAAGCTCTATCTCATTAAGGAATTCCAGCGCCTCAAGGACGAAGAATCCCGTGCCGCCTCTCTGGAATGGAATTTCCAGTGCATGCTGGCTCATGTCAAACAATCCAGACTGGTTACAGCCCCAACTCCCCCCACATCGCATCCACCCTCTGCTTAACCGCTTCATCCATCACGATCGGCGTTCCCCACTCACGATTGGTTTCGCCCGGCCATTTATTCGTCGCATCGAGGCCCATTTTGCCACCGAGGCCGGAGATCGGGCTGGCGAAGTCGAGGTAGTCGATCGGGGTGTTTTCAACGATGAGCGTATCTCTGGCCGGGTCGACGCGGGTGGTGATGGCCCAGATGACTTCTTTCCAGTCGCGGATATCAATGTCGTCGTCGGTGACGATGATGAATTTGGTGTACATGAACTGGCGCAGGAAGCTCCAGACGCCGAACATCACACGCTTGCTGTGGCCGGCGTACTGTTTTTTCATGCTGACCACCGCCATGCGGTACGAACAGCCTTCGGGCGGCAGGTAGAAATCGGTGATTTCGGGGAATTGTTTCTGCAGCAGCGGGACGAAGACTTCGTTCAATGCAACGCCAAGAATCGCCGGTTCATCGGGTGGTTTGCCGGTGTAGGTGGAATGGTAAATCGGATTGCGGCGCATGGTGATACGCTCGATGGTGAGCACCGGGAAGGTTTCCTGTTCGTTGTAATAACCGGTATGGTCGCCGTACGGGCCTTCGAGTGCGGTTTCCTCGGGATAAATCGCGCCTTCAAGCACGATTTCGGCGCTGGCGGGGACGTGCAGGTCGTTACCGAGGCATTTGACGACTTCGGTTTTGGAGCCGCGCAGCAGTCCGGCGAATTGGTATTCGCTCAACGTGTCGGGCACCGGCGTAACCGCGCCGAGTATGGTTGCCGGGTCGGCGCCCAGTGCAACGGCGACCGGATACGGCTGGCCGGGATTTCTTATGCAGAAGTCACGGAAATCAAGCGCGCCGCCGCGATGCGCGAGCCAGCGCATGATCACTTTATTCGACCCGATGACCTGTTGACGGTAAATGCCGAGATTCTGGCGGGTTTTGTTGGGTCCGCGCGTGACCGTCAGCCCCCAGGTGATCAGCGGGGCGATATCGCCAGGCCAGCAGGTCTGCACCGGAATTTTACCAAGATCGACCTGATCGCCTTCCCAAACGATTTCCTGACAAGGTGCGCTGCTCAACACCTTGGGCGCCATGTTCAATACCTGCTTGAGTACTGGTAATTTATCCCAAGCGTCCTTCAGTCCTTTCGGCGGGTCGGGTTCTTTCAGATACGCCAGCAGTTTGCCGACTTCGCGCAGCGCCTCGACCGATGTCTGCCCCATGCCCATCGCGACCCGTTTCGGCGTGCCGAACAGGTTGCCGAGCACCGGCATGTCATGGCCTTTCGGTTTTTCGAACAGCACCGCCGGGCCTCCAGCTTTCAGGATGCGATCGCAGATTTCGGTCATTTCGAGCCGTGGATCGACTTCGACCGGGATGCGTTTGAGTTCGCCGATGGCTTCCAGTTGCGTTATAAAATCACGAAGGTCTTTATATTTCATCGTATCTAGCCTACCGAATCATAAAATCGAGCGCAATACCAATAAAAACGACCATGCCGACATAATTGTTGTGCAGGAATGCCTTAAAGCACAGCGCCCGGTCACGGTTGCGGATCAGCGTGTATTGATAACCCGTGAGGCCGGCCGCAACCAGCAATCCGGCGTAATACGCCGCGCCCATCGATTGCAGCTGACCGATATGGACCATGAGGGCGACAAACAAGGCGTGGCACACCATGACGCCGATGACGTCATATTGTCCGAGTGTAATGGCGGATGTTTTAATGCCGATTTTCAGATCGTCGGGCTTGTCGACGATGGCGTATGCGGTGTCATATGCGATTACCCAGAACAGATTGGCCAGCATCAGCATCCAGACAATCGACGGCAATGCGCCCGTCTGCGCGGCGAATGCCATCGGGATGCCGAAGCTGAATGCCATGCCCAGATACGCCTGCGGCATGGCGAAAAAACGTTTGGTGAACGGATAGGATGCCGCCAGAAACAACGCGGGCACGGACAGTCCTATTGTCAGCAGGTTGAGCGGCAGAATCAGAATGAACGCGATCAGGCTCAGGCCTGCTGCGAGCAGCAGCGCTTCCTTGGAGCTGACCAATCCGATAGCCATCGGACGGGTTTTGGTGCGTTCGACATGCGGGTCGATTTTCCGGTCGGCGAAGTCGTTGATCACGCAACCGGCAGAGCGCATCAAAATGGTGCCCATGACAAAAATTGCCAGAATGTGCCAGTCGGGAAAGCCCTGCGCGGCAAACCACAACCCCCAGAGCATCGGCCACAACAGCAGCAGGATGCCGATCGGCTTATCGAGGCGCATCAGACGTGCATAAATAACGAATCGGTTTGGTTGATCGGTAACCATTACAATTTTAAATTTGAAATGTCGGGTAGAAAAACTTCAGTTACCAGAATCGATTGGCCTTGCAGTGTAAACAACGAGCGCCGCGCCCAAAGGTGAGCAGGCCGTGCGGCCAGCCGTGTGACAGCCCGGTCATACAGCAAATGGCCGCTGCTGATTCTTTTAAATTCAAGCGGGGTGCGTTTGATTTTCGGATTTTTAAACAGCATGCTGCCCAGCGACCGGTTGCCCAGTCCGCTTAACGCACGCCACGCGCCGATCAGACCTTTGCGCGGAATGACAGAATGCGCGAACACCACCGGTTTGTCGCAGCAATACAGATATACTTCGCGCACCATGGCGAGTTCATCGCGGCGTAATCGCATTTTACTCGACTCGTCTTCATAAACACGGCTCAGTTGCTGAAAAACCGGTTCCACATAAAACCGGGTGCAGCGTTCCTGAATGCGGCGCGTAAGCGAGCCGCGATCCTGCAGCCAGAAACGGATTTGAGGAGAAACCGCGCTGATGGCCGGTAGCCACGCCTGCGGATGCGCTGTGTTCATATTAACGATGGATGATAAGGAAAATAGTATGCCGCATGCGGACAATCAGCGCCATGGCAAAACATCATCATGCTGGAGATTGCTCAGGCAAAGCCGCAAATCGGCTTTGGATAAAAAAGCGCATTATACAATAGTCCGGTAGTCTCGGTGGTGGGTATGCATGGCGCGATTTTGAATACTTAAACCCGCAGGTATTCGGTTTTATGACCCAGCCATCGCCGGATATGTTGCTGCGCCTGTTTCTGGTAATGATTGAGCATTTCATCGGCTACCGCCTGCGCGGCGGTTAACAACGCACCATCCAGTTCCAGGTCGGCGAAGCGTAGCATCGGAATGCCGCTCTGCCGCGCGCCCAGAAATTCCCCCGGCCCGCGCAAATGCAGATCATGGCGGGCGATTTCAAAGCCATCACTGTGTTCAAAGATGATTTTCAGGCGCCTGCGGGCAATCTCGGACAGCGGTTTCTGATACATCAGGATGCATACGCTGGCATCCACGCCGCGCCCGACGCGTCCGCGCAGTTGATGCAATTGCGACAAGCCCATGCGTTCCGCGTTTTCGATTACCATCAGTGAGGCGTTGGGTACATCGACGCCGACTTCGATGACCGTTGTCGCGACCAGCAACTGAATATCGCCGTGCTTGAACTGTGTCATGACATCGGTTTTTTCCTGTGCCGCAAGGCGTCCGTGCACCAGACCAATACGCAGATCGATGAATGTTTTGCACAGCGTTTCATGGGTTTCCATCGCGGTCTGCAATTGCAGCGTTTCCGATTCTTCAATCAGCGGACACACCCAGTAAACCTGTCTGCCCTGCCTGCACACATGCCGGATGCGTTCCATCACTTCGTCGCGGCGGCTGTCGGCGACCAGTTTGGTGACCACCGGCGATCTGCCTTGCGGCAATTCATCGATAACCGATACATCCAGGTCGGCAAGATAGCTCATCGACAAAGTGCGTGGAATCGGTGTCGCGCTCATCATCAATTGGTGCGGCGCCTGTGCTGAGGCCGGCATGCCTTTCATGCGCAACGCCAGGCGTTGATGTACGCCGAAGCGGTGCTGTTCGTCGATAATCGCCAGCCCGAGCCGGTGAAAATTGACCTGTTCCTGGAACAGTGCATGTGTGCCGACAGCGAGCATGGCTTCGCCGGATTCAATGGCGGCAAGCGCAATCTGCCGGTCTTTCTTTTTTTGACTGCCCGACAGCCAGGTTACCGGTATTTGCATTGGTGCGAACCAAGCGTTTAATTTCTGGAAATGCTGTTCGGCAAGAATTTCGGTCGGCGCCATGATCGCCGTCTGATAGCCATTGGCGATCGCCTGTAACGCGGCGACAGCGGCCACGACTGTTTTTCCGCTGCCGACATCACCCTGCAGCAGGCGTTGCATGGGGTGATCCGAATCCAGGTCATGGCTGATCTCCGCAATTACGCGGTTCTGCGCCTGTGTCAGCCTGAAGGGCAACTGCGCGATGAAAGCATCATGCAAGGCCGGCTGACGGCCTAGACGCGGCGCTTTGCGGCTGCGCCGCTGGCGGTAATGCAAGCGCATCGACAGCTGTTGCGCAAGCAGTTCATCGAATTTAATGCGCTGCCAGGCGGGATGCGTGCGATTCTGCAGAGAAGCTGCAACTGTTTCCGGCGGCGGGTGGTGCAGTGTCTGTATGCTTTCCCGGAAGCCGGGCAGCCGAATCCGCTGAATGATTCCGGCTGGCAGTGTTTCGGACAGCAATGATGGGTCACGCGGACTGCTCAGTACCTGGCAAATCAGTTTACTGAGGGTTTGCTGGTGCAATCCTGCGGTTATCGGGTAGACCGGCGTCATTGCGTCGGACAACGGTTCGTTTCTGGTGATCACTCGGCATTTCGGATGCACCATTTCAGCACCGAAGAAGCCGTGACGGATTTCGCCAAACAGTCTTACCCGTTTCCCCGTGGCATATGCCGTGACCTGACTGCCATAAAAATTCAGAAAGCGCATACACAGATTGCCGCTGCCGTCTTTAACCTGACAAACCAGTTGGCGCCGCGGTTTTAGCAGCACTTCAGTATTTACGATGACGCCCTCGACCTGCACGGCTCTGCCCTCCGGCGCGTCGTTAATCGGGAAAACATGCGTTTCGTCTTCATACCGCAGCGGTAAATGCAACGCCAGATCCAGTTCAGTGCGAATGCCAAGGCGCAGCAGTTTTTCCAGCGTTTTTTTACTCTGGGTCAGCGCTGTAATTGATGCGTCGGGTAGATCGGGTGCGCTGGAGGATGTATCAACTGCGTCGGGCATGGCGGTCAACATGTCCGTTGCACGGACGATGCGGAGTGATGCGGGCGTTAGCCTTGCAGCACCATTACCGCATCCATCTCGACCAGCGCGCCCCGCGGCAGCTCCTTGACGCCAATCGCGGCGCGCGCCGGATACGGCTGTTCGAAATACGAAGCCATGATTTCATTAACCCGGGCAAAATACGTCAGATCGGTCAGAAAAATATTCAGTTTCACAATATCGTTCAGACTTCCGCCGCTTGCCGTCGCAACCGCTTTCAGATTCAGAAAGACCTGCTGAATTTGCGCTTCAATGCCATTAACCATTTGCATGGTCGACGCGTCAAGGCCGATTTGTCCTGAAAGATAAACCGTCTCGCCGCCACTGACCTTGACGGCCTGAGAATAAGTGCCGATCGCGGCCGGTGCGTGAGGCGTCTGAATGATTTGTTTGTTCATAGGTATTTCCCGTAATGTATGTTTCTTTGTATAACAACCTGTTAAGTCGCAACCGACATCCGGTCGGTCAAATATAAGGGCACCTCTAAATCAGGAGCTTTAGATAAAAATGAGCAAAACGAAGCGGGAACAAAAAATATTGACACGGCATATGATGGAAATGCAAGGGAATATTTTTTGTGAACAACGTCGTATTGTAACGAAATATGGATTTCTAAAGATGCTCTTCTTCTTAATTCTACTTTGTCAGATTCAAATAATTCCAATGAGGCATAAAGTTGATGTA
>CAZXBP010000156.1:0-6862 GCA_964639015.1 uncultured Nitrosomonas sp.
GTAAATATACGGACTGTGTTGACGTTTGTCCGGTTGATTGTTTTCGTGAAGGTCCGAATTTTCTGGTTATTGATCCGGATGAATGTATTGATTGCACGCTGTGTGTTGCGGAATGTCCTGTTGAAGCCATTTACGCTGAAGATGACGTGCCCGATTCACAGGTCGATTTTATCGCTTTAAATGCAGAATTATCCAAGCAGTGGCAGCCGATCATTGAAAAGAAAGAATCATTGCCCGATGCTGATGAATGGGCGAGTGTTACCGATAAGCGGGAACATCTGCAGCGCTGAATCACGCAATGGCGGCATTGGCGTGGAAACGTGAGTTTTTAGCCCATGTCGCATGCTTCCACATCGCAGTTTCATTTCCTTTCACAAGAAAATCTTTTCAAGCGCCTGAGTGCCGGAGTAACAGCAGCGACTGTTGTTACGCCTAATCGCAGACTGGCCCAGGCGCTTGTAAACGGTTTTAATCAACACCAGCTTGAGCAGCAGCGGGTTGTCTGGCAAACACCTGATATATTGCCGTTTGCCGCCTTTCTTGAGCGCATTCACCTGAATACGCTATATTCCGCCCCTGACACCGATCTTCCTTTGTTATTGAATGCCATGCAGGCGCAGATGCTCTGGGTGAAAGTGATTCAATCCGACGAGACGGGCGGCTTGTTGCTCAATATTACGCAGGCAGCACGCCTTGCTTTGGAAGCCTGGCAATTGCTCCATGATTGGCAACTGTTCGATGATTTCAGGCAATATCCGTTGAATGAAGATTCAATCACCTTTCGTGACTGGGCTGGAATTTACCGGAAACACCTTGTTGAAAACAATCTGACCGATCCAGCCTGTCTGGGTGAGCTGATCAAAAAAAAGTGCGCGCAAGGTAAAGTCCAGGGGCCGAATGAACTGTTCTGTTATGGCTTCGATCATTTTACCCCGCAACAGATTGCAGTGCTGAGTGGCCTGATGACATCGGGAAGCAGCATAGCGGTGATCCGATCTCCGGTGATTGATTGTGACGAAGACCCGCATGCTGCGAGGCGTGTTTGTTATACCGATGTGGAGGATGAGATATATCATGCGGCAGTCTGGGCACGTTCCAGGCTGGAAGCCGATTCGTCTGCTTCGATCGGTATCATTGAGCCGGCATTAACACAGCGGCGCAGTATGCTGCAGCGTATATTCAGTGACGTGATGCAACCCGATGTGTGTACGGCTTTACCTCAGCCGTACCAGCAATACGCGCCATATCTGCCTTTTAACATTTCGCTGGGTTTGCCACTGTCGGATTATCCTTTAGTCGATACCGCGTTGACTATCCTGATGCTGGTTTCACGCGCTGTGAGCTATGATCGAATCAGTGATGTTCTGCGTTCGCCATTTATCGGGGGAGGTGATGTTGAAATTGACGAACGTGCTTTGCTTGACCAGAAGTTGCGCCGACATGCGGCGCCGAATCTGACGCTTGAGCAGTTCGTTTCGTTATTGCAATTGACGTCTAATGGCAATCGCCCTGGCAGCTGTTCAGGAAGTGGGTGTCCGGCGTTGGTCAACAATTTTTCAATGCTGCTCGCCTTTTGCCGGGATGATCTGCCGCAAAAGGCGCGGCATGGCGATTACGCTAGATTGATGCTGGACTTGCTCCGGATTATCGGGTTTCCTGGAGAACGTACGCTGGATTCCAGAGAGTATCAGACACTGCAGAAATTTCATGAAGCTGCGGCTGAGCTTGCAACGCTCGATCGTGTCATTCCACAAACCGGTTTTGCCTGTGCGGTTGGGCGGTTGAATCATATTGTGTCCAATACTTTATTTCAGCCGCAGACGCCGCCGGTGCCGATCCAGATACTCGGTGTTCTCGAAGCGACAGGCTTAGGCTTTGATCACCTCTGGGTGATGGGGTTGTCTGATGAGCAATGGCCTTTGCGTCCACGCATCAATCCTTTTATACCGTATGCGATGCAAAAAAAATCCGGCATGCCGATGGGGTCTGTAACGGCGGCATTTTCATTTTCACAGCGGATTACACAAAGCTGGTTGAACAGCGCAAACGAAGTAGTGCTGAGTCACCCGAAATTCAACGACGGTACTGATGCGCTGGAAATTTTACCAAGCTCGTTGATTCGTTCGATACCGGAAAGCAGTATAGATTTGCCACGTTATCAAAGCCATCGGAATTTAATCGCGCAAACTGCGTGTCTTGAGCGTGTCGTCGATGACCGTGTGCCGCCACTGGTCAGGCATGATACTGGGGGAGGTGTCGCAGTTATCAAGGATTATGCTGCCTGTCCATTCCGGGCCTGGGCGCGGCATCGTATGACTGCCGATGCGATGGATGCGCCGTATATCGGATTGAATGCCATGGAACGGGGAATACTGGTACATCACGTTCTGGCTGCTGTATGGACCAGGCTTAAAACCAAACAGGCGCTGGACAATATCAATTCAAAAGATCTGGATGGCATACTGCTTGCCGCGAGTAATGATGCGGTTCAAAGCATAAAACAAAAAAGGCCTTATGCCCTGTCTGATCGATTTCTGTCAATAGAAAGCAGGCGTTTGGTTCGTCTGGTGCGTGAATGGCTTGAAGTAGAGAGGAACCGTAGCGACTTTACGGTTGAAGCGATAGAACAGAGTCATGTTATTCAGATCGGAGAATTGAGATTGCAGGGACGCATGGATCGCGTCGATCGTCTCGATAATGACATGCTGCTTATTATCGACTACAAAACCAGCCAATATAAAGTTGATGCGATGCTGGGCGAGCGACCTGACGAGCCGCAACTGCCGTTATACCTCGTCATGGCCAGTCCTCCGCTGACTGATGTGGCAGGCGTTGCATTTGCAGCGATAAAATCTGGGGATATGCGTTTTTCAGCGTTAATCCAGCAGGATGACGTGTTGCCGGGTGTTGGTGCATTTGACAAAACGGCGGAATATGATGATTTTCCAAGCTGGAAGGCGCTGCTCGATCAGTGGAATGCTGTTTTTTTGCAGCTTGCCGACGGCTTTATGAATGGCGATGCGCGGGTGATGCCGAAAAAATATCCGGAAACCTGCCGCTATTGTGACATGCAGCCGTTCTGCCGCATCCGTGAGCGTTTAACGATAACTGAAGACAGGGATGCGGAGAATGAGTGATTTCATCAGCATTCCTGATGCCGAAGCGCGTCTGCGGGCGCTCGATCCAGCAAAGTCATTCATTGTTCAGGCGCCGGCAGGATCGGGTAAAACAGGGCTGCTGATTCAGCGTTATCTGCGCTTGCTGGCTCATGTCGACAATCCCGAAGAAATTGTCGCTATTACCTTTACCCGCAAAGCTGCCGCAGAGATGCGCGAGCGTATCTTGAAAGCCTTGCAATCGGCTGACGCGAAATCATCGCCGCTGTTTCGTGATCGGAGTGCATTCGATCAGTTAACACATGAGCTTGCCACCGATGCTTTACGGCGTGACCGGTTGAGTGCATGGCGAATTCTGGAAAATCCGGCGCGATTGCGCATACAAACGATTGATTCTTTATGCGCCTCTCTGACTCAGCAAATGCCGATATTGTCGCAATTCGGTGCACAGCCGGAAACGACGGAAGATGCGTCGGATCTCTATGTTCGTGCTGCGCGCTCAACCATCGAATTATTGAATGAAAATGTTGTAATAGCCGATGATCTTGAGCGGTTATTTGAGCATCTGGATAACGATGCTGAGCTTATCGTCAACCTGCTGGTTGAAATGTTGGCGCGGCGGGATCACTGGTTGCGTCATATTCATGGCAAGACGCGCGAGGAACTGGAAGCTTCATTACGAGTTTTGCGCAGCAATGCGGTAGAGGATGTATCCAGCGCATTTCCCGAGGCACTTGAAAATGAACTGATCGCTCTGCTGCGTTACGCGGCTGCAAACCTGGCCGTTTCGGATGTGGATTCCGCGATTGCACAGTGCGTAGACCTGGGCACTTTGCCGGATACGGTTGAAGAATGGTGTGGTGTTAGCGAGTTGTTACTTACCCAGGATAGTAATTGGCGCAAACAGGTCAACAAGAAACAAGGATTTCCCCCCGGAATGACAGCCACGGAGAAAGAATCGGCACAACTGTGGAAAGCACGCATGGCGGCTTTCATTCAGGCATTGGCGGATAATGACACAGTACGTCAGGCTTTAATTGCGATGCGCAGATTGCCGCCGCCCGCATACAGTGATGCGCAGTGGGAAATGCTGGGCGTGATAATACGCCTGCTGCCGCATGCTGTTGCGGAATTGAAAGTTATCTTTGATGCTGTGCGTCAAGTCGATTTTACTGAAGTGGCGCAACGTGCTCTTCAAGCACTGGGTGAAGCTGAAATGCCGACAGATCTGGCGTTGCATCTCGATTACCGGATCAGACATCTGTTGATTGATGAATTTCAGGATACGTCGATCAGCCAGTTTCAATTGATTGAGAAACTGATCAGCGGATGGGAGATGCATGATGGGCGCAGCCTGTTCGCCGTGGGAGATCCAATGCAGTCAATTTACCGGTTTCGCGAAGCTGAAGTCGGATTGTTTTTACAAGCGCGGCATTTTGGTATTGGTAACATCAAACCGGAGCCTGTTACGCTTAGCAGTAATTTTCGTTCGCAGCGGGGCATCGTCAACTGGGTCAATCATACCTTTCAGCAAATCATGCCGGCCGTTGAAGATAGCGCGGTTGGCGCGGTTGCATATACGCCTTCATTTGCTGTGCATGACGAACAGGCGGAACGCGCTGTGACACTGCATCCGGTATTTGAGAATAACCGTGTGCTGGAAGCGCGACAGGTTATCGAAGTTATCCGACAGGTCAGGAATAATCGACCGGATGATTCAATTGCAATTCTGGTGCGTAATCGCAGCCATTTGAGCGAAATCGTGGCACTTCTGCAGACAGAGAATATTCATTTTCGTGCTGTAGATATAGACGCATTGAATCAGAAGCCGGTAATACAGGATTTAATGATGCTGACGCGGGCGCTTTTGAACCTGGCCGACCGCATCGCCTGGTTGTCCGTCCTCCGGGCGCCATGGTGCGGACTAAAGCTTGCCGATTTGCAGGCTCTGGTGTCACCCTGGCTTGTCTCTAATGAAGACAATAATCGTGGCAAATCATCGACAATCTGGAGCTTAATGAATGATGAAAGTCATTCGTCCTACGTTTCAGAAGATGGATTAAAGCGCTTGCAGCGGATTCGAAGCGTGTTTTCGCAATGTATACAAAATCGCTTTCGCATGCCATTACGTTCTACGGTTGAAACCGTCTGGCAGATATTGGGTGGTCCGGGTTGTATGGAGAAGGATTCGGTACTAATAGCAGCGAACAAGCGCAGTGATGCGCAGATTTTTTTTGAATATCTTGAAAAACATGAGCGCGCAGGAACAATTGCGAACTGGAATGTTTTTCATAATGGCTTGGCCAGACTTTTTGCGCCGGCGGATTTGCAGGCGGATGATCGATTACAGATCATGACAATTCATAAATCCAAAGGACTGGAGTTTGATACGGTGCTGATGCCCGGTTTAGGTTATAACCCCAGAAACAGATCGCGACAATTGCTTCAATGGATGGAATTGCCGCGTAACGAGAACGATGTAAATTCTGAGTCAATGGTCGCCGTGCATCGACAAGCGGATTTATTTCTTGCGCCTATCCAACAAGCAGGCGATGTTACTGACAAGATAAATCAGTGGATTGCATTGGTTGAACAAGATAAGGAAGATTTCGAGTCTGATCGGCTGTTGTATGTTGCGGCAACGCGCGCTAAAAAATTCCTGCATTTGTTTGGGTATGTAAATACATCCGGAACAAGCGAGGGCATGAAAATTCGTCCACCGCGTGCAGGCAGTCTGCTGAGCAGGCTTTGGCCGGTTGTAGAAAAGGATTTTGTTATTGGATTGGGCGAAAACTTGTGCAAAATCGAACAAAGCTATTCAATAAATAATACGGAAATAAAGTTCGATCAGTCGATAGTACGATTAGTATCAAATTGGCGGGTACCGGCTGCACCGCAATCGGTTATATGGCAATTCGCCGTTACGGAAAGTACTGTACAGGAAGAAATTGAATTTTCCTGGGCCAGTGAAATTGCCAGGCATATTGGCAGTATTGTGCACAGAACTTTGCAACAGATGGCTGAAGACAGATTACATCGATGGGATAGCCGGCGCATTCATTCCATGCGAAAAATCTTTGAACTCGGATTGCTGAATAATGGATTAAGCGTAGAACGAAAAATTCTGGAACAAGCAGTTGATCGCATCATGGTTGCGTTAACAAATACATTAGCGGACGAGCGTGGACAATGGGTATTAAGTGAAAAAAAAGATGCGCAGAATGAATTCCGACTGACGCGAGTGATGAAACATGGAACAGTTAATTATGTAATAGATCGTACATTTTGTGATTCAGATAATGTGCGCTGGATAATTGATTATAAAACAAGCAGCCATGAAGGTGCTGACGTAGCGTTATTCTTAAACAGGGAATTGGATCGGTATCGAAACCAATTAAACAATTATGCGCAAGCCTTCCGCCAAATCGACAGGCGCAGAATTTTTTTAGGCCTCTATTTTCCTTTGTTAAATGGATGGCGGGAGTGGGAATTTAAATGAAGCGCATCGAAACCAATCATTTAAATGACCATTGAAAAGAATAATTCGGCTGTAATAATTTACTTTGTATTCAATGAAATCAGGCAGAAGTTAAAGCCCAGTTCAGGAGTTTTTTTATCATTGGATTGTTTTTTAGTAAATTTGAATATTGAAATCGAAAATATTATCCATTAATATTGAGAAATCCATGTGGGACTAGTGGTGATTATATGACAAATGACTTGACTTTATAGGTTAAGGTCGACTA
>CAZXBP010000157.1:0-6841 GCA_964639015.1 uncultured Nitrosomonas sp.
GTTTTGATGAACTCAATTCGCAGGAATACCAGAAACGCAACGAAACGCAGGAAATTTTCATCCCGGTCGGCGAACGCCTGGGCAATGAAGTTATCGAATTCAACAATGTATCCAAAGCATATGGCGACCGGCTGCTGATTGACAGCCTGAGTTTTCAGATTCCGCCCGGCGCGATTGTCGGCATTATCGGCCCGAACGGCGCGGGCAAATCGACACTGTTCAGGCTCATCACCGGCAAGGAGCAACCGGATTCCGGCACAGTCAAAATCGGCCCGACCGTCAACATCGCGCATGTCGATCAGGCACGTGACTCACTGGAAAACGATAAAACCGTATTCGACGCGATTTCCGGCGGCAACGATCTGCTGACAGTCGGCAAGTACACCACCCCTGCCCGCGCCTACCTCGGTCGCTTCAACTTCAAGGGCGGCGACCAGCAGAAAATTATCGGCCAGCTTTCCGGCGGCGAACGCGGACGTCTGCATCTCGCGCAAACCCTCATCGCCGGCGGCAACGTCCTGCTGCTCGACGAACCATCAAATGACCTCGACGTCGAAACACTGCGCGCGCTTGAAGACGCATTGCTCGAATTCGCCGGCTGCGTGCTGGTCATCTCGCACGACCGCTGGTTCCTCGACCGTATCGCTACGCATATTCTCGCCGCCGAAGGCGATTCGCAATGGACATTCTTCAACGGCAACTACCATGAATACGAAGCCGACAAGGTCAAACGCCTGGGTGAAGAAGGCGCGAAACCGAAGCGGATACGGTATAAGCCGATTAGCCGGTAAACTTTCGTTTTCTATGTACTATGTATTTGACTGATCAACACAGGAGAAGAACATGCTGGCAATTAAATTACCGGAAGAAATTGAAAATCGTCTGGCTGAACTGGCCGCCAGAACAGGACGCACTAAAACCTATTATGTGCGAGAAGCGATTCTGGAGCATCTCGATGAAATAGAAGAAAAGTACTTAGCCGTGGATCGCTTGGAAAAAGCAGGTAAACGCTGGACATTGGACGAAGTGGAGAAAGGTATTGATCTGGAAGGTTGAGTTCGATGATGCGGCAGTGAAAGAGCTGCGAAAACTTGATCATCCTGCGCAACAGGACATCCTGCGATATTTTCGTGAACGTATCGCAACCGATGAAGATCCACGCAGATTTGGAAAACAACTGACTCACAATCTTTCCAACTTGTGGCGCTACCGTGTACGAGACTATCGCATAATTTGTCATATTGCCGATGAGAAACTGACAGTACTGGTACTAACCGTTGGTCACCGGAAAGATGTGTATAAACAAGCAACTTGAATTAATGCCGACAGAAAAAATTGACTCACTATCTAGCATCAGTAAAGTAACGGCATCAGCGCCGTGGCGAGCACGCACCGTTGCTGTTCTGTCTGATTATTGCCTTTCTGTTACTTGCAACGATGGCATGACCGGCTTCGTCGATATGTCGCAACTGATTTTCAATGAAAGAGTCGGTATCTTTGTAGCACTGAAAGATGAGCAATTATTCAACCAAGTTCGCATCGAATTGGGGGCGCTGGCATGGCCAAACGGTGCGGATTTTGATCCGGTGTAGCTGCATGAGGAGATTGGAAAAAATAAAACGTGGTGTGTACCTGCTTAGTTTATATACGGATTAAAAAACTATATGAGTATAGCTGGGCCGTTTAATCCAAATTTAATAGGGAATCTCAGTGCTGAAGCCGCTATTGCAAAGTTTCGAGAATTACTTCATTGCGAAGCAAAGTATGCTGGCTTACGGCCTGATGCTGTAACTATTTCAGCAAACCTTAATGTCTCTGATGGTGGAATTGATGCCCAAGTAGAATCAGCTCATAGCTTGCCTCAAGATACTTTCTTGAAAGTAGGTGGAAATGGATTTCAGCTCAAAACAGGCACAACGTTTAAACCATGGCAACCAAGATCATTGAAAAAAGAGTTGCTCTCCAAATCAGGAGATTTGGTATCCGAGGTTCGGCGAACTCTTGAGCTTGACGGCCACTACTTATTGGTTTGTTTTGGCCTTGATCTGACACCTAAGCAAAGAAATGACAGCCAGACCTTAATTGCGGAATTTTTTGCGAAAGCTGGGTTTTCCGATAAAAGCGCGCAAATTGAAGTTTTCGGGCAATCCCAAATTGCATCGTATTTTGAACGCTACCCATCGTTACGTCTTTCCTTAACGGGAGGTAGCGATGATGATTTCTTATCAGTATCCGAGTGGGCGCAACATGCGCACATGAGCAATCAAATTGCACTTTCGGAAGATCAATCCCATCTTATCAATTCGCTTCGAGAGAAATTGCAGGGAGAAACAAAGCATATACGAATATTGGGTGAGCCGGGAATTGGGAAAACTCGCCTAGTATTAGAAGCAGTGCGCTCGGAAGAAATCGCGCCCGGTGTCCTCTACGTTCAACATGGTTCCAAGTTTTCACAAACAAAATTGTTTCGCGAATTGTTGCGTGAAAACCCAAAATATCCACTTATTTTAGTTCTGGACGAGCTTTCCGAACGGGAAATGTCAGAAATATGGGCACATCTAAAGCATCGCTGCGGGTCATTGAAGTTAATCAGTCTTGATCACGGGCGTGACGGAAGCAGAGATTCTGAAATTGAATTTATTTCAGCTCCTCGCCTTCCAAATCAAATTATCAAGTTAATTCTCGAAAATTGCGTTGGAAAAAACAAAGATCTTGATCGTTGGGTGACTATATGTGAAGGTTCACCACGAGTTGCTCAGGCAGTTGGCGAGAATCTGGCAGCGAATCCGGATGATATTCTCAAACCTCCTGCAACGGTACTTATCTGGGATCGCTTTCTATTTGGTTATGCGAAACAACAAAGCGATGAAACTCGTCAAATTGCATTGGTGATGAGGCACATCGCTTTGTTTTCCCGTTTTGGCTATGAAGACCCGGTGGGTGCCGAGGCAAAGTATATTTCAGAACTTGTCGCATGTTCTGATTCGGCGGTAAGTTGGTCGAGATTTCAGGAAATTGTTCAGTCATTACGGGAACGCCGAATTCTTCAAGGGTCACGAACTTTGTTCATAGTTCCCTGGGCACTACACATCCACTTGTGGCGCGAATATTGGCGCTGGTATGGACGTGGCTTCGATTTTGTTAATGCGTTTGAGAATATGCCGGAATCGTTGCATGGCTGGTTTATGGATATGTACCGTTTTGCTCATGGCACCAGTGCTGCACCAGTTGTTCGAGAAATTCTTCGCTGGGACGGTGTTTATGCAAATCGTGATTTCCTCTGTTCGGACAAAGGCACGTCTTTCCTTTCCACTCTTGCAGAAGCCAATCCAGAAGCGACTCTTACGCTGATTGAGCGCACTTTTGGCACGTGGTCGCGGGAAGAGCTTTATGCTTTTGAACAGAATCGCCAAAGCATCGTTTGGACGCTGGAGAAAATTGCCGTCTGGAAGCCAACATTTGTTCGTGCAACCAGAATACTCGCTCGGTTGGCAGTTGCGGAGAATGCTACGAACAATAACAACTCAACCGGCACTTTATTGGCATTATTCCGGATCGGTCCAGAATGGGCTGCTACCGAAGCAAGTCCAACTGAGCGGCTGCCGATTTTGCTGGAATTGCTGCGCTCAGACGATGACGGTTTGAAGCGTATGGGACTCAAGGTAGCTGAATCAGCACTGCAAACATCTGGAATGGGTTTTCGGATTATTGGCCCTGAACACCAAGGAATTAAAGAAAGAGCAGTTCTTTGGCATCCGCAGACATATAGTGAATGGTGGTCAGAGTACTTGCGCTACTGGGATTGCTTGGTCAACGAGACACGAGATTGGAGTGATGCTTTGCGCAAGGAAGCGAATTCGGCAGTTATCAAGTCTGCAGGGGAGCAGTTAAGTATTCCTTTTCATCGGGAAGCGGTTTTTTCCATACTTGAACAAGTTGCAGATGACCCGGCTACCGATATTCAACAGCTAAACCACTTCTTTAATCAAAGGTTGCATTGGCATCGGAATGAAGATGATTTATCCGTTCATTTTCGCTTGCGCCGTCTTGAGGGGCGCCTTACGAGGCGTAGCTTGGTATCACGTTTCCAGCGCTATGTCCTGGATACAACGTGGGATGAATGGGAAGACTATCACGTTGATGATGAGCTTCGTAAGTACACTCGACCTAAAAAGCTTGTACGAGCATTGGCGGGACGTGTGGCCAGAAACGATGAGGCATTTCAATACTTGCTACCGAAACTGGTAGGTAGTAGTACTGAGACCACAGCGTTGTTTACTTTTGGTCAATCCTTGTGTAATGCGGACAAGGAGAACAAGCGACTTATACCTTTACTTTCATTTAAAAGCGATTCCATAAATTCTCAGTGTGTTGGAGGCTATCTTGCAGATCTTAGGGTGCGAGATCCAAGCAAATGGAGTGAGGTTTTGCTTGGATTGCTGGCGAACGAAGAAACCGCCAATCGTGGGGCTGATCTTGTCTGGCATTCCGGTTTTGACGATCAGGTGTTAATTGCGTGCATGAATGCATTTGAGATGGGATGGATAGGATCAAATATTTTCCGCAGCCTTTGTTATGGCATGAGCTGGCGGGCGGTATCCCAAAATGAATTGGTTCGTCTTTTTACCTTGCTTTCTAAACGTGAAGATCAAACTTCAGCTAATGTTATAGTCGATCTTCTGGATCAGGTTCTGGAGAAAAATGCTTGGCCTGTGAATCCGGATTTTGTGTTTAAAGTTGTTACAGCACAGATTCACTTTAAAGAGCAATTGGATACCATGCATACTTACCATTGGTATAGTGTATGCAATAAGCTGGTAGCTTATGATTCAACGAAAGCTTTGCCATTGCTTGATGTGTTTTTGCAACAAATGGACAGCAATTACCGGTTGAGCTATGACGGTTATGTGAAGCCATTGGCAAAATCACTATGCCGTATGAGTCCGACAGAAGCATGGGGGATTGTTGCTTCTCATCTGCTAAGCAGCGCTCCAGAATGGCGGGTAGATATATTAAATTGGTTGAAAGGTGGATTCGGCAGTTTTAATGAAAAGGACATAGTGCCACCGATTGCCGAATTTCCGCTTCAGCTAATTCTGAATTGGATCAAACAAGATCCAGAGGTGCGAGCTTCCATGATTGCGTACTGCGCACCGAGCTCGCTGGATGACCAATTTGGTGGAGCTTTAACAAGAGCATTGCTTACGAATTATCAGAATTTTGAAGATGTTGTTAGCAGTATCAGTTGTAATTTTCACTCAGGTTGCTGGGAAGGGCCTCGGAGTCAACGTTTAAGAACGATGCGTGAGCGATTCCGTAATTGGTTGAGTAAAGATTTCGATGCGCATATGAATTCGTGGATCGAAAAAGAAATAGTTTATTTGGATAGTGAAATCGAAGCTGCAGACATATCAGAAGAGAGGAAACCTTGGAATCGGCCTCAAGGGTGATGATACTTGGATTTAAGTTGATGCTGAATACGCATGTTAAAAACTTTCTGCACTAAATTCTGTATTGTCAATTATGAGATTTTTATGAATGCTATCAGTTATACAATCGTATGTGCCAATTTAGGCAAAATAATGGAACAGGTTTGTAACGATCGCTCGCCAGCTAACGCACGGCGGCTAATGGGCTCCATTGTCGAGTTGGAAGCTGGAAAAGTCGCTACGCGATAACGGATCGAGAAAATTGAACGACATCCAGCAACTCACCGAAATTTTGCGTCGTTTCCGCGATGAGCGGGATTGGGCGCAGTTTCATAACGCCAAGGATTTGGCGCTCGCGCTCAATATCGAAGCTGCCGAACTGATCGAGGTTTTTCTATGGAAAGCGGCGGATGAGGCGGATATCGACAAAGTGAAAGAAGAACTCGCCGATGTGTTTACCTTTGCTCTCCTGCTGGCAGACAAATACGAGCTGGACGTCCGGCAGATCATTCAGGAAAAGCTGGAAAAAAACGCGCTGAAATATCCGGTGTCGAAATCAAAAGGATCGAATAAGAAATATACCGAGCTCTAAAGCCATGCAATTTTTAAATTACTCATTAATTGTCACATAAGCCTGACCGCCTAATCCTGCAATGAAAAAATAACGCCCGCCAGCGGCGGCAATGTAATCGCCAGCGAATACGGCAACCCCATCCACGATTCACTGCTGGCGCTGAGATGTCCGGCATTGCCCATGTTGCTGCCGCCGTAATAAAACGAATCGCTGTTGAATCTTTCCAGGTAAATACCTTTTTCCGGCACACCGATACGATAGTTCTTGCGTGGTACCGGCGTAAAATTAAGCACCACGATAATAAACTTTCCGTCACGTGATTTGCGCATGAAGCTGATAATCGACTGATCGGAATCGTGGCAATCGATCCAGGAGAAGCCTTCGCCGGAAAAATCAAGCTGGTATAGCGCGGGCGTGTTTTTATACAAGTGATTCAAGTCTTTCAGTGCAGCCTGCACACCTGAATTCGCCTTATTTGCGAGTAATTGCCAGTCGAGTTCCCGGCTGACATCCCATTCACGCGATTGTCCAAATTCATTACCCATGAAATTCAGTTTCTTGCCCGGACACGTCAACTGGTAAGTGAACAACAGTCGCAGATTGGCAAATTTCTGCCAGTCATCGCCGGGCATCTTATTGATCAATGCGCCCTTGCCGTGCACAACTTCGTCGTGAGAAAAAGGCAGTACAAAATTTTCGGTATAGGCATAAAGCTGGCTGAAGGTGAGTTGATCATGATGATAACGCCGGTAGATGGGATCCTGTTGCATGTATACCAGCGTATCGTGCATCCAGCCCATATTCCATTTCATCGAAAAACCCAGTCCGCCCAGATACG
>CAZXBP010000158.1:0-6812 GCA_964639015.1 uncultured Nitrosomonas sp.
CGGTTAATGCATTATCGCCGGTAAGCATGACCACTTCGATGCCCATTGCCTGCAGGCGCTGCACGGCTTTGAGCGATGTGTCGCGCAGTCGATCGGCGATGGCGAGATAACCCAGAATCCGGGCGTGATCATGGTCCAGCGCAGCAACGCCGATCACCGTTTTACCTTCGGATTGCAACGCCGTGATTTTATCGTCATCCAAGGTTGCGCCATGCTGCAACAGGAACTGCGGTGAACCAAGCAGATATTGCGTGGCATCGATGCTGGCCTTGATGCCGCTGCCGGTGACGGCAGAGAAATCGGTAACCGGTTTGAGTTTCACATTCATTTTTTCCGCGTGATCCATAACGGCGCGGGCGAGCGGATGCTCGGAGCCTTGTTCCAGTGAGGCTGCGATCTGCATGAATGCCTGATCATCGAGCGCATCGGCGGCAATGATGTCGGTAACCTGCGGCTTGCCCTCGGTCAGCGTGCCGGTTTTGTCGACAATCACGGTCTGGATTTTTTCAGCGTGTTCGAGTGCAGCGGCATTTTTGACCAGCACGCCGGCCTGCGCGCCGCGGCCGGTGCCGACCATGATGGCGGTTGGTGTAGCCAGTCCCAGTGCGCACGGGCAGGCAATCACCAGTACGGCGACAGCATTGATCAGCGCGGTGACGAAATCGGTGGTCAGCCACCAGGTGACGCCGAGCGTGATAATGCTGATGGCGACCACGACCGGTACGAAGATGCCGGATACAGTGTCGGCCATGCGCTGGATCGGTGCTTTTGAGCCCTGCGCTTCTTCAACCAGATGAATAATGGCGGCAAGCTGGGTGTGTGCGCCTACGCTGGTCGCGCGGCATTTGAGCAGTCCCTGCTGATTGAGAGTGGCGGCAAAGACTTCCGTACCGGGCTGCTTGCCGACGGGCAGACTTTCGCCGGTCAGCATGGATTCGTTGACACTGGATGCACCTTCGATGACTGTGCCATCGACAGGCAGATTTTCGCCTGGCCGCACGATGAAAATATCACCGACTTGCAGACTGTCGGCGGGCACTTCGACAATTTTGCCGTCGCGTTCGATGCGGGCGGTTTTCGGTTGCAGTTTGATCAGCGCCTCGATGGCTTCGGATGTTTTACCCTTGGCGCGCGCTTCCATCAGTTTGCCGAGCAGCACCAGGGTAATGATTGCCGCACTGGCTTCAAAGTAGACATGCTGGTCGAGTGAAAAGACAGTGACGGCCGCGCTGAAAAAATAAGCCATGCTGGTGCCCAGCGCGACCAGAACATCCATATTGGCGCCGCCGCCGCGCAGCGCATGCCATGCGCCGATATAAAAACGCCTGCCGATCCAGAACTGTACCGGCGTCGCCAATAGCCATTGCAGCCAGTGCGGCAGCAGATCCATGCCGTGACCGGTAAACATGCCGGCCATTTGCAGAACCAGTGGCAGCGTGAGCACGACGGAAATCCAGAATAATCGCAGTTCGGCCTGATAGGCGGCCTGGCGGCGCGCTTTCTCTTCGGCATGGCCGGTGTCGCTGATTTCGGTCGCGCCATAACCGGCATCAACCACCGCCGCAATCAACTGGTCGACGGTCATCGTGCCGGGAACAAAACGGACTTTCGCGGTTTCGGTGGCGACATTGACACTCGCGGTGACGCCGGGCAGTTTGTTCAGTGCTTTCTCGATATGCGCGCCGCAGGCCGCGCAGGTCATTTTGTGCAGCTGCAACTGCACGGTTTGCGGCGTAATGTGGAAACCTGCTTTTTCGATAGCTTCGATCAGCGTGCCGGTTTTGATTTGACGGTCGTCATAGAGAACGCGCGCTTTTTCGCTGGCGAAATTGACCGCGGCTTCAACGCCGGGCAGCTTGTTCAGGTTTTTTTCGATGCGAGTCGCGCAAGCGGCGCAGGTCATACCCTCAATGGGTAATTCGATGTGTTTTTGTGTCGCCGTGTTCATTGCTATCTTTCCTCATGGTGACGGGAGTCGGCCTGCCGCCAGATCGATGCGCAAGCCAGTAATATCCATCATATGGCGACCGGCGTATGAAAATCAACCATGATTTGAGGTGTGGTGTTGATATGGAGAAGAAATAGCGGCAGGTTTGTTGATGTTAATACTGTCGATCCATAGGGCTGATGACACCTTTCCCGCCCTTGTTGAGAACATGGGTGTAAATCATCGTGGTAGAAACATCCTTGTGGCCAAGTAATTCCTGTACGGTACGGATGTCGTAGCCCGCCTGCAGCAAGTGGGTCGCGAAACTATGGCGTAAGGTATGGCAACTCGCGGGTTTATGAATCTCTGCTGCCTGGACTGCTTTTTTAATTGCGCGCTGCAGGGTTTGTTCATCAATATGATGACGGCGTTCTTTACCGGAATAGGGGTCAATCGAACGCTTGCTGGCCGGAAATACGTACTGCCAGCCCCACTCTCTACCAGCATTCGGATATTTTTGAGCCAGCGCAAAAGGAAGATAAACATCGCCAAATCCTTCCGCCAGATCACGGTTATGCAGTGACTTTACCTTTTCCAGATAGGTTTGCAGCGGTGCAACCAGAGAGACTGGCAACATTGTCAGCCTGTCTTTGCCGCCTTTACCTTCCCGAACAATGATTTCATGGCGGGAAAATTCCACATCCTTGACCCGCAAGCGTACACACTCCATTAATCGCAGGCCCGTACCATAAAGCAGACTTGCCATTAGCCAGGAACGCCCTTCCAGGCGGTTCAACAGGTTGTGCACTTCTTGAATGGTTAGTACCACTGGCAACCGTGTTGGACGTTTGGCGCGCTGCATCGACTCCAGCCATGCCAATTCATGTCCGAGTACCTCCTTGTATAAAAACAGCAGCGCGCACAAAGCCTGATTCTGTGTGGACGCAGCTACGTTGCGTTGAACGGCGAGATGAGTCAGAAACGATTCAATCTCCCTTTCTCCCATCGTGTTCGGATGCCGCTTATCGTGAAAGAAAATAAAGCGCTTTATCCAGGCAATATAGGATTGCTCAGTACGATAGCTGTAATGCTTGAACCTGAGTTTGTCCCGTACCTGATCCAGAAGCCGAGGCTTGTTTTCTATAGGTCTATTCATCGGATTTGTTTGTGGATATAACAAAGTTTGATATGATGAAACCTAAATCGGCGTATTGTCAGAAAATTGAAGGAGATAGCATGCAACTTTCCGTGTTAGGTTTTATTTGTGACGTAATATATTGCGTCATTTCGGACGTCTAATTCTAGTTATGCCTCGCGCTGAACCGGGTGCGCGCGACAACCATCTCTTAACCCGGAACATGGAGGAATCATGTCAATAGTGAATCACTTCCCACCTAGAAAACTCATTCTGAAAGAGTCCTCGGAAGCTGAGTTTAAGAAACTTGGAATTCAAGAGGCGGTTATTGATGCCAAGATTGCGATGCCCCCTTTGCCGCAAAACTTTTCCATTCGTGGAGAAATGACGCCGGTTGAAGATCAGGGAATGCAGGGATCCTGTACATCGTTCTGCGTGGCGGCTTGCTTGGAGCATATTCATCAACGAGACCTTTCTGAGGCGCAGATTACCCACGAAGCTGAAAGGACATACGGCGATTGCACTGAGGGTCTTGCAGTCATACATGCATATCAAACGTGCAAATCACCGGGGGTAGTTGACGAATCCCTTTGGCGCTATGACCCCAACCAAACCTGTTGGACGAATCCTCCGAACGTTGGCGGCGCTCCTCGCTACAGGTTCAACGAAATCGGATATGTGTACAACCGTCCGAGATCGATGGTGCTTGCGGGCCTTCGGAATCCTGCAAGCCTTCCTTCTACTCCAGGGCTCCCAATTTCGGTTGCCATACAGCAGCAGATGTTCGCGCGGCGGAAGGCGATTTCCGTGAGCGTTCCTGTCGTCTGGGCTGCTTGGCCATGGAATGGCAACATCATCATGCCGCCAACTGCTTTGCTGGAAGAGTTTGTCCAAACGATGTCGCCACCAAACACGTCGGGGTGGCATTGCATTGCCATTTGTGGGTGGGACAACGCTACTGGGCGATTCCTGTTCAAGAATAGTTGGGGTGGCTACTGGGGAGATAATGGATACGGCACCATCCCTTACCAGTATCTAGAGCTGTATAGCGATGTCGGCATGGTTGGATGGTGAGCGAGAGGCATAACCCTGCGGTCCACCGGACGCTGCGCGATAAAGCCGCGCAGCGCCGGTGACCTCCACGTTATGCTGAAAAGATAGCGACAGAAAGTTAATGATTAAAGCTCTAGGGAAATCGATCAGAGAACTATTGTCCAAGAAATTTCTTGACTGGGCAGAGGTATTGCCGAAATTTCAAGGCGGCCCTATTCATAAACTTCAATCGATTAGAGAGCGTCAGAGAAAATGGTCTGGCCAAATATTTCAGAAACGAATCAAACCCGACAACGCAAGCATTACTTTAACCCAAATTCGTATCGTAATTACTTTTCAATTGGAGGAATTTGGCTTAGTGCAACGCGCTGTTGGAAAGCTGTTCCCTAATAATGAAAAAGTAAGCGAATTTATAAAAGACTTAAAGAAAAAAGAATCTAGTATTCATGACTTCAGCTGGAACAATATCGGGCTTATTGCGAAAGAAAAGGGACTGTATGCCGGAGAAACACAATATCTTGACAAACTTCCTGAACATGTAAAGATTGTTCATGTTTCCTATCACAGGATAATACCTTCGTTGGCGTGTTTGTCATTTTCTTTCTATATAGAAGAAAAATTCAGTGGGTCACTTGCCAACAAACAAAACTGCGACTACTTGCTGCCAGTGGTATTTAATAGTATTAACCCTTTTAAGAAATTTTCGCGCGGTTACTCAAGGGAAGGTGGTAGAGAGGGAGCGCGAGAAGTCGTTAGAAACCAGGTATTGGACTTATCTAATTGTTTAAATAACTGGTTAGAAAAAGTTACAAAATTAACAGATTCTACGAACTTCACTAAATCTGTAGTTGAATACTACGTTATTAGTGGCAACCCTATCGGTTCTGACGAATTAGGCAAATGGTTTGATACTAACCGTGGCTGGTTGCGAGATTACGGAATCTCAGTATCACAACATGATTCATATAAAAGCAGCAATCTCATGTATTGCTCTTCTTCCTACCCTAATAATGATATTCCAGTTCACGCTTTAGTATCATTCGAAGATGGTAGTGATGAAGATCGGTATATTGATAACAAATTAGATGCTCTATCTGTAAATGCATCCTTATTCTCGACTATAGATTCTATTCAGAATTCACTTGAGAAATACAGAAGGTCAGGATTTTTACAGTTAGCGAAGTTCGATACAAGAGTTTTACAAAACTCTTGTAGTGCAAGCAGGCTAAAGTGCTTAGGTGTAATTCTTAATAGAATTAGTCATGAAATCGATGAAGGCAAGCATTGGATTACCCACTCCCTTGAGGGCATTGAAGATCTAAAGACCACGTTTCTTAATAAAGAGCAGATGCTAAGAAATAACATTATTGGAAACATCGAAGATCGATTGGTTTACCTTAGTAAGGTATTTGAAATTGTAGATATAGGTCTTACAGGGTATTTAGAAGTACAGAATATTTATGCTATGTACCGGCTTCAAAAATGGATGTTTGTATTATCTCTAGTAGTAACATTAGCCACTATTGTAGGGGTAGTTGCTAACTGGGATGATCTTCTCAAGTTATGGGGAAAAATTAATGAATTGCATAACAAGTAGCTCCACAGGACAAAATACTCGCTACGCTCGCATTTTGCCCGTGAGCTAAGCGTTATGTCGCACCGGTTCAAGCCCATGAATAAGTTTGAGATTTGCGAGAAGCTCAGAGATTCGACTTATCTTGTCAGCGTCAGGCAGGATGACGAAGTTGTCTCTCAGGGTACAGGCGTCTGTATAAACATATTTGGAGACCTTTTGACTGCTGCTCATGTGGTGGCTGGCAGATTACCGGTCAGAAGCAAAGACTTGGTTGGCATCTCAATCCGAGGTAAGAGCGAGGGTGGGAAGACGGCTTCCTACTCAATTGCAGTCTGCGGGTTCTCAATAGATGTTTCGCCTCACCTGAAGGATCCGATCACATTCGACCTTGCAATACTGAAACGAGATGTTCCGCTGACTGATGCGCATTATCTGGAGCTTGATCCTACTCCTCCACGAGTAGGGCTTGAAGTCATGATGGCTGGCTACTCTGATGAGGTAAGTTTGCCATTTGCGTTCGAGGCCAATATAGATATGCGGCACCCAGGTATCGCTGAGTACCAACGAGAAGTGAAATTAGCACTGAGCGAGATGAAATTTTCAATGTTCAAATCAGGCATGGTTGGCCGGTGTTATCGCGTGAGTTTCACTGATCCAAAGCTTGGCGATATTACAGGGCATACGTTCTATGTAGATAATGCCATGCATTCTGGGGCAAGTGGTGGTCCCGTGGTTGATTCGGAGTGCAACCTGATTGGCATAATTACTCAGCGCGCCATAACATCTTTCTCCACATCCGAGAATCCTGGAGCTCAGGTTCCTTCAGGTTCTGCAATAGCAATATCTGCGTACTCGATCTTGGAGTTCTTTGATAAGGCAATGGCTAGTGAGCAAATCAATGTACCTTGGAGTAAAGTCACGACATAACAAACCGATGCTGAGCGACAAAAGTATATTGTCATGCCTTTTGCAAAAGGCGCAAAAGCCACGCCAACATACTTTCGCGCCAGATCAGGGGCGTTATGTGTCTTGACTACCCTTATCGATAGGGATATGGTAATACCAGAATCCAATCGATAGGTGTTGCCATGACTTCAGTAACCGTTTCGCCCAAGTATCAG
>CAZXBP010000159.1:0-6796 GCA_964639015.1 uncultured Nitrosomonas sp.
CACAGGCTGCGGTGCGCATGCTGGCCTCGGCGGGTGTGCTGATCGGCTTCAGCGGTGGTGGCGGCACACCCCTGCTGGCGGGAACTGAAATTGAATGGTTCACGCCGCAAAGCGAATACCGTCCCACCGAATATGTTCAGGGTTGGCTATCCTTCTGGTTCAATGAAGCCCAGCGTTTGAAAGTTGCCAAGCATTTCCAGTTGCTTCGCATCGAATATCTGCAAAAGGTTTGGAGTAAAGATAAGGATTTGAGAAATGAAGGCTTTTTTATTGACGATCTCGACATTCAGCAGGCATTTTCAGGCTACTCTAGCAAGGTAGAGCAAGCCAGTAACGTAACCGAATTATTACTGATTGAAGCGCAACTCACCAAAAACCTCTACAAATCCGCCGTCAGTAGAACCCAGCATAAAGACTTTGTTCGCAATTACGATGGCGCCGATAGTGCGAATGCCTTTCTGAATCACGGCAATTACCTGGCCTACGGCCTTGCCGCAAGTACACTCTGGGTGCTGGGGATTCCGCATGGTTTCGCCGTGATGCACGGCAAAACCCGTCGCGGCGCACTGGTGTTCGATATCGCCGACCTCGTCAAAGACGCGATCGTCCTGCCTTGGGCCTTCGTTTGTGCCAAGGAAAAAATGAGCGAACAGGAATTCCGCCAGCAAATCCTGCAAAAATTTACCGAACACAAAGCCATGGATTTTATGTTCGAGCAAGTCAAGCAACAAGCGCTCCGGGAATCACGGCCATGATGGTCACCTTCATCAGCCAATGCGAGAAAAAAGCGCTCAATCGCACCCGCCGGGTATTGGATGCTTTCGCTAACCGTATCGGCAACAACACATGGCAAACCGTAATTACGGAAGAAGGATTGATTGCCGTCAAAACTCTGCTGCGCAAAACCGCAACCAAGAATACTGCCGTAGCTTGCCATTGGATCAGATCGCGAAGCCGCAGCGAGTTGGTTTGGATTGTGGGGAATCGAGACCAATTCAATCCGCAAGGCATTGTGCCAGTAAATTCCACCACCAAGGAACTCATAATGGACATACCCAAGCAAGCACCTAATCCCAATTTTTTCTATGCCAACACCCATTTACAAGCATTGGCAGAACATTTGTTTGCTGTGGGTTATGTCGCTGAACAATTATTAGCACGTTTGACGCTGAACAAAACAAACGAAATGGAAACAGCCTTTGTTGCCGGGTGCTTACATGATTTAGGCAAAATCGATCCGGCTTTTCAGGATTGGGCAAGAAACCCGAAGAAAAAGAATCTTCAGGTGGAAGACGGCCAACACATAGATGACACCAAATTCAGCTTCGATAAGCATCCGCGCCATAACGAGATTTCTGTTCTGCTTTATCAATTGCTCGATCCTGTCTCGTTCAAAGGTATCAGTACTGGTCACAAGAACGCAATTAAACATACTATTTATTGGCACCATGCCAAACCATACCGCAAGGAAAAAGACTCTGAGTTTTCGACGTTTGGCGGGATTCACAAAAAAATCAACGGCAATTTAGGTTCTCTACCATTTTCGGAAATCATTGAGAAAGCACAACGGCTGTTACAGCAAGTTGGTGAAATCGATTGCAAATATCGGGACACCGAAGCATCGTTAATTAACAGAATTTACAGCGAAACGGTAGATTTGGACACATTGGATAACATCAGGACAACACCGCTACCCAGCTACAAAACGTATGAACTGGAAAATCGTATCGACGATTATCGTCAGCAAATCACCGCCAACGCACTACACAATCTGATGCGCGCTTGTGTCATCTCCGCAGACCGATTGATCTCCGGGTTATCAGCTGAAGATTTGCACAATCATATCAGACATCAAACCTTGCATCGTTTGGTCGATGAAACCTTGCTGTCGGAAAGTAGTTTATGTTCGCAAATTCGATCCTGTATGACGCAATTTCCATCCAGTGAGCGTACTAGCAAGCAGCATGAAATCGCCGTTAAGCTCAGCGAAATAACCGATGTTACTGTTCTGGCGGGTCCTGCTGGATGCGGTAAAACCAAGATTGCACTGGAGTGGGCAATGTTGAAGAATTGTCAACAAATCATTTGGGTTTGTCCACGTGTGCAAGTCTGCCAAGGTTTATTTCTCGAATTGACTTCCGAGCAATATTTGCCGAACGCCAATATCGAAATCAATACGGGCGAATTCAAATACACCAGAGAATGGGGAAAAGAAACGGCGGAAGATGCCTATTTCTCTGGCGATATCGTCATCACTACTATCGATCAAGTTTTCGGTAGCATCATCAGTCATACAAAAGTCAACACATTGATCAATGTATTGAACGCTCATGTGGTATTCGACGAATTCCACGAATATGTCGCCATGCCTGCGTTCAATCTGTTATTCGCCGAACTGATCGAATGCAAAAAGTCGCAGGGCAGTCTTGCCAATACCTTACTGGTGTCCGCCACACCACATTACTTCTTTTTGAATACCGTCATGGAGATTCAACCGGAAGACATCATCGAAATGCCCAGTTTCAACCCAAGCGAGTATCGCGTTGAATTCAAGGTATTCGATGAAACACAGCAGGACGAAGGCAATCCGTTGTATCAGCGCCAAAATGGCAAGACCATCGTAATCAGCAATACCGCCCAAACTGCGCAAAAAAGCTTTATCCGAAATCAAAATACCGAGAACGCAATATTGCTACATTCTAAGTTCAAAAAAAGCGATAAGCACAAATTGTTCGATGAAGTATACGAATCCTTCAAAAAAAACGGTACACCAAAATACAATGTATTGCGAGCCGGGCCTATTGTGCAGGCATCATTAAATATCACCAGCGATTACATGGTGTCCGAACTTACCACTGCTGAAAACTTTCTACAGCGCTTGGGTCGGCTCGATCGATTTGGTGTCAATACAATACCCAATATTTACAGTGTTGCAGTGCCGGAATTGATCCATCAAGGCAAAGGCACCGGAGCAGCCGCCCGATTCCTAAACCGGCAATATTCCTTCGCCACCACTAAAGCTTGGTATCGTTTTTTGCATACTGAAGAGATTGAAAACCAGATAATTCAATTGCCAACGCTTTACTCGCTATACCGAAAATTTCACGAAACAGTGCTTGCCAAACAGGCCATGGAATCGGATTTATTGGCTTGCTTTAAACAAGGCGTACAGTTGATTCAAAACAAAGTCATCGACCCGATTACCATTCCACCGAAAAAAGCTACCGAGAAAGGCCGCAGCAAAATCAGCAAACATTCTTTGCGCGGCGAAAATCGGTTTGTGCAAATGGCGGTATGCGAGGTTAGCCAATGGCCAAAAATCGAATTCATGAACCAATACGCTTACCAACCTCCAGTGAGCGATCGCGAACAATTCGACAATTTGACTGCGTCGCTAGATGAAATCCAAGGCTACGGTGATAGCGATAGAAACTTGTTGGCATATATGAAAAGCAAACACCACAACATTATCGGCGGTCAGAAAGCTTTCAAAGATTTTATTTTGCTCAATGAAGCAAGGGATCCGGAATTTCCCGTTTATCTAAGCTATACCCCGGAAGGTCTTGACCGTGTTGGCGGGGAAGGTTCTCGGCATAGTTACGCCGTTTACTATGCCGTATGCGATAAACAGCCTATCGGCGCAATCTCAATCAAGCAGTTAACAACCAACGAGGATTAAGTATGCAAAAAATTACTGGAATTAAAAGTGTGGATTTTAAAGTAGTTGCTTATGGCTATGGAGTGGTTAATTGGAATGGTCCGACTACTTTGCAAAGTGATGGGCGCATTATCGATAACCATTCGATGCCAAAATTACGTGGCTATACCAATTTAACCGGTAAAGAAAGCGATAAAGGCTATAAATTGAAAAAAGAGCCGTCGGAAATCGATTTTAAGCAAACGCCAATGTATATCAGCCAAAACTGCATAAGGCACCATTTATTTAGAGATCAAGCCTTTGATCTGCATTACGCCAAGGATAAAAATCTGCTTTCTGTGCTAACGTCGATTACTGGTTTGGTTCGCGGTTATGTAGTCCCAGCCAGTCAATGTAAACGCACCAGTCCATTACTTTTGGAGGATTTTATCGATCAATTGGGTAACGGCAATTTTGAACAAATGGGACGTTCCGGCACTAAAGAAAAAGACAAGGACGATAAAGGTGACGATATTGCCAGCAACTCGTTTTTCTCTAAAACCACGTTTGGAGAAACTGAGTATTTGGCTTACGGTTCAATCAGTATTGAACAATTACAATTTATTTCGCTGGATAAAAAATTTGATCGGGCTTCCATGGTTATCAAAGATGGTGAAGGCGAAAAAATTGCTCAGGATGTACAAGATTTCATTAATTCAATCGATCCTAGCCGTAATCCCAAGGCAGTGTTTCACCCCAACTACGTCCGTGCCGGTACGATATTTGAGGAAGGCGAAGTCGGCATTTTATTGGATAACGAAGCGACAGATATTCTCGTCAAAGAAACATTACGCATGATTGAAGAGCTCTGTATTCGACAAGCCAAAGGTTATATGTATGTCGATAACTTGCTAGTCGATTACAACGATAGCAACAAAATGATGCGCATAAAGCGCAACTCAGCCGGAATTAACGAGGAACAAAAATCCCCTTATGCTATTTATTTTTATGCCAAATAAGGAAGAATCATGCGGATTACTATTAAATATGAAGCTTCCTGGAGAAATTCATTCCTGAATGGTTCCAATAACGAACCCTTACCCAAAGGTGGCCGGACATTTGTCGGCTCAATGACGACTTTGGGAAAACGGGATAGTCAAGGCAATTATCCGAATTTTATTAAACGTGGAATTACCCATGATACCGTGATGGGTGTATTGAATCGACTTATCGGCGATCAGAGAAAGCTTTATCAATCCAGAAATTGCCCTAAATACTTCTTTTCAGATTTGGAAGAACACATATCTTTTAACGACCTACACAATCAAAGCGAATCTATCAATACTGAAACGGTTTATATCCGGAACATGGAAGGAAATACCGATCAAAATTCTTTTTCCGGAATGATCAAAGATAATCATCCAACTTTTAGTTCAAATTATTCACGAGAATTCTGGGGTGTACTTTGGTTATCGCTTGAAGATCTTATTGTTTTTTTCAAAGATCAGTCGTTCAAATTCGAATTGCCGGATACCATAGATATCAATCTCGCATCCGTTTTGGAACGCTCACTTTATTTGCGTGATGTTAAACCTATTACATGTGATGAGATTATTTTGAAAGTGATCGATATTTTAAAAAATGAGTTCCCAGATGAAGAGTATGTCGAACTTGGAAAAGTAAAGCCAATAAGACTTTATTCAGCTGCTCTGTATATTCAGCTCGCGCGGCTCAATCACAAATACGATATGAAAACGGCATGTAACCAAAGGGGGGCCAAAAGTTTTGTATTTGGTTATTCAAAGCGTGGATTTAACGGTATGCGAGACTTCATGAAAAATTTCATTACGGGAGGCGAGAAACCGATCTGGGGAAACCCGTACCAACTGAAGGAAAAACGCAAAGGCGAAGGTGAAGTAGTGTCTTTGCTTACTAAGGCCAACGGTACGCTGGATATTCTTCTCAACATTCCCGACGAAAAAACAGAACAACTAAAAAGAATGATCGATGACGCTGGCGTTTCCAGTTTCTACCTGGGTAAAAAAGGCTTGGCTTATGTTGATGTAATTCGCTAATTCGGAAGATACCATGAATTATTACCTTGAAGTAACCTTATTACCGAATTATGAAACCAATCTTTTCAGCCTCTGGTCTAAAACCTTCCAGCAAATCCACCTTGGATTGGTTGAAATACAGGATGCGCAAAAACGCGTGCCGATCGGCCTGTCCTTTCCCGAGTACAAAATGGGTGAAAAATTCGGCATTCTGGGCAGCAAGCTTCGATTGTTTGCTGCGGATGAGGCCGCGCTGACAAGGTTTGATGTCGCCAGTCGATTAAGCCGCCTGAGCGATTACGTGCATTGCACTGGTATCCGCCCGGTACCAAGTACAGTCAAAGGTTATGCCGTTTATCAGCGCGAACAACCAAAAACCGGGCGGGAACGCTTAGCCCGGCGTTATGCGAAGCGGCACAACCTGGATTACGAAACTGCGTTCAATGGCAAGGTTGAGTTGTGTGCAAAGCACGATAATGCAATCGAGTGTGAAAGAATGTTGATGAGCTACAGTGAAATGCCGCACAAAACCATCACCACGCCGTTTATCCGACTAAAAAGTTTGAGTGGCGGCAATACGTTCTGCTTGTGGATCAAAAAAAAGGAAATAGAAAACAGCATTAATGGAATTTTTACCACCTATGGTCTAAGTTCTGCTGCTTCCGTACCCGAATTCTGACCCATTTTTTGGAAGATCTTTAACAATCCAAATAAATCAGCCAGTTGTGATGCAGGTATTTACAGGATGGTTATTGATTCATAAATATCCTGTACACTGCACCACGACTGGCTTTAAACATTTTTATCGTCAGTTCGCTGCCGCACAGGCAGCTTAGAAATTTTCTAATAAATGAGGCATGCATACTGCTATGTTCGCTGCCGCACAGGCAGCTTAGAAAGGTTACTATCGCAGATAGCTCCTGCGGCAATGGTTCGCTGCCGCACAGGCAGCTTAGAAATACAATCAGCAGGAGCCTCGTAAACGTGACAAGTTCGCTGCCGCACAGGCAGCTTAGAAATCTAATTCTCATCGCGTGCGCTTCGTCCGTTTGTTCGCTGCCGCACAGGCAGCTTAGAAAACAACCACTCTAAAACGCACGAGAAC
>CAZXBP010000160.1:0-6762 GCA_964639015.1 uncultured Nitrosomonas sp.
CGTGCTATAAATACCATAGTGTGATTCACCATTTGGGTAAGCTGATATTGTTCAGATTGTTCCATTTATTCATACCGTTAGTCATCGCGGGTAACGATCAACTGAGGTTTTAAGGTTCAATGCTTCTCAAAGCACCAGATTACAGACCAGGGCGGTAGCATATGCCTGTGGCCCTGTTCACAAATATCATCGAATGTGGCGTATAAAATTGCGTGCAGAGGGAAACAACATCCGCTATAGGCATCATCACCAAGATTGGCGAGTAAGGTCAGTTTACAATAATCGCCCAAATTCCAGTAGGCGGTTAAAGTCCTTTTGTCTAACTGCTCAAATCCCCTGGAGCAGGCAGCGGGATTCTTTAAATGCGGGATAATTTCACGATGACGCAAATTGATCAACTTGCGGTAACGATTCAACCAGAGTAAATGATCAGGCTGATTTGCGTCGTCCCAGTTTAAAACAGCCTGCTGAAATGTATGCACATCCGTCGGATCAGGAATGCGCGCCAGATCATCAGGGTTGCTGAATTCCGGAAAGCGTGCAAACATTTCTCGGCGGCCGTTGATCACCTGATTGGCGAGATCCGGACCAAAATCACAGAAAAAGGGAAATGGCTGTTTGCAGTTCCATTCTTCACCCATGAACAGCAGTGGTGGCTGCGGCGCGAGCAGTAATATTGAGATCGCGGCATGTATTTGTTCAGCTCTGGCGAGCTTGGCTATACGTTCCCCCAGGGCGCGGTTGCCGATCTGATCATGATTCTGCAGAAATGATATAAAAGCAGTCAGTGGCAGATGACTGCTGTTTTCTCCACGATGCCGATTGTCTCGATAGACTGACTGCTCGCCCTGATAGGCAAAGCCTTCCGTCAGACAGCGTCCCAGTTGGAATACCGGATTCTGAACATAATCCACGTAATATCCCCTGGACTCGCCGCTCAGCAGCACATGCAGTGAATGGTGGATATCATCATTCCATTGAGCAGCAAAGAATTTGGGCCGTTCAGTCTGATCACGTGTCAGGTAATGAGCCGCATTATGATCATTCTCAAGGATCAAGTGAACATGTCGGTCATCGGCAAATCGTGTCTGGACGGATTGCGCCAGCTGAGTCAGGAAATCAGGTTGTGAATTGTCCTGTATGGCATGAACGGCATCCAGACGCAGTCCGTCAAAATGGTATTCCGTTAACCAGTACAATGCGTTGTGGATGAAGAACTGCCGTACCCAGTAACTCTGCTCGCCATCAAAATTGATTGCAGCACCCCATGGCGTATGATGATTCTTTGAAAAAAACTGGGGTGCATAGCCATGCAGGTAATTACCTTCCGGACCGAAATGGTTATACACCACATCAAGAAATACCATCAGGTTACGCGCGTGTGCCGCGTCAATCAGTGCTTTCAGGTCTTCCGGTCGTCCGTATCGGCTGTCGGGAGCAAAAAGACAGGCGCCGTCATAACCCCAGTTATATTGTCCCGGAAAGTCGGCAACAGGCATCAATTCAATCGCGGTAATACCAAGCTCGCTAAGATAGTCGAGTTTGTCTATTACACCGGTAAAACGACCTTGTGGCGTGAAACAGCCAACATGCAATTCGTAAATGATCGCTTCTTCAAATGGGCGACCAAACCAGTTTTTGTCCTGCCATTGCCATACATCTGCATTGATGACTTCGCTGGGCCCGTGCACATCCCCGGGTTGGAAGCGTGAAGCAGGGTCGGGTATCTGGTTATCACTATCAATGCAAAAGCTGTAAAGTGAACCAGCCCCGGCCGAATCCGTAATAACTTCGAACCATCCGTCCTTTTCCGGGAGCATTGCAATCATATTTTCATGCGTACTATTTTTTATGCAGACATCAACGCTGCAGGCGTTGGGTGCCCACAGGCGAAAGCGGACATGCTGGTCTTCTAAACCATTAGCGCCGAACGGCATATGATGATAACCGTTCTCATTTTTCATGGTGTTTTATTACTTGTAACAGGCCGTGATAGCTCGATGCGGTTTTGACAATCAAATAACAGCGCGGTCATCATTGTTAGATATTCACGTAAATGACGTGTAATAAGAAAATTGTCTCGCACGAAAATTCGTGCTTTCTCACCCAGTTCTCTGATTTTTTCCGGCTGAAACAGTAAATATCTGATCCGCAGTGCCGCACCTTCGGGTGTACTAACCAAGAATCCGGTATGGTGATTAACGACCTGCAGACGAATACCGCCAACATCTCCTCCGATAACCGGCTTACCCTTCCACATTGCTTCAGTAACCGTCAGACCAAAACCTTCGCGGATGGATTTCTGCAACACAATATCCGCGGCGGATTGCAATGCATTGATTTCAAGGTGAGCATCAGAAGGCAGTAACAGGACATGAATGTCGGGATCGCCTTTTGTCGCGTCCTGAACTTCATTCAGGACTGCACTGCCTTCTGGATCGTCAGCAGCTTCTCCACCAGCAAGAACGAGTTGCAGCGATGGTAGAAATTTTTTTGCCAGCTGGTATGCGTGAATAACCCCGATGGGATCCTTGAAGCGGTCAAAGCGGGAAACCTGCAGAACAAGAGGGCGTTCCGGATCCAGGTGATACTTTTCATAGGTTTGCTGGACAATGCCTGGCTCTAATGGAATATTTTTTATACTGAGCGGATCAATGCTGGGCGGAATTAAATAAATCGGATGTGGCAGCTCCCGGGCAAAGGCCGCCAATGAAAAAACACTGGCATCATAGGGTGCTATGAATGGACGCAGATATTTCCAGACGGGCCGATGAGGATGGCTTGCATCGATATGGCAGCGCCAAATCCATTTTCCTTTTCGATCCGGAAAATGTTTTAGTAGCGCTGCAGGTTGTGGATCATGAATAAACACAAAGTCCGCTTCGTTCAGCGAAGCGTGCATTCTCTCGGCATTGCTGGCATTGGTTTTTTCGTAGCTATTCAGCAAATGATCGCTCAAATGAATCTGGTTGCCTTGCAACGCATTATGCATGCCTTTGGTGCATTCAAAAAACTGATTTCCGCCCGTGATCACTTCCCAGCTGGCATCAATGCCTAATTCCTGCATGAGCGGTATCAGCTTGGTGAGAATTTCGGCAACGCCGCCACCGATAAGCGTGGAATTAACGTGAACCACCTTCGCGCCAGCGAAAGGAGCGGCGAGCTGGCGTAAGTGTGCAATGACATCTTCCCCGGTAATTTGTGCGTAATCGTGCAATAGGCTCATGTGTCGCTCCCTTTGAAACAGGACTGGAATAACTGTACCAGTTGTGTGCGCAGTTCTCTCAGATTGCCAAAATAAGGATCGATACAATTTAATTGTTCCCGTAACGGTGCGAATTCTTCGCCGTATCCGGCCAGCCAGTCACTGAAATCATCGCAGTGATGCGCGGTACGTCTTCGTGCATCGATAAAATGGTAGAAAATACTGCTGGTTGAGAAATGTGTTATGGCTGATGCGATTTCTGCTGGTTGACGCAGAATGCGCATGGTATCAAAAACGATAATTTGTGAACGAATAAACTCGAATTGCACTGTGGCGCGCATCCATAACAAGTTTTCACATTCATCCAGTCGCATATCAATCAACTCGATAATTTCCTGGCGAAGTAACTCAAGGTCTTGAAAATCAGTCGGATCCAGAACGGCCAGGCGTTCTGCCAGAATAGCGTCATGAAGACCGTGTCTTGCCCACGCGGCAAAATCATTGTTAAATTCACGTTCTTCAAAGCGTGCTTGTAAGAGTCCGCCCCAAAAATGATGATAAATACTTGTTTCATCGATAGTTGATAATTCACTTCTAAGTTCCTGTAGCAGGCGTGCACGTCTGCCCGTTGCGAGTGCAACAAGTGCGCAATCTTTAATATAGAATGGATTCGCGTGGCAATTCGGTTTTACTGTTTTTGCAGGAGCAGTTTCAGACGAGAGCATGTGAACCTCCCTTCGCTTGTTGAGATTACCGGAATTCCAAAAAACAGTGGCGTCGTTCCGGTTTGTTTTTTCGGCGGACTGCCAATATACACACAGCCACAGTGCTTGGCTGGTCAGGCGTTTTACTTGTTAATATCTATGTCTATAAATATTAATATATCACATTTGCGGGCGTTTTTTCGAGGTGACAGTTCAACACATATAGTTGTTTTGATGGAACGTTTTATCGGATTTGAGTCAGGCAAAAGGACAATAAAGCCATGCCTCCCATCATGTTTGTCAGCAGCGGACGAAAAAATGCGGCACCGCTCACCGATATTCTGACTGACGACAAGCAACAAACGGTTCACTGTCAGTGCCCGCCACTGAATGAAAATAAAATCCGGGGCAACGCGGGTGAACCAAACGCAATAAAACCCTGAATCTGCTTGAACGCCTCGGATTTACGAACAGGATGTTTTGCTGTTCATGACCAATGCTAAAACGCTCCTTTTACTGATAACCAGGATGAGATCGATCAAAAGATGAGCCGGACACCTTCTGCCGGTCGCTACTATCTTTCAGCTTGCAGGAAAAACAATCCATCCGCCAGTCGGGCGACTCACTGCTTTTTACCAATAAGCTATCTGATTTCTTATAGAATTTCCTTATGGTTTATGAATGAGCTGAATAGTGACAGCGCGTCTTGCATTACGGATGCCATGGATTAAAAAAACGGTGAAAACATTATTTGTATTTTCACCGTTTTGAGCGAGAAGAATGGAAATGAGAAAGATATTTTTAAAACAAAGAATTATTTCGAATCAATCTTTTTGTTGACAGGATTAATGCTGGTCCTGTTTGGCGAAAGGGAAGGAGAATCGTTCCGCAGTTTGAGCAGTTTTTCCTTAATCTGCCGCATGCTGAGAGAACTTGTTGCAATGCCCGTGGCGCTATCGCGGAAACTTTTCATAACTGATGATTCACTTTGTGCATATAACGAACCGCTCATAACAGAGAAGGTCAGGGTCAGAACTAAAAAACCGCCAGCGACATTAATAAATTTCATAATCTAAGCTCCATGATTGTTAACAAACTTGATGTACCGATAGTACGAGCGGTACTTTAATGGATGTTTATGTACATAAAATGACAATCAATTTAAATTTTCATGAAGAATTGATGTCGTGAGATCATCGGGCGAATGATTACCAGATTGGCTGTTTTTGAGTATGTGGCTGCTTCTCACCCAGTTCGTAACTCCGGTTATGATTAACATAAACTTACTTAATTTGTTGTTTTTCAGTTGAACGACAAAATATGGTCGGTGAAAATACTGAAACAAGCATATTCAAATTCAAAATATAGAAACGCCTTTCAAGCAAAGCTTATAAGGCGTTTCTGTAGTGTCAGCGCATCGACAGTTGGAAGATGCAAACGATCTCAACGCACCGCCGATATTGACTTAAGAATGGCACTGTTAATTTACTGACATAATTCACTAAGCAAATACAGGGTTTTTAGAACAGGTGACGCAAGCCAACAGTCCATGTGTTGCGGTCACGATCGATTGTTTCATTCTTGTCAATCACGTTTACGTGCTGGTAGCCGCCGAAAAAATTCGTG
Organism: uncultured Nitrosomonas sp.; assembly: GCA_964639015.1. GTDB lineage: Bacteria > Pseudomonadota > Gammaproteobacteria > Burkholderiales > Nitrosomonadaceae > Nitrosomonas. Next base: position 5,536 of record CAZXBP010000160.1, read on the forward strand.
CGCTTGCTTAAATGATAGAGTGCGCCGACTGTGAAACTTCTGGCTTTACGTTTATCCAGAAAGACGGTACGGTCCGCATCGGTCATGCCACCTTGTGCAATCAGCGTTGCGTTGCCGAGTTTGTATTGACCGCCTGCATACCAGACTTCCCCGTTGCCTCCGGGATTCATTGCGGAGTTACATTGTCGGGTTGCTATTTCCTTGATAGCGCCTAAAGCTGCCGCATCAGAGCAGGTGGCGGCGCCAATCGCGTTGCTGACAAATTCATACTGACCTTGAAGCTGAAAATCCTTGTACGACCAAACGCCGCCGATTCTGCCGACTTCCTCAGTTTTCAGGTTTGCCGTGGTGAGTCTTTTCTGGACAGTACTGACGTTATCCCTGGAATAACCGCCAAAAACCTGAAATTTGTGGTCTCTGAAGTCAAAAATGTATTTGGCTGCCACCTGCACATCCCATTCACCATCCTCTCCGCCGGTTGCACCCGTGTTCCCACCGTTTCCACCCAGTGGGCCGCCGAGATGCGCCTCAAGTTTATCCGCATCGCCGGGCATCAGTAAGGCGGCGAATGAAAACCCGCGAATATCTGCGGAAGTAAAACGGATCACGCTGTTCACCGCAGAGTACGCGCCGGCTCCGAGACCATTTGCACTGGCAACCATGGTGCCGCCGCTGCCGGCGGCCTGCAGGGTTGTGTAGACAAACGGATCGATGGTCCAGCCGCCGGCAAAATCAGCAAAGGGTGAGTGAGTTCGCCCGATCTTTAAAGTTCCGATTGTGTCGTGATGGATACCGACAAAGATTTCCCTGCTGCCTTGCGGGGCGCCCCCCGTATCAAAACCAAAATCGATCATGGCGACTGCCTGGAAGCCATTGCCTAAATTTTCAAATATCCGGAAACCCCATGAAGAAAAGAATGTGGGATCGTTTACCGTGGATTGACTGGAGTGGCCTTCAATATTGATGTGACTGTATTCGGACTGAATTCTGCCGACAAGCGACATTTTTGTTGCTGAAGCCGAGGTTGCAGCGATTAACGCGATGAAGCCAATCAATAGCATAGTGATCAGATGCTTGTTCATTTTAATCCTCATGTAAGAAATGTTTAAAGAAATTGAAAACAAAGTGTTATCTCCATGTAACAAAGCGTTTCTATAATGCTTCCTGGCGTTGGCAAACGGCATGATAGGACTGATTCATTGCAATCTAATGACACAAGAAGTGCAG
>CAZXBP010000161.1:0-6745 GCA_964639015.1 uncultured Nitrosomonas sp.
CATGTATTCATATCGTTAGTCATCTCGGATAACGGTCAACCGAGGTTTTTAGGTTAAACACGCCGCCGGGATCGTCGCGCAACCGGATGGCCTTGTCCGGCACATCGCTGATGAGCATGTCGACGCCCAGCTGCAACGCTTTCCGGATATCTGTTTCGGTGTTGCAGGTATATACCGCGATATACTTCTGCTGTTTGCGCAGCATGGCAACCAGTGCCGGATCGGGCAATGCAATCGGCAGGCAGAAGCCGGATAAAAAGGAATTGTCGTTTAATACCTGCTGTACATCCCGGGCCGAGTGATGATCGTCGAGGTTATAAATCAGCTGTGCCCGAGGATCCAGTTGATGCGCATAAACAAGACTGGGCAGATTAAACGAGGAAATCATGATGCGTTCATCCGGCGGGGCGGTCAGTTCCAGTGTCAGTTGCATTTTCTTTTCATGCCGTGACACGGGTTCCCAGTCGCGATTCTTGATTTCGATCAGCAGGCGGCAGCGCCGACGATAGTCGCCGAGAAACGTCTCCAGCGTCATGATGCCTTCGCCGCCGGTCTGCGGAAAAGGCAGGGTTTTCAGCTGCGCATAATCGAAATCATCGATACGCTTGTCCGGAAGAGCGATGCGATTGAGATACCGGTCATGCCAGAGCACGGCAACATTATCGCGGCTGAGCTGCACATCGGTTTCGATGCCCTCAACGGCGTATGCGAGCGCCCGGTCAAAAGCCGTCCGGGTATTTTCCATCACTTCGGCGCTCGCGCCACGGTGCGCAAAAATCAGACTTTTTCCGGGCTCTGGTTTCATGCCGGTCTCAACTTCGCCCGCCCTGCGGACAGAGTACGATTGACTGGGCCGGTAAAAGCCCGGAAAAACCGCTTACTGATCGGCAGACCGCAGCAATGCGATAATGGCTTCATCTTTGGCAATGTCCAGTGCTGTTTTTCCACTGTTGCTTTTAATGGCAAGATCCGCGCCATGTTCAAGCAATAATTTCACCGCATCGATATGCTCGTGCAATGCCGCCCACATCAGCGCGGTAACGCCGTCTTCATTTTGGGCATTTATTTGCGCGCCTTTTTCCAGCAAAACCTGAAGTACCGGGAAATGACCGTTTTGCGCCGCCAGAATCAACGGGGTAAATCCGGTTCTGGCTTTGTGATTGATTTTTGCGCCATGTTCAAGCAATAACCGGACGATTTCCGTTTGTCCCATCAGCGCGGCCAGTGTCAGCGCGGTTGCGTCGTTCTTGTCCGCCTGCTCCAGGTCGATGCCTTTTTCCAGTAAGGCTTTGACGATTTCAACATAGGCGTTCTGCGCGGCAACATGTAATGGCGTGGTGTTATTGATGGCGATCAGCTTGACGGAAGCATTCTTGTCCAGCAGGGTGCGCACGATTGCGGTATGGCCGTTACGCACCGCCATATACAGCGCGGTGGTGCCGTCGATTGCCTGCATATCGATCCGGGCGTTTTTAGCCAGCAGCATGTCGACTATGTTTTCGTGACCGGCCAGCGCAGCCAGCATCATCGCCGTCAGCTTCTGTTCCGTCTGTAAATTGACATTGGCGTTTCTTTCCAGCAGGGTGGTAACGATTGCATCATGGCCGCCCTGCGCGGCGAGCATCAGTGCGGTAATGCCATCAGTCGTCTGTAGATCGACTTTCGCGCCTTTTGCCAGCAGTGTCCGGGCTACGGCTTCATGACCATTTTTAACGGCAACAATCAACGCCGTTGCGCCGCCGGCATTCTGGGCGTCCAGTTGCGCATTGCTATTCAACAGCAAATCGACAATATCCGTGTGGCCATATTGAGATGCCACAATCAGCGGCGTAAAGCCCTTGTCATTCTGCAGGTTGGGATCAATGCCTTTGTCGAGCAATTCCTGTACAGTCTGTGTTTTTCCGTTGAAGGCCGCCTTGAATAATTCTGTCTGATCCTCCGAGCCGCCGGTGGCGGTAACACCCATCGCGTTGCGTTCGTAAGCGAAACCAGCGCCGGCCTGAATGCATAAAATAACCGCCGCGAATAAAAGCGCGTGTAATTTTAAGTGATATCTCAATTTCTCAGTATAATTCATGAAGCTAACCTGTCTGCTGTCTGTTTTGTCTGCTGTATTTGTTGTTGGCATCTTTTGTTAATCTGGTCTTTTGTTGAGGAAATGCATGCGCGTTCAATTGCAAGCCGTATATTTTAACCCAGAAATCCGGTTCAATCGTTCCAGTTTGTCAGGGGGTGATCATAAACTTCTGTTTCTGTGGTGATAGATCGGCAAGCCATGGATTGCATTATCCCCGACTGGCCGGCGCCGGATCATGTCAGAACGCTTTTTACCACGCGCAGCGGTGGTGTGAGTGATAATGCCGGCGGTGCTTATGCATCGTTAAATCTCGGCATGCATGTCGATGATAACCCGGATCATGTGCTGGCGAACCGGCGGTTGTTGCGCCGGCATCTGCCGAGTGAACCGCAATGGCTGGAGCAGGTACACGGCGTTGATCACATCCGGGTTGAGCAGGCTGCCGGACCGCTGCGGGCGGATGCAGCGTTAAGCCGCAGTCCCGGCGTAGTATGCGCGGTGATGGTTGCGGATTGCCTGCCGGTTTATTTATGCGATAGCGCAGGAACTGCCGTTGGTATAGTCCATGCCGGGTGGCGCGGACTTTCAGCCGGAATCATCGAAAAATCCGTCGCAGCGATGCACGTCGATCCGGAGCGGGTTATGGCCTGGCTGGGACCCGCCATCGGCCCGGCGCATTTTGAAGTCGGTGATGAAGTCAGAACGATTTTTGTTGACCATGATCCCCATGCTGCGGCGGCTTTTAATCCGGCAAACGTCGCAGCGCAATCGGAATCAGAGTCGAAAATAAAATGGTACGCGGATATTTTCCAGCTCGCGCGCCTACGCTTGCAGTCTGCCGGTGTTAACCGGATATACGGCGGCGACGTCTGCACTTACAGTGACCCTGAACGCTTCTTTTCCTACCGTCGCGATGGCGTAACCGGTCGCATGGCTGCGTTGATATGGCTTGAGTCTCCAGACATGACCGGTCATTCTTGAAAGCCTCGAAAGGCCGGAAAAAACCATAAGATCATTGATTTTTTCTAGGTCGGCAGCCTGCAAACGCGTATAATCGCGCCTTTCCATTTGAATTGCTTATGTCAACGCTTTCCTGGATTGTCCTTGCCAGCTTTGTCGGTGGTGTGCTGAGTCTGCTGTTTGCCGCCGTGCTTGCGCTTAATATGCGCACAACATGGGTTTCAAAGCTGGTTTCCTTTGCCATTGGCGCACTGCTGGGCGCCGCATTCCTCAATACGCTGCCGGAAGCTTTCGAACTTTCAGAAGAACCTGCTCAGGTGACGCTTCTGGTGCTGATCGGTATTTTATTGTTTTTCATCCTGGAAAAGCTCGTACTTTGGCGACACTGTCACCTTGAGGATTGTGAGGCGCACGATCCGACTGCTGTCGTGACAACAGTCATGGCCGGTCATGGCCATGATCAGGCGCACGGCCACGATTACGGGCGCAGCGGCATGATGATCGTGATCGGCGATACTTTCCACAATTTTGTCGATGGCATTCTCATCGCAGCCGCTTTCATGGTTGATACGCAGCTTGGTATCGTCACATCCATCGCCATCATCGCGCATGAAATACCGCAGGAAGCCGGGGATTTCATCATTCTGCTCAATTCAGGATATACCCGCAGCAAGGCGTTTCTGATGAATCTGCTGTCCAGTTTTGCAACTTTGATTGGCGGTGTGCTTGCTTATTTCATGCTTGATGCGATGGATTTTCTCATTCTGCCGCTATTGAGTCTTGCTTCGGCGAGTATGATTTACGTTGCTTTATCCGATCTTATTCCCGGTCTGCACAAGCGCCCCGAGATCGGCGCGACGATTCAGCAGGTCAGTCTGATCCTGCTCGGCATCGGCGTGATCTGGTTTGTCGGCCTGTTTGCAGCCGGACACTGATTTTTAGACGCGCGAAGCGTCACGACAGATCATTTTTAAACGCACGAATCTGCGGTACATCATAAGCTGAATTTATCAGGCGATTTACGTCAAAGGAGTCGCTATCTGGCTGTCATGTGTCGATGCCGATGTTAACAACCCATTCACCGGTAGGCCACCATTCGCCGCCCTGTAATTCCGGGGCGTGGTTGTGGCCAGTACTTCATTCATGTTCGTATTGGTGGGTGCCTGATTTACGCCCATTGCATCCTGTTCCTCACGGTAATTCATGACAACGTTCCCTTGCATGTGTTGACAGTACTTAATCCGCCTGATGCAACACTTCACCGGAATTACCCTGATCTGCCTGAATAACGCGTTTTTTTACTTCTGGAAAATTAGATGATTCCTGCGTACAATCCGTTATGGCAATTCTTTTTTCTTTATGTATTCTAGGTGATTGAATTTTAAGTGAGTTATTGCTTCCTTCATGCAATATGAACGTTAGTCTCACACGCTTTTCCCAGATTATATTCTTGTTGTTACGAATTTTAAGAGGGTCCTGTTGACATTGAGAATAGTGGTATTACCTGGAATAAAGGAGTTCTGAAAACGCAGGCATGTTGAATCTTAGTCGATAAAGGAAAGGAGCATCTATGATAGGGCAATCACCCGCTTTTCGTGAAATGCTTCGGTATATTGAAAAAATGACACGCTGTGATGCGCCGGTTCTGATTGAGGGTGAAACGGGCACAGGAAAAGAGTTGGTGGCGCGCGCTATTCATTATGGCGGTACCCGCGGTGAAAGTCCGTTTATACCGGTGAATTGCGGTGCTATTCCTGATGCCCTGATCGAAAATGAATTGTTTGGCCACAAACGCGGCGCTTACACCGACGCGCAGTCGGATGACCCCGGTTTGATCACACATGCCCGGCATGGAACACTTTTTCTGGATGAAGTGGACGCCTTGTCTCCTAAAGCGCAGATTGTATTATTGCGGTTTTTGCAGGATCAGCAATACCGTCCTCTTGGGGGGGCACAAATACTGTCTGCAGATGTGCGTGTCATAGTCGCCAGTAATGTGAATTTGACCCGGCTGGCGGAACAGGGCGCATTCCGCCTTGATTTATTGTTCCGTCTCAAGATTATGTACCTGCAGTTACCACCGCTGCGGGAGCGGCAGGGTGATGCTGCGCTGCTGGCAAACCACTTCCTGCAGGTATGCGCGCAGCGTTTTGGATACGGTGACAAGACACTGCACCCAGATACGCTTGCCTGGCTTGATCAATATTACTGGCCAGGCAATATCCGGGAACTGGAGAATATGATTTGCCGTGAGTATCTGCTTGAAGATAGCGCGGTTATTCATATTAAAGCACCCCAGTTCAATGTGACCGAACGGCGTAGCGGTAAAGACCGGCGACAATCCACCCTGACCAGCGAGGCTTTTAGCGAGGCTAAAAGCCATGCGATTGCCAGGTTTGAGCAGTGCTATCTTTCCGAGGTCCTGGCAAAGGCGCAAGGCAATGTGACTAAAGCTGCAAAATTAGCGGGTAAAGAACGACGCGCGTTTGGCAAGCTACTGAAGAAATACTGCCTGGACAAGAGTCTTTATTATCATTAGGTGTTGGGTTTCGTTGACAGTCGACCATGAGAACCTGTTCAGGTACTCACTGAAGGGCGCATTGCGGCGTTAAAATCGAACTCGAAATGTTCAACTACATACTTCAGGTATGCTTCTTTTTTTCGTTTAATTTTGCCTTGTACTGCATTCCTTGACCGAGATCTCGAACAGGTTTTTAGCTTCAAGCGCACGCTGCCGCATGCCACCCTATCTGGATCGTTATTCGGGTGTCATTAACAATAGACCGGGTCAGATTTGCCCCTGAAGCGGGTCAACTATTGACTTTCTTTGTTTGCAGCGCCTTCTGATGGTTTCAATGATGATTTGTTCATGACTGAATGGATATCAATAGACCCGCCCGCTGGCAGAGCAAGATTCATATTAAATAAATAGATCATGGACTTAATATAAATCCTAATCCTGGCATGCTTCTTGCATCATTTTTAAATGAAGTGCTGATACAAGCGTGATCAGTTTCCTTGGGGTCGGCAGTAGAGAATCTTGACACTGTGAAAAATGATAAGCCAGTACCGGAAAGGGATCGTCTGCAGGATGCGGTTTTGCAGTATTGGCGGAATAACCCGAATGCGGCTGATTCACTGCAGGGAATCATCAATTGGTGGTTACCGAAGCAAGGGTATTATGAAAAGGTGGGTATGGAAAGTGCCTATCAGGCGCTTGAGCAGTTAGTAGCGGCAGGTGTGGTGGAGAAAGTGCTGCTTGTGGATGGTACTGTGCTCTATCGATTGATTGTCCACGTTGAAGAGTGATCGTAATCTTTCAGGAGGAACGCATGGCAAATGTGAGTTGGTCATTATCGATTCAGGTGGCGGGCGGTCCGACAGTCTCCGCAAGAGAGGGGCCCATTACGGTAGAGGCGATGGATCGCATTGAAGTGTCGATTGCAAGTGGCGAAGTAGACAAAGCCGTCGATCTGCAGCCAGGTCCCGCCAGCGGCATACATCTGTTGCTGATCAAGTCGAATCAGTATGGGGACGGAACCGAGATTACCTTTAAAGTGAGTGATGGCGTCACCGATGGTCCCGTGCTGGCTCTGGTGGGTCCGCAGTTTTACTCGGGTGGGGCGGTAATGCTCCTGGGTCTGGATCCGCAATCCCTGAAATTTTCCAATGCCAGTGCCGATCCGGCCGAGATTGAAATTTTCATCG
>CAZXBP010000162.1:0-6713 GCA_964639015.1 uncultured Nitrosomonas sp.
GACAGGTCACACTGGGCGCTGTCGTTGCCAAATCAAGCGCGCGAAAAGTGCGCCGACTTTATCATGACAAGATTCTGGCCGGCTTTGCTGGTGGAACAGCCGATGCATTCACTTTGTTCGAACGGTTTGAGGGCAAGCTTGAAGCGCATCAAGGTCATTTGATGCGCTCGGCGGTTGAGCTTGCCAAGGACTGGCGTACCGACCGTATTTTGCGCAGACTCGAAGCCATGCTTGTTGTGGCCAGTGAGGACGCCACACTGATTATTACCGGTGCGGGCGATGTCATCGAACCGGAGTACGGGCTGGCGGCGATCGGCAGCGGGGGGGCGTACGCACAGGCTGCCGCACGCGCATTACTGGAAAATACCGATTTATCACCCAGAGATATTGTCAGCAAGGCGCTGGCCATAGCCGGGGATTTATGCATATACACCAATCAGGATCATGTCATAGAAACGATTAACTGTTAAAGGGCATCGCTAATAATCCATATTTCGATACAGTACGTCGTTGTTCACAAAAAATATCTCCTTGCATATCGATCATATGTTGCGTCAATATTTTTTGTTCTCACTGTGTCTTGCTCATTTATGATTTAAAACGCTGAATTTTCAGAGACGCCCTAAAGAAACAGGTTTTTATGCATTGTACTGTTTATAAAATAATCAAATAACCACAGCAGATAATACTATGTCTCAAATGACACCCCAGGAAATTGTCCACGAACTGGACAAACATATTATCGGACAGCATTCGGCTAAGCGCGCAGTGGCTATTGCGCTTAGAAACCGCTGGCGCAGACAGCAGGTCGATGAGCCATTACGTCAGGAAATCACGCCTAAAAATATTCTGATGATAGGTCCGACCGGTGTCGGTAAAACAGAAATTGCCCGGCGACTTGCTAAACTGGCCGACGCGCCTTTCATCAAAATAGAGGCGACAAAATTTACCGAGGTAGGTTATGTCGGGCGTGATGTCGATTCGATTATCCGTGATCTGGTTGAAACCGCTATCAAGCAATCGCGCGAGAAAGAGACGCGAAAGCGGCTGCCGCTGGCCGAAGATGCTGCGGAAGAACGCATACTGGATGCGCTTTTGCCCTCGGCGCGCGGTTTTGATTCACATGCCGAAGTCGCTGAACAGGATAATTCGACACGGCAGAAATTTCGCAAGATGTTGCGCGAAGGCAGTCTGGATGACAAGGAAATCGACATTGAAATTGCTGCGCCGAAGGCCAGTATGGAAATTTTTGCACCGCCCGGAATGGAGGATCTGACTTCACAGATTCAGGGCATGTTTCAAAGTTTCAGCGGCGAAAAAAAAAGAACGCGCCGTTTGACTATCCGTGAGGCTAAAAAATTGCTGCTCGAAGAAGAGGCGGCAAAACTGATCAATGACGAAGAGCTTAAAATAAGCGCAGTTCATAATGTTGAGCAAAATGGCATTGTTTTTCTCGATGAAATCGACAAGATTACCAGCCGGTCAGGTAACAGCTCGGGTGGTGAGGTTTCCCGCCAGGGTGTGCAGCGGGATCTGTTGCCGCTGGTTGAAGGTACTACCGTGTCAACCAAATATGGCATGATCAAGACCGATCATATTCTTTTTGTCGCCAGCGGCGCATTCCATCTGACTAAACCGTCCGATCTGATTCCTGAGTTACAGGGGCGTTTCCCGATCAGGGTGGAACTCACCAGTTTGAGTGTCAGCGATTTTGAGCAGATTCTCACCAATACCGATGCCTGTCTGACCCGGCAATATGAAGCCTTGCTCAAAACGGAAGGCGTCGAACTTAAGTTCTCAGGCGAAGGCATTAAACGGCTGGCCGAGATTGCATTTTCAGTCAACAATAAAACCGAAAACATTGGCGCGCGGCGTTTGCACACCGTCATGGAGAGATTGCTGGAAGAAATTTCGTATGACGCGCCGAAGTATGGCGGGAGAACGATAGAAATCGATGGCGCCTATGTTGATGAGCGGCTGAAGGACTTGTCGCAGAGCGAAGACCTTGCGCGGTATGTGTTGTAGATCCGGTCTGCTTAAAAGAAAAAAGCATCTCCCCGGAGGGAGATGCTTCAAAAACTACCATAAGGAAAATATGCAAGCGTGTAATCGATTGGTATATCGAAGTGATGCTTGAATATGTGTCCAGTATACCGGTGCTTCCGCCAGGCTATCTTTCAAATAACCGATGATTTTCCCATTTAATTCTCTGTTGATAATCGAAAGCACATGCTGTAAGAGAAGAGTGATTGATCGGGTATGAGCAATGCCGGGAGCGGTACAATTTATTTTTATCTCCGGATAAATCTTAGTGCAGATGAAAAGTATGTTGTCCGCCACTTTTTTTGAATGGAAACTTTTTCTCATGAATTTCATATAAATCGGAGATCTCCTGCATCGCTTCGGCGGGTAATCCTGCACGATTGCCGTCCCGGGTATCAAGAAGAAGTTTCTCCATAAACGGATAAAACTCATCATAGCCCCAGTGCAACTCAATCTTTTGCGCTAAATGTTTGAAATGCTTATCCAGCAGCGAATCTTTATCACCCAGCAGCGCGGAGAATTCTTTTATTGACGTTTTCAAAGCCATGGTCGTTCCTTGTTCCTGTTGCAGAATACGCTAGGAGACTGTCCGAGAATAGCGATCGTAGCGAGGGCGAGGCTGGTTGAGCGGGATATTTCGATCATTTGAGCGAATAGTTGTTCTATTCAACGAAAAGGATCGGAAAATACGGCCAATCAGGCTTGTTCGCAGTAGATCAGTCTATTCTGGACAGCCTCCTAGTGAAAACGCATATTTTAGTCATTGCGTTTACGCGTTGATTTCGTTATTAGCGGGTGTTAAGTCGTGTAAATTGTGAATTTTGACCCGTTCCGGCGCCGATTGATTTATCCCGAACAACAGAATCGGATCTGCGTTATGTTTCCGGATATTCCGGTTAAAATTGATTTTTACCGATATTTTTGCAACAACACGCCATGACGCCATCAGAGACTTGGCGTATACAATAAATTGTGCCCGGCTTTCAGGTAATATAATGCGGTTCTTAAATTCCTGCCGCTTGTAAAACTGTCGCCTGGCTTATCTTCATAAATTTTAAACAATGCGAACCCTTATTACCTATATCATGGTTTTTCCACGCCGCAGCGCATTTGTACTGCTGGCGTTGCTTATCGCAGGTGTGGCGGAAGGACTGAGTCTGACCGCATTATTGCCTTTATTGTCGATCGCGGTAGGTGAATCGAGTGACGATTCGGGTATCGGCAAGTTCATGGCGGAAGCGTTGCAGAAGATCGGTATCGAACCGACGCTGGATATGATTCTGATTATTATTGTCGGTGGCATGTTGACCAAGGGTGTGATATTGCTGCTGGCGAACCGGCAGGTCGGGTACACCGTTGCACATGTGGCAACGGCTTTGCGCCTGAATCTGATCGAGGCGCTGCTGGCCAGCCGCTGGTCGTATTATTTGCGCCAGCCGGTCGGCGCGCTGGCAAATTCCGTGGCAACCGAGGCGTATCGTGCGGCGAACGGTTTCGAGCATAGCGTGATTGTGCTGGCACTGGCCATACAGGTGCTTGTTTATGCCGTGGTCGCCGTGTTTATTTCATGGCAGGCGACACTGGCGTCACTGTTTATCGGCCTGTTCCTGCTGGTTGTTCTGCATCGCCTGGTGCGTGCGACGCGCCGGGCGGGTGCAAATCAGACCCAGTTGCTGCGTTATCTGCTGACTTATCTTTCAGATGTGCTGAATTCCGTAAAGTCGCTCAAAGCCATGTCGCGCGATAATGTTGCCGATGCGATATTGCGTGATCAGACCACGCAACTGGAAAAAGCCACGCGCCACGAAGTCATGAGCCGGGCGGCGCTCATGGCATTGCAGGAACCGATTCTGGCGGCAATTACCGCGGCGGGTTTGTATCTTGCGCTGGTGGTCTGGCAACTGTCGTTGCCCGAAGTGATGGTGATGGTTTTTTTGTTGACGCGCATACTGGGTTTGCTTAATAAAACACAGCGTAAATACCAGCAACTGGCCGTTCAGGAGAGCGCCTACTGGGCACTGCGTAAAGCGGCGGAAGATGCCGCTGCCGCCGCCGAACGGAATTCCGGTACCGCTGAGCCAACCTTGCGGCAGGGTATAGCATTGCAGCATGTCAAGTTCAGCTATGGTGAAAAAGTGATTTTTAAACAGCTCAATCTTGATATTCCGGTTAAAACATTCACCGCGATTACCGGGCCGTCGGGCGTGGGCAAGAGCACGCTGATCGATCTGTTGTGCGGATTGACCGAACCTGATGCGGGAAAGATTCTGATTGACGACAAATCTCTGCCTGATCTCGATTTGAGAAAATGGCGGCACATGATTGGTTATGTCTCGCAGGATACCATCCTGCTGCACGATACCATCATGAACAACATACTGGTTGGCGAACCTGCGCTGACGGCAAAGGACGCCGAGCATGCGCTGCGTCAGGCGGGGGCATGGGATTTTGTCAATGCGCTGCCTGATGGTATGCATACTGTTGTCGGCGAACGCGGCGGATTGCTGTCCGGCGGGCAGCGGCAACGGATTGCCATTGCGCGCGCGCTTGCGCATGGGCCGGAATTTTTAATCATGGATGAACCAACCAGCGCGCTGGATCCGGAAAGTGAAAAAACGATCTGTGAAACGCTGCAACAACTGTCCAGACAGCTCACGATCATCGCGGTGTCGCATCAACCTGCCGTGATTAATGCGGCAGACCGGGTGTTTATTTTATCCGAAGGGGAAGCGAAGGCTTTGTCGCATGGCGTCGAATCGCATTAATTCGGTGCCATAGCCCGATAGATGCGGCAATAATCCGGTTATTGCAGAACACAAAGTAAAGGAGTAACTAATGCGTATTAGAACGAATACGGCGATCATCGCCATGCTGTGTGTTTTTTCGGTTACCGCCGATGCCGGAGTTGAAGAAAGGGTCATGACCAGAGAACTGGCGGAAGCTGAGGCACAGAAATCCGGGCTGCCACTGAGTGAATACCGGGGTTACATCCTGTCCGGCCGATACGCACCGCAGGGCGATTGCCGGAAACAGCCGACCATTGAGGTAACGCCGGCCGGTGAACTGAGCATCCATATCGATGATAGGGTCGAACGCATTAAACCCGATATCGCTTACAGTTACGGCGGTAATTTCTACGAAGGCATTCAGGTCTGGCTATTTCCCTATCATGAACCGGAGCGTCCTATTCTGTTTAACTTCAATGCCGAAGAACAATTCGGACGCCTGGACGTGACCGGCCACGACCACGGCTGGGCGGGCGGGCCGCCGCTCAGCCGTCTGCATCAGGCGCTGGTAAACGGATCGCCTTACCAGCGCTGTCAATAACGTTTTTTTGTGGTGTTGAACAACATAAACCAATCTACCGGCAACAAAGCCGGCAGGATCCGGCTTGTTATTGCCGATAAGTCGATTTGAGCAGATTGGGCGGTGGACCGATCGGCTCGAAGTCCCGGAGCAAGGGAATATCGTTTTTGTTGACCCAGCGGATATCCATATCGTAGGTACCGTGCGGTCCCCAGCTGCCGGTAAATTTCTTGCCATCCGGCGTAAAAGTCCAGCACATATCCTCTCCACCGGTATTGATCGCATCGCCGAGATTCAATGGTTCCTGCCATTCACCTTCTTCATTCTGGTGCGAAATCCACTCGTCATGCCCACCCCGCGAACCCAGGTCAGGCCGCGTGCTGGTAATAATCAGGCTCTTGCCGTCTTTTGACAGTCCGGTCCAGTGCATGTGGTCGCGATACGGTGAGTTGATTTTCGGTCCCAGGCTTACCGGTTCCTGCCAGACACCATCCTTCTTTTCAACTTTCCAGATATCGCTGTCCTGCGTGACGCCCGGCTGATTATAGCTGAAGTAAATCAGGCTATCGGAAGCGATGATCGGACAATGCTCCTCGCCGGTCGACGTATTGATGTTCGGCAGTTCCGGTACGTCGTTCCAGTTTTTCGCGGATTGCCAGACGCCATCGATTTTCTGAACGACATAGAGGTCGCCGGACAGCATATTTCCCGGTTCATAGCGCGTGAAATAAATGACATTGCCGTCGTCGGAAAAACTCGGTTCCAGTTCCCAGGCGGACGTGTTGATGTTCGGTCCTGCCGCAGGATCGATATCCGGCCCCAGGTGAATGGGTGGCTGCCAGGCGCCATCGACGTTGTGAGACATCCAGATATCGAAGTTGTAGGGATTCCCGGGCGATTCAATGCTGCCCGCGCGGGTTGAGACAAAAATCGCGGTTTTGCCATCGGCGCTGTAGGTGATTTCCATTTCCGCGCCCGATGAATTGATCGGTTCACCCATATCTTTTGATACGCGTGGCGCCTCGTCTGCGCTCCCGCCGCTGGAGCCGTGCATGCCCGGCATCGCGTGGGAAACGGTGTGTGACAGCATAAACACCAGCGGCACAGCGCTCAGGGTTGAAATAACATGTTTCATTTTCATATACAGGCCTCCTTTTAAGATCAACAGGATTTTATGCTATTTTTTTGTGCCTGGGCTGATCTGAATCAATTGTGACGGAAATCAGCGGTTAAATTCGCAGCAGACGGCAAAGAGCCGGGAAATCAGGATTCGCATATACCGTTGCATTATGTCGGTTTGTTGAATTGCATTAAACCTAAGCCGGACAAGCCGGAACCAAAAAAGTTAAAATCTTCGTAGCCAA
>CAZXBP010000163.1:0-6691 GCA_964639015.1 uncultured Nitrosomonas sp.
CCGGGGGATCGGAGAATATTGGAGCGCTTGCTGAATATGTCATCTTAAATTTTCTCGTGGATCCCGATGCATGGGCTTTTGTTGGATGCATTTTCGATGATTTGCTCCTAATGTTTACATCCGGGGTATTTAAAGCCAAAATCGAAATTATAGTAAACAATTTCGGCAGTCCAATCGCCTTGGCGAATAAAATGGCATCAAGCGTGGAAGCGGCGACAAATCTCGCGCTCTTTTTTGGCGTCCTTTTCGATAAAGATTTGGCTTCCGAAGATTTCTATCGCGTCAAGGTAGGCAATACCGTTTCATCGGGATCATTTCAAATCGGCAGTCGTGTCGAGTTGCCGTCAACTGCGGGAACACTCATTGTTTATGACGTTCCGAATGGCAACGTGAAAGGCCTCCAGTCTCCCGGCGCCAAAGGTACGGTAGTCGAAGAAACAACGGCTGATGGTTCAAAATGGTGGAATGTGGATTTTGATGAAGGTGTTGATGGCTGGGTGACGGGCAATGCGCTGAAACCGATAGGTGGCGCAACCGGAACGCTGCTCTCAAGCATTGCATTCACCGATGCCAGCCTTGGGCAATGTGTACTTGACGCTGCAACGGCAAATGGCTGGCAGACGGTTGAACAAGTCACTACCTTGTCTTGTGCAAACCGCACTATTGCCAATTTGACCGGTATCGAGAACCTCCAGGCATTGCAAACCCTTGTGCTCAGCGATAACCAGATCAGCGTCATTACACCGTTAAGAAGCCTGACCCAGCTCAAGCAGCTTAATCTGTCTGGTAACAGCGGCATCCAATGCACTGAACTGGATGCGCTGGCTGCCGTGCTCACATCGACCACGATGACGCGACCGACAGACTGTGTTCAGTCCAGCACATCGTCTTTTATCTGGCCGATAACAAATTTCAGCCTGACGCAAGCATATGCTGCTTATAATGCAGTCGGTAACAACAAATACCATGCCGGGTTTGATCTGGCCGGCGATCCGGCAATCCTGGCCGCAGCTGCGGGAACAGTCAGAGCGATACCCAATCATACTTTTGCAAATGAAAATCACAACATGGGCAACGTGGTGATCATCGATCACAACAATGGACAAGGCCCGTTCACGCTTTATGCGCATCTGGCATCCATTGCCGTTGCGAATGGAGTTCAGGTTAAAGCAGGGGACGTTATTGGCACAATGGGAGATACCGGCTGCGCAAATCTAACCGACCCTTGCGGCGTTCATCTGCATTTCGAGGTCAAGCAAAAAGGTACACTGGGCAATCTGCATGATGATTCAGGCCCATACTGGGGCTATACGCCCCAGGTACCCAATCTCGCCGGTTACCTCAATCCCTGGCCCTATCTCGATCATGGCTGGACGGCTTATGCGCCGAAAGCCGTACGTGCGCTTGCTGACCAGATCGTACGCACCGGCCCCGGAACCGAGTATGCCGTTGTTCTGGGCAATGTCGCAGCCAATCAAACCTTTGTCGCAACGCAGCAAGTGGGCAACTGGTATGAAATCGATTTTCCCGGCGAAGCAGGCCCCGCGAAAGGCTGGATACAGGCCGAACCGGTCGGTAGCGTGCAACGCTGGAGAGTTACCGATCCGACGCCATCCACAACTATTGGTGTAAGCGTTTGCCCAACCGCCAGTGCGTGCGCGTCATCGCCCAGCCGACTCAGTTACGCCTGGAACCAGCAACAACTCGTTGAACTGGAGAGTGCGCCAGCCCAAAATGGCTGTACAAAGCTGTGGATCAGAACTTCCCTGCTGGATAATCAGTCTGGCTGGGTGTGTGGTGATTTTTTGGAAAAAGTATCAATAGGGATTATGCCATCAGGAACCGAGATTCTAGTCAATGAACAAATTGAAGGATCACAAACCGGACCGAACATGGCTTTGCTATCAAATGGTAATTTTGTTATCGCGTGGTTTGACAACGGCACAAAAAAATTTAAAGCACAGATATTTGATTCAAATGGTAGTAAATTAGGAGGAGAAATTTCTTATGGTTTTTCTATCTACGTACAGACTCCACGTATAGCAGCACTTCCTGGGGGCATGTTCGTGATAGCTTGGCCTTCTCATCTGGATGTAACAGAATTGCAAATTTTTAACTCAGATGGCAGTTACCACGGGAGCCAAATCACCTTACTTAAGGGGACTTTAAATCCTAATGGTATGAGTAATACTGCTCTTTCAAATGGTAATTTTGTTATATCTCATGTGGATACTCGTAATTCTTTACTCAACTTTCAAATCCTTAATTCTGATGGCGGTAAAATAGGTAACAATGTTTTTGTAAGCTCCAATTTTAATACTTATGCAAAGTGGGACACTTTTGCGCTGGCTAAAGGCGGTTTTGCTATAGCGAAGGAGAATTGGCATGATTGGTATTCTAAAATAGGTGTTTTCTTGTTAAATGATAATTTTGATGATTTCTTCAGTAGTTTTGCGAGAGGCGAAGTGCCTGGATTAACAGTTGAGATACAAATTTATGATGCAACTGGGAATTTGCAAAAAAACTATCCATCTCACGATGGCGTATTTACATTTCAATATGGCCCGAAAATAGCAGGCCTTGTAGACAGCACGCCAGTCATTATATGGAATGAAATTAAACTCGATAGGTATGAGGGAGGTTTGGCCTATTTTAGTAAATACATAGCAGGGACTAACATTAACACGCCTATATATTTGGGTAGCGTGACAGTAAGTACACAAAATATTAGACATTACTTGAGTAACAGTGTGATACGGAAATCTTTTGAAATCGTTAAAATTAATGATGAAAAATATGTCATTGTTATAGATGGATCTATAAAATTATTAGAAAATGGCTCTAAGTTTAGTGAGCTACTCTATATAGGACCAAACTCAAACCAGCATATCCAGATTGCTGGCTTAACCGATGGGTCTTTCGTTGTTACTTGGCAAGAAAATGATTTCAGTGGCTTAGGTATAAAATCGCAAGTATTTGATTATCAGGGAGATAAAATAGGTGAAAAAATTCTTGTTAATACAGCAACAAAGGACAACCAGTATTTTCCTTCAGTAGTTGCATTACTAGATAGAAGCTTTGTTATAACATGGCATGATGATAGTCAAGGTTTCGAGGGAGCCACTGGCGATACTAGTCTGACGGCAATTAAAGCTCAAATTTTTAAGGTGCATTGATTAATTTTATTTCACCTCCATACATAGAGCTTACTCAGAAACTATAACAACATGATTATATTGAATAATATGATATAGTTTGGTAAAATAGTGCACGTAATTTGATGAAATACCACCAAAAACCGTGCACTATGATTCGTTATACAAGCCAAAGCCAGCCCACCCTCCCAGGATCGATACGCTGCCAGAAATGGTACTTGATCCCAATAATCGCTGGGTAAGACTTAGCGATTGCATTCCACATCAAAGGGGTCATCAAAGGGGTCAGGTCTTTCATTGATGCATTAACATGATGACGGCACCGTCACGCACAACAAAACCGGACTGATGTGGATGCGTTGCGCGCTGGGACAAAACTGGAATGGCGCAACCTGCACCGGCAGTGGCCAGGCTTACACATGGCAGGCAGCATTGCAGGCCGCCGAGGGTTCCAGCTTCGCCGGTTACAGTGACTGGCGGATGCCCGATATCAAGGAGTTGAGCAGCATTGTCGAACAGGCCTGCGTCAGCCCCGCAATCAACGCCACAGTGTTTCCGACTACGTTGAACAGTTGGTACTGGTCTGCGTCCCCGTATGCCGGTAGCGTGCTTAGCGCGTGGGGAGTGCTCTTCAGCCATGGCTATGACTACGCCAGCAATGAGGCCGACGGCGGCCACGTTCGGCTCGTGCGCGGCGGACAGTGATTTTTTGTGGTTTGTGTTGGGGTGGCGAGGCTGGGGAGCGTGACAATAAGCCGCCAACTTGTATGGCGGATTGTCAGAGCCCTGGCGGGGTATGCAGGACGGTTATGGTTTATGAATCGCTGAAAAGTGCAGTCAGATTTTTATTAAAAACCAGAGCGTCCTTTGCGGACAAGTGGCCTGGGAGACTGTCCGAGAATAGACTGATCTACTGCGGACGATTCTGGCTGGCGGGATTTTCCGATCCTTTTCGTTGAATAGAACGACTATTCGCCTCAAATGATCGAAAAATCCCGCTCAACCAGCGTCGTCCTCGCTACGATCGCTATTCTCGGACAGCCTCCTGGAGTCTCGATAATGAGACGGTGATCCAGTGTAAAAAGTTTTAAACGAATGATGGATGCCACCGGCAGGCCGGTGCTATCCAGATCATCAATAGGCGTGTCAAGTGGCCAGGGTGTGTGTTGAGCAGAGGTGATCATTGCCATGATGCTGTGGCCGATAAGTTGGTTAAACGATTGGGCTGTTGAAATGATAACCGCGGGTCTGTTTTTGTGCGCCCGCCGGTCAGTAAATGGAAAAGGAGTCTTTACAATATCAAAGCGGTTACAGGTTGCGGTAAGCTTCGTCATCTTCAGCGCTGTTCCATTCAGATAGCGTGTCGTTTAATGCGCTAAGGAAATCCACATCGACTGCTTCCACCCTGTAAACGATGATTTTTCCATTTTCCTGTACTTCCCAGGCAAGTGTGTCGCCGGATTTCAGGTGTAGCGCTTTCCGGACTTCAGCGGGTACGGTAACTTGACCTTTACTTGTTAATTTGGCTGTCTGATGCATAGAATTATTTCCAATAAGAATATTTCACATTAAAACATATTCGGCTTTTTGCAATGCAGCTATTCTAAAATAGCTGAATCGAGTTGTGCGAATGCATTGGGCCCTCAAACGATGACTACCAATGTTATGACCGCTTTCCGCGTTCGGCTCGTGCGTGGTGGATGGTGATTTTTTGAGTAATGATTATTAGCGAGAACGTTTGAAATTTTGAGGCCATTTTCTGGCTGTATGCATAACAGCCAAAATACGGATATCCTTACCTGTTATTTGATAGACAAGAATGTATGGAAGATCATTCATCACTATCTCTCGCGTACCCAAAATACGGCCCCGGCGGCCGATTTCGGGGTGACGCGATAGATTGTCAGCAGCAGTTTTTATTCTAATTAAAACGTTATAGGCAGCATTAGCGTTTTCTTGCGCAATATAATCGCCAATTGATTTTAAATCTTCAAGGGCTTCATTAAGCCATACAACAACACTCATGCTTTATATTGATTGATGATGGCATCAACATCATCGCTCGAATGGAGTTGTGCATTTTTTTTCGAAGCAATATCCAGGCGTTCTTGAATTATTTCCGTTTGCCAATCGTAAATTTCCAGATAGTAATCAATGGCCTGGTTAACCAGCCAATTTCTGGAGCGGTCCAGGCTGCTTGCGATAGCATCTAATTTTTCTTGTTTTTCGGGTGTTATTGATACACTCATACGTCCTGTTTCACTTGCCATTTTTAGATCCTTAATCATAAGTAATCATGATTAATCATCGCATGGGTGAATATGATTTGCAAACTGTAATCACAAAAAAGCATCAGCGGGTAGGTTGGGGTGAATGCAATGAACCCCAACATGTTCGATGTTTGTTGCGGCGTTTGTGTTGGGGTTTGCAGCCCTCAGCTAACCACCTGTTTGTTTTGGAACGGTAAGACGGACCAAGGAATTAATGCTTTAACAATCCTGTCTGTACGATGCCAAAAATACAACGCCTGATGGATGACATTGGTATTTGAGCACAAATGGCACACGTTGTGCTAGAATCTTTCTCGTGAAGCCGATTACATGGAATCCCGAAAAGAACAAACGCCTGCAAAAGGAACGGAATATTTCGTTCGAGGATGTGGTTTTCCACATCTCGATTGGCGGTATTCTGGACACGCTGGAGCACCCGAATCAGGAGTGCTACCCGGGTCAACGAATACATGTGATCGAAATGGAAGGCTATGTTTATTTGGTTCCCTTTGTAGAGTCGGAAGATGAAGTTTTTCTGAAAACGATTATTCCGAGCCGGAAAGCGACCAGAGTCTATTTGGGAGGTAGTCAATGAACGGACTGGATCAGGAAGAACAGGAACTTCTGCAAGCGTTTGAAGCCGGTGAACTCAGACGAGTTGCGGATTTTGCTGAAAGAAAGCAGCGCCATCAGGAATACGCGGAAGCGATGTTCAGGAAAGATGCCCGTATAAACATCAGGCTTTCTTCCAGGGATCTGCGGGCACTCCAGAAAAAAGCCCTGGCGGAAGGTATCCCCTACCAAACCCTGGTTGCCAGTATTCTCCACAAGTATGTGGAAGGTCGTTTGCATGAGGAGCGATAGGGCGGTAGCACCGTAGGTTGGGGGTGAATGCAATGAACCCCAACATGTTCATCACCTTTGTTGCGGTGTTTGCGTTGGGGTTCACTGCCAGCGGGTACGGATAAGCGTGGCGTCATCCACCAGAATGAGAAGGCAGTTTCAATTGTTGGTTAGGGTGGATGGCACTTCGTTTATCCCCCTACTTTGCTAATTGATGAAAAATTGCATTGGTCTGGTTGAATATTGCAGGTTTATAATCCAGCTATCCTGATAACTTTGAATTTCCGGAGGAGCCATGCGTACGATTTTTACTGTCCTTGTGTTGATGCTGTGTTCCACACATCTTGCTGCTGAAAATGACAACGCGGCGCAACTTGAAGACAAAGCCAAACAGCTTGCCGCGCAGCTGGGCATGCAGTTGAA
>CAZXBP010000164.1:0-6665 GCA_964639015.1 uncultured Nitrosomonas sp.
TTTAATTCCGGCTACGTTGCAATTCGTTGTAATAACGCGTTATTACGCCTCATTGTGCCTTGCCGGAAATAAAAATCAACGCACTCTAAATCCCATTCAACTGAGGTTTTTAGGTTGAAACTTCATACTTTATCGCATTTCAAAATCAGGTATCGAGGGCCAACCGGTTTGTCATTACGGTTGCCACCCTGCTCCGAACGCCATCAAATTCTCGTAAGCGCTGCGTCAGTAAATTGCTAACGACCTTCCCTGACCCAGTTTGCCGCATAGCGGATCAGTTCGGCGCTGTCTTTCAGATTTAATTTGGCGCGAATGTTAAACCGATGCGTTTCTATCGTTTTAATGCTGCGATTTAATAATTTGGCAATTTCCTGACTGCTGTGACCTGTTCCGATTAAATTTAAAACCTCAAATTCACTCGGCGTTAAACTGTTGATCGTCTGTTCAGGTTCAGAATGCCCGGTTACCATTCTGTTAAGCAACTTGGTCTGCATTTTGGCACTTAAATATACATTACCCTTCAAAACCTCGCGTATGGCTGATATCACGACTTCTCCCGGCTCCTGTTTCATAACATAACCACGCGCGCCGGCGCGTAGAGCGCGTTCAGCATAAACCGCTTCATCATGCATCGAGACAAAAAGTACCGGCAGCATCGGATTAAAGAGATGTATATTTTTTATGACTTCAAAACCGGAAACCGTTTTGAGCGTCACATCAAGCAGAACGATATCGATGTGCGCATTCTTCTTCAGTATCGACAGCGCTTCTTTTCCGTCGCCAGCCTCAGCAGCTACTTCCAGGTCCGGCTCCATGTTTATCAGCATCGCCATTCCATGCCGCATCATGGGATGGTCGTCTACCAGCATAACCTGTGCTTTTGGCTTTGACATATTAAATCATCCTCATTTTTAAACACACTTCCGTTCCACCTTCGGCGCGCGGCAGAAATTTCAGTTTTGCGCCAAGTTGTTTGGCGCGATACAGCATGATCTTGATACCCATTCCCTGGGTTTCATCATGATTCACTTCAGCTCTAAAGCCGCAACCATCATCGCATATCGATAAAACAAGCATATCCTCCTTCTCAAGTGACAGCGATATAGTCAGATGCCGGGCACCGCCATGACGTATTGCATTATTGACAGCCTCCTGGGTTATTCGGTAAAGATTCAAGGCAATATTTTTGTCGTTAATGGCAATTTTCTGTTCACATAAAAATTCACAGTCAATCCCGTAAGTTGACACTATTCTTGCAGCCAGCTTCTCCAGTGCCGTTATCAGTCCGTTGGCTTCCAGTTCAAAGGGCAACAATCCCTGCGCCAGTTGTTTGATTTGTATAACAGCAGTCTGAGCCTGTGTGGCAATAGATGCTGCTACTGACGCCATTGTTTTGCTTCCGGACGTATCTATTTTTTTCTCCAGTGCTCTGGCCTGATAACCTATCGCAGCAATCTGCTGCCCCAGATTGTCATGGAGTTCCTGTCCGAGTGTATGCGCCTGTTCTTCTGCAACAAAGATCAGTGCCTGCTCCAATCGTTTACGTTCAAGCCATATCTCCAGATCACTGGCAATAGCGTTGATGAGCTTCTTCTCTTCCTGTACCAAAAATGGCTTGTCGGCAGGATAAAATACACGCAGGTGCCCGCTGATCCTGCCGTTCACGTTAATCAGCGCATAACCTGTACAGGCTGGCTCACGCTCGGCACGCCAGGGACCCCGGATTTCTTCAGCGATATTTCGCTTCGATGATGCCGGATTAACAAAACCATGACTATATTTACCCGATGTATATCCCCAACCATCCAGTTCGATGACCGCTGTAACAATCTCCGGGAATCGCATTGCAGGAATCAAATGCTTAAATATATTCCGACAGACATTATCCAGCGACAGCTCCATTCCCATGCTGCGGCGAATTTCATAGAGGCAGGTCATTTCTTTCAATCGCTCCCGCAGCATGTCGTCTACCTGTTTACGCTCAAGCCATCGCGACAGATCAGCGGCAATGGCGTCAACCAGCTTCTGTTCTTCCACTACCATAAAGGGTTTGTCTTCAGGATACGAGACGCGCAGATAACCGCAGGTTTTTTCATGAACAGCCAGATCGGACTGCACTTCAGCACCTACAGTTGCGCCATATCTGTAGCAGTCATAACATACTTTGGCTGCGGCATTGCGATAAAATTCATGCACGCTTGCCTGCTGCTGGCACGCGTTCTCAGAAACATATACCTTATCAGCAATTTTAATTTCCACAGTCGTAATTTCCGGAAATTGCATTGCTGCAACCAGCTGTTTAACAATGTTACGGCATACGATTTCCTCCGATAATTCCAGTCCCATACCGCGACGAATTTCATACAAACAGGTCATTTCTTTCAATCGTATTTGCAGAATTTCATCAACCTGCCTGCGTTCAAGCCATTTCACCATATCGTCCGTAATAGCATTAATCAGCTTCTGCTCCTCCAGCACAAGAAATGATTTGTCGTCGGGATAGAAAACGCTGAGATGGCCGCAGGTTTTTCCATTCACAATAATATCCGATCGCAGCGCATGCGTTCGATCAGGTTGATGATCGGCAGAACAGATTTGTTTTCCGTCAATCTCAATCACGACGGAAGTATCATCGGGGTATTGCATGGCAGGTATGAGGTACTTGAAAATCTGCTGGCAGATATTGTCCATGGCACTTTCCGTACCAATACTGTTTCTTATCTTGTAAAGACATGTTATTTCTTTCAGACGCTCACGCAGCTCCAGTTCCTTACGGGCTAATTCATGAGAAAACCGCTCTGCCTTTTGCCGGACGCTTTGTGCTTCCTGCTCAGAATTGATCAACTTGCGTATGAACCAGTTTAACAGCAATATCTCAGCAGCTATTAATCCGGCAAGATACAAAATAACAATTATCAGCTGATCGGATACAGATTTAAATAATTCCTCCTTGTCCAGTTTCAGAATCATCCCCAGACCCAATGCCTGTAGCGGCGCGTAGGCTTCAATGACAGGCACATGACGGTAGTCCTTGACAGCGATAACACCCTTTTGGCCATCAAGCGCATAATTCATTGGCAACACACCTTCTTCTACTGCATGCTTTAAATACTTGAACTGGATACCGTCAAGCTGACTGATCAAGCAGGCTATATTTTTTTCATCATTACGGGGCGGTGCACATAAAATAAATACGCCTGTTTTGCCAATCGATCTGATTTCACCGAAGCTGCGCGTTAATTGCGGCAATGTGATTTCGGTTGTAATACTGCCAACGCGCTGACCATATTCATCAAACACATCTCTATTGGCATGCAGAATAAGCTGATCATCCCAGATGAGAAATGTATCAGCGTATCGATTCAGCGCCAAAGACTGCTTTTGCTGCTGAGAGAATTCTCCGATCCGGAATAGTTTTTTCCCTTGTAAATCGTAAACGATTGCGGCTGTAAAGCCCACCTGCATCAAAGAGTGAATATTCTTTTCCAAATCTTCGAGCGCGTAACTCTCATTCGGGAAAGCATTAGCTCGCTGCATCGACTGAATCAATACGGGCTGCATGGCCAAAGATTCCGTATCAGCGAGGCTTTTTTCAATTTGGCTTTCAAGCAAATGCCCCTTGCCCTGTAAAGCCACGCCAAGTCCCCGTCCAAGCGACAGTTCAATTTGCTGGCGCATCACACCGTAAACCGCAGCGCCTGTAATAATGGTCAGCCCCATCAGTAACAGACTTCCCAATATACTGATTTTTCGATTGTCACGCATCCACATCAGGGAATTTCGCATTCGGATTAGAAGGATTTATCCTAAAAACCTCAGTTGAATGGGGTTTAAAGTGCGTTGATTTTTATTTTCGGCAAGGCACAATGAGGCGTAATAACGCGTTATTACAACGAATTGTAACGCAGCAAAAATTAAAAAGCGGCGTGCTGTAAACACCATCGTTTGACTCACCATCCGGATGAACCGGCATAGCTCGAATTGTTTCATATATTCATATCGTTAGTCATCTCGAATAACGGTCAACTGAGGTTTCCAGGTTTATATGAGTTAATTTGACTACCGGGATAATTCCTGCAAACAGCGCAACTTAACAACAAGTAATCAAGCATATATGTAATTAGTCTAAAAAAGACAATGAATTATTAAGAAAATAAAATTGAATCGACGCACAGCGGATTTTCATGATGAATCTCGGCTACAATCTGACTACCCTTCATCTCAAGACGCTTTTCACAGCGTTTTTCCAGCCTGCATAGAGCGCATGTCTGTCAGATGAATCCATTGCCGGCCGGTAACGGCGCATACATGACCAGTTGCTGGAAATATCAGTCAGGTCCGTAAAAACATTGCTTTGCAGACCAGCAAGGGCTGCGGCACCCCATGCAGTACTTTCCTGGACGGCGGGAATTTCAACGATCCGATTGACCATATCGGCAAGAAACTGGCACATGAATGCATTTCCCGCCATACCGCCATCAATGCGCAGCACGTTTTTAGAAGACCAGCTTTCGTTGCCGCAATCGGCACAATCGGCAGCCATTACTTCCATTAAATCGCGGCTTTGATAAGCCTGCGCTTCCAGCGCGGCACGAATTATATGCGCGCTATGACTTTCCCGGCTTAGTCCGATAATGGCTGCACGCGCCTGCGGCTGCCAGTAAGGCATCCCCAATCCGGTAAACGCCGGTACAAAATAGACTTCATTGCTGTCAGGCACTGACAACGCAACAGTTTCACTGTGCTGCGCATCAACCAGCAATCCGAGATTATCCCGCAGCCACTGGATCGCCGTGCCGGCGTTAAAAATGGAACCTTCGACAGCAAAATACGTATCGCTGCCGATACGGTATCCAACTGTTGTGATTAATCTATTTTTAGAAGTGGCGAAGTCTGTCCCGATATTCATCAACGCAAAACATCCGGTACCATAGGTGGCTTTGATCATACCGGGTTCGAAACAGGCCTGACCTATCAGCGCGGCATGCTGATCGCCGGCCATCCCGCCGACGACATAGGATGCGCCCAGCAGGTCCGGTAACGTTTGTCCGAAATCCGCCACATTGGCCTTGACATCCGGTAATACAGCCGCAGGAATATTGAACAGTTTGATCAGGTCATCATCCCATCGCTGACGGACAATGTCATACAGCATTGTTCGTGACGCATTGGTGATATCGGTCGCATGCACTTTTCCGCCGGTTAACCGCCACAGCAAAAATGTATCGATCGTTCCGAATGCCAGATCACCGTTTTCTGCACGTAATCTGACGCCCGGAACATGATCGAGGATCCAGGCGATCTTGGTCGCCGAAAAATAGGGATCAATAAGCAAACCGGTTTTATCGATAATACTTTGCTCATGACCTGATTTTTCAAGTTTTTCGCAATAATCCGCTGTTCTACGGTCCTGCCAGACAATCGCATTATAAACCGGCCGTCCTGTTTTGCGGTCCCAGATCAGCGTCGTTTCACGCTGATTCGCAATACCCATAGCAGCAACCGTTAAATCATCATGTTGCGCGTCTCTGATCACTTCACGACTCACCGCTAGCGTATCATTCCAGATCGCCTCGGGATTCTGTTCTACCCATCCTTTTTTCGGATAGAGTAAAGTCAGCTCTTTTTGTCTGACAGACAACAACTCGCCTTTATCGGAAAATAGAATTGCACGGGTACTGGTCGTGCCCTGATCTATGGCGAGCAGCGCAACACGGGGTTTCGATGCCATCAACAGTAATTTTGCATCAGTCCGATTTTCTGTCCACGCCGGACATTAAAAACTTGACCAGCAACGCAATAAAAAAAGGCAGTGCACTGATCGCCGTTATCATGTAATGTTCCGCAGTAAACTGATCGCCGTCATCAATAACAATGTAGCCAAAAAATACCGTAACGGGCGTTAGTAGCGCGAGTATCTGTATTAATAAAAAAAAACGTTTCATATTCCTGTTTTCCTGTATCGTCCAAGCCAAGTGATGTAATTTGCCTGGCCCAATTGCAAAGCCAGCTTTATCCTGTTTTATCGATAGTGTTCCTTGAACGCTCTTTTAGTCACAAAAACTGATAACCGCGTTAAAATAATACGCGTCAATCGTTCATATTTCGCAGTAAACCGCTCATGACACAAGCCATTCTGATTATCACCAATTTCCCGGATAATGGAAGCGCCGCCGCGCTTGCGCAGGAATTGATCGACATGCGCCTTGCCGCCTGCGTCAATATTTTCTCTGCCTGCATATCGATCTATCGCTGGCAGGATAAAACAGAATCGGCTGAAGAATTACCGGTTTTTATTAAAACCCAGCAAAAACATTATAACCGTGTTGAGCAGATCATCAATGCCATGCACCCCTATGAACTACCGGAAATCATAACTGTCCCTGTAACAGACGGACTACCTGCATATTTACAATGGATCATTGATGAAACAACATAATCTATTTACTCGCGTGATAAAAATACGCAAAAACCCGGTTTACTTCATTACCCATTAAGCGTTAAATACATTATGCATTTATTTTCGATCCTATTACTGTTTTTTTCCCTGACAAGCTTGCCAGTCGCTGCACAAGAAGGTGGTTTCAGCTTATTCTCAAAACTGCAGGAGCTGGGTATCAATCTGGGTCAGCAAAACCAGCAGGAGCTGCTGCCGCCGGACGAGG